>JAFSCK010000106.1 GCA_017436785.1 Oscillospiraceae bacterium | reverse complement strand
CGTGGCTTGTTCCTGTGTTTTTAATTTTTTTGGGGGAAATCTACTGTTGGGCGGGGTCATGACCCCGCCGACCCGGCAGCAAATTTCAACATGGAAAAATATACGCATAATTGATGCGTTGCGCAAAAAAACATGATATGTGAGTATCGGTAGTGCCCGGCGGGGTCATGACCCCGCCCTACAATGGCGCATTCGATGAATGAGTAAAAAACGCGGACACCGTTTCTGGTGTCCGCGTTCTGTATGGAGGGAATCAGGCGCCGAAGGCATCCACTGCCAGCTTGAAGGCACCGTAGGCGCCTGCGTCATTGCCCAGAGAGGCCATGGCGAACTTGGCACCGCCTGCTGCGTGGAAGACGTGCTTGTGGAAGTAAGGCTCGATGCCGGAAATCAGCATGTCGCCTGCCTTGGAAACGCCGCCGCCGATGACCACCACCTCGGGATTGACGGTGGAGCAGACGTTGGCAAGGAACAGGCCCATGTAGCGGTAGACCTGATCCAGAATGGCGAGGGCGGCTGCATCGTTTGCCTTGGCAGCGTCGAAGATGTCCTTGCAGGTCAGGTTTTCCACAGCGCGCAGACCGGTTTCGGTATCGTTGGCAGCCAGATACAGCTTTGCCAGACGGACGATGCCGGTGGCGGAGCAGTACTGCTCCACGCAGCCCTTATTTCCGCAGTTGCAGGCAACGGTTTCCTCGGGGTTGACACAGATGTGGCCGATCTCTGCGCTGGAGCCGTGGGCACCGTGGAGCAGATTGCCCTCCACGACGATGCCGCCGCCAACGCCGGTGCCCAGCGTTACGAACACCATGTTGTCGCAGTCCTTGCCGCCGCCCTTCCAGAATTCGCCCAGTGCGGCAACGTTGGCATCATTGCCGGCCTTTACGGGGAAGCCGGTGAGGGCAGTCAGCTTCTCGGCAATATTGAACACGCCCCAACCCAGATTGATGCACTTGTTCACCACACCCTTGGCGTTGACGGGGCCGGGAACGCCGATGCCCAGACCCAGAATGTTGGTTTCGTTGATGTTATGGGCCTCCAGGAAGGCACGGATGGATGCAGCGATATCGGGCAGGATCTGCTCGCCGCCGTTTGCGGTGACCGTGGGGATCTCCCACTTTTCCAGCATATTGCCGGTCTCATCAAAATAAGCGATCTTAACGGTGGTGCCGCCAAGGTCAATGCCAAAGCCGTATTTCATGGCGTAGGTCCTCCTAAAGAGTTTCGTAAAGTTTTGCTGCTTCCATTATACATAATCTGCAAAAAAAAGCCAGAGGAAAATGAAAAAAACTTGACCTGAAAAAATCTCTTGTGAAATTCACAATTTAGTAGTTGCAAAAATGACGGATAACTGGTAGAATGTGCATAAGCCAAAAATGTGGCAAGCAAAGGAGGACATTCCGATGATTCATGTTATTATGGGCCTGAAGGGCTCCGGTAAGACCAAGAAGCTGATCGACGCTATCCACGCTGCTGTTGCAGAGGCACACGGCGATGTCGTTTGCATCGAGTACGGCAGAAAGCTGACCTACGACGTTACCTATAAGGTCCGTCTGGTGGACTCCAAGGAATATGGCATCAGCTCCCCCGAGATGCTGAAGGGTTTCCTGAGCGGTCTGCACGCCGGTAATTTCGATATTACCAACGTCTTTATTGACAACCTGTACAAGACCATCGGCAACGATAAGGCAGCCGGTGAAGAGTTTGTTGCATGGTGCGCAAAGTTCGCAGCCGACAACAACATGGAGATCACCATTACCATCTCCGAGGATCCCGCCGAGGCTTCCGAGGCCATCAAGCAGTACCTGTAAGGAATTGTACATCCATACCGCCGCAGAGCTTTTCTGCGGCGGTATTTTTTGCGCGGTGTTTTTCAAACCGTTTCCTGTAGGGCGGGGTCATGACCCCGCCCTACAATAGGGTGCGAAAGCCGACGTTAATAATTATTTAAGAATTACCCTGCTTTTATCTTAAGAAATTAAATGCTATAATGATACCACCCTGAAAAAGAAAGAGGGAGAGGCTCTATGTACAACGTTTTGATTTGCGACGACCAGCCGGACATCGTCAATGCTCTGAAAATATATCTGACCCCGGAGGGGTATCAGCTCTTTGAGGCCTTTACGGGGCAGGAAGCACTGGAAATCGTAAAGAATAACGACATCCATCTGATTTTGCTGGATGTGATGATGCCTGTCATGGACGGCATCACAGCCACGGCGAAAATTCGGGAGTTTTCCAATGCCCCCATCATCCTGCTCACCGCCAAATCGGAAACCGAGGACAAGGTGCTGGGCCTCAATGTGGGTGCCGATGATTATATCACCAAGCCCTTCGTGCCGGTGGAGGTGCTGGCAAGAGTCCGCTCCCAGCTGCGGCGCTATGCACGCTTGGGCAGCCGTCCGGAATCTGACCACCGCAATATCACGGTAGGCGGTGTGGTGCTGGATGACCGGACCAAGTCCGTTACCGTGGAGGGGGAAGTGGTTTCTTTGACCCCCACGGAATATGCCATTTTGCATCTGCTGATGCAAAGCCCCGGCAAGGTCTTTTCTACCAAGCATCTGTACGAGTCCGTCTGGCAGGAGGCTGCTCTGGGCAGCGAAGGCGCGGTGGCGGTCCATATCCGGCACCTGCGGGAGAAGATCGAGATCAATCCCTCGGAGCCCCGGTACTTGAAGGTGGTATGGGGACAGGGATATAAAATGGAGGGAGGAAAGTAAATGAAGAATAGCCTTGTGTTCAAATTTATTGCCGTCATTTTGTGTGCAGCCTCCCTGATGGGAGCCATCGGCGGTGTCACCGGTGTGGTGGTGCTGGCCAGCGGCGACCTGTACAACAAGACGGTAGAGCAGGTACAGCAGGAGAATACGGCCATTTTTGTGGAAAGCAAAGCCAAGGCGCTGGCCCTGCAGTATTCCAGCTCGGAGCTGGGCGGCTGCCCGGAGAGCATGGTGACAAATCTGCACGGCATCGGCAACTATTGGGCCTTTACCAATTACGGCTACCGCATTCTGGATGCGCAAGGCAATGTCCTCAGCGCCTACAATGAAGACCTGCAGGAAACGGCTACCCTGTTTACTCAGCAGCCTAAGGGGCAGTATATGCACCTTGTGGAACTGGAATCCGAGACCGAAAGGATCGCCCGGGAGCGGGAGGAACGGGAGGCACAGCAGTCCCAGCTGGAAGCCGGATATCCTTCCAACGAGATCCCCGATGAAGGCATTGCCATCACCCATGTGATCCTCTACGACGAGGATATGCTTCCGGTCTATTCTGCGGATTATTTCGATAATGAACTGCATGTCAGCTACTTTGACGATAACAGCAGCAGTGGCTATGTGGATTACTCTCATTTTGAAGCTGCCGGTTATCTGATCGTCAACCAGAAGGGACAGCTGGTCTATTCCTCTTATGCCAACGAGAATTTTGAAGTCCTGCCCCACAACAGCATCCACGCTGCGGATTTTTCCAACGACGGGGAAACCTTCTACTATAGCATCGACTATTCTCAGGAGCCCATTGGCCGCATGAACCGCAATTCCACGGGACGGACCATCTTCCAGACCTTCGCCGACGAGCCTGCGGTGGTCGCCATCGACGGTACGCCCATGCTGATGGAAACCGTAGACCCGGAGGAGCCTGTGGTTACCATGGAAATCGTCCCCATAGGCGAAACTGTCCCTGCCGGCACGGAAACCGCGGTGGAGACCACCGTGTCCGAAGAAACCATGGAAGCCACGATGGAAACGGAGGATGTGACCACTCCTGCCACCATGGAGAAATCGGTCCCCGCCGAAACGGTGGAGGAAGCCATCCCCGCCGCGGCTGAGGCCACCGAAGCAGCGGCAGAAACCACAGCACCTGCTGTAACGGAGGAGACTGTGGAGACCACCGAAGCCACGGAAGAAACGGAAGCTACGGAAGCGACGGAAGAAACTGAGGCTACCGAAACCACCGTGGCGACAGAGCCTCCCACGGAGCCTACCGTCCCCGAGACCATCCCCGAGGAAACCATTCCTGCCGAAACGGAAGCCGTCATGATCAACGGCAGAGCGCTGGACAGCTATCAGATCAACACCGAGACCTATTGGGATTCCGATATCGCAGAGTATATGACCGCCAAATATGTCTATGTTCCCATGCCGGAGCTGACGGTAGAGCTGTATGTGGATGAAAGCTCCTACCGGGATGCGGATCTCTTTGCGGTGGTGAAGCTGGTTCGGGATCTGCGGGGCTACCTGCTGCCCCTGATCGGCATCAGCCTGCTGATGCTGGCGGTGTTTACCGTTTACCTGTGCACCGCTGCCGGCCGGAAGCCAGGCTCTGAGGAGG
Source organism: Oscillospiraceae bacterium (assembly GCA_017436785.1). Taxonomy (GTDB): domain Bacteria; phylum Bacillota; class Clostridia; order Oscillospirales; family Oscillospiraceae; genus Faecousia. The sequence continues at coordinate 3,618 of JAFSCK010000106.1, read as the reverse complement.
TCCGGGCAGGAGGACTGAACCGGATCCCGCTGGACCTTTATTTCCTGTGCGGCGGCTTTGTAATCGCCCTCATCGCCGCCATGGGCGTAGAGGGGGCCTATCTTCTGCTGCAGCGGGATATCAACCTTGCCTGCACGCTGGGAGTAGCCGCAGCCTTTGCAGCCAGCTTGGTCTTTGTGGGCTTCTGCTATGCCCTTGTGGCCCAGATCAAGACCCCCGGCGGCTTCTGGTACCGCAATACCCTCTGCGGTCACAGTGTCCGCCTGCTGATCCAGGGCACCCGGTGGCTGGAGGCCTTCCTCGGCAATAAGGGCTTCCCCTGGGTGGGAAGATTCCTGAAGGGCAGCTGGCGGTTCCTGTGCCGGAGCACGGTTTGGTGCTACCGTGCCTTTGAAAGCAGCCTGCGCTGGATCTTCGGCAAGCTGGGCATGGCCTTCCGCTGGATGGGCCGGAAGCTGAACCGATTCTTCAGCCTGATGCCGATGACTTGGCAGTGGACAGTGGTGGGAATGTTCTGGTTCTGCCTGACCCTGATCGCAGGCGCTACCCGCAACAGTTTCCTGACACTGGTCGGCATCGTTGGCGGCATTGCGCTGGTGCTCTACGGTGCACACTGCTTTGGCGTGCTGCTGGAAAGCACCAAGAAGATGAGCAAGGGCGATCTGAGCACCAAGGTGGATGACAAGCTGATGATCGGCTGCTTCCGGGAATTTGCGGAGGATCTGAATGATCTGGCAGATGTGGCGGTAGTGGCTGCCCAGAAGCAGCTGAAATCCGAGCGGATGAAGACGGAGCTGATCACCAACGTTTCCCACGATATCAAGACCCCTCTGACCTCCATCATCAACTATGTGGACCTGCTGCAAAAGCCCCACAGCCCGGAGGAGGCGGAGCAGTATCTGGAGGTGCTGGAGCGCCAGTCCCTGCGGCTGAAAAAGCTTATTGACGATCTGATGGATATGAGCAAGGCCAACACCGGCAATATGCAGGTGGACATCACCACCGTGGATGCAGTGGAATCCGTAAATCAGGCGTTGGGAGAGTTCTCCGACAAGCTGGATAAGGCCATGCTGATGCCTGTGTTCCGCCATGACGAGGACAGAATGCCCATGCGGGCCGACGGACGGCTGGTGTGGCGTGTCTTGAGCAACCTCTTAAGCAATGCCGTGAAATATGCCATGCCCGGCACCCGGCTGTACATCGATCTGATGTCGCTGGAGGGCAAGGTGGTGCTGTCGCTTAAGAATATCTCCCGGGAGGAGCTGAACATCGATGCCGACGAGCTGATGGAGCGCTTCGTCCGGGGCGACGACTCCCGCAATACCGAGGGCAGCGGCTTGGGACTGAACATTGCCAAGAGCCTCATGGAGCTGCAGAAGGGCCAGCTGCAGCTGCTGGTAGATGGCGACCTGTTCAAGGTGACGCTGATCTTCCCCGGCGAATAAAGTAACAACAGCCGCAGATGGGTCACCATCTGCGGCTGCTTGATTCAAATGTCATTGCGAGGAGGGCGAAGCCCGACGTGGCAATCTCTTGAATTTTAGAACATTTTCTTTATAAAAACGCAGTATTTCTACTCTTTTTAGGGGATTGCCGCACCAGCGTGCGCGCTGGTGCGCAATGACATTCGTAGTTTGCAATTGCGCGGAGAGAGCAAAGGTTTTTCTGTTCATAAATTGGTCGATTTTTGTTTACGTTTCCTTTATTCGATGTTCAAAACCAAATTGTATCTTAATAACAGAAAGGTTGCGGAAGCCGTGAGCCGCTTCCTTTCAACTCCGTAGATCCTCTTTTCTACCTCTCTTCTTTCCAAACCCTTTCGCGGGAGCCCCGGTGTCTGGTCACAGCCACCGGGGTTTTCCGTTGCAGAGAGCCGGTTGCCCTCTGCCCGCCGCGAACGCATTACCCCATTACCGCAAGCAGGGCCATCAGCGCCATTCCCGGCAGCCCCAGAAAGCCGGAGACCAGCACGGTGACGGCATTGACCGGGATCAAAATGCCGGTAAAAGGGGCAATCCCATTCAGCAGCCACAGGCAGACCAGCCCTGCGGCACTGTGGATGGCCAGCTTTGCTGCCAGCTTCAGCGGCAGAAGCAGCAGACGGACCAGAAGCAGCCCCAGCACGGCCGGGATCAGAAATACCACCAATTCTTCCATAAAATTCCTCCTTGTAGTACGATTCCTTAATGAAATGATTGAAGCATTTTATTGTGCCACCATGTGGCATATTGCCTGAGGGCGATAAGGAATGTATTGACTTTATTTTTTAGCGGCAGAAGCCGCTGGCCGCCATGATGCAGGCCTAATAAAACGCGGAAAAGCGTTTTATTAAAAACTCGTATAAGACAGCGAAAACCGGTCATACTAGCTTTGGACAGCAAGGAAACAGAAATCAAGCGTGACGACGGTTGACAAACCTGATTCCATAGCCGTCAAGTGTATCGCCGGAATGCGCACGGTGTGATGCGAACAGCAGGGGAGAAGGGAACAGCTCACCTGCATACATATTGCCACAAAAGAAACGGAAAAAAACGAAAACCGGGGAAGCTTCCCCGGTTATTTTTGTAGACAGGCGTATTCATAAGCCCGGCGGTAGTCCTGCAGCTCCCGGTAGCAAACCTCCAGCTTGGGGGCAGTTTCTCTGGGGAAAGCAGCCTCTGCCGCGTGAAAACAGGCGGCGGCAGCGCGGTACTCCTTTTGAATCAAAGCACATTCACCCCGCAGGAGGCACCAGCGGGGACTGTCCCGGCGGTCCATGGCTTCCAGCAGATGGGATGCCTTTTCCGCATTTCCGATCTGCAGCGCCTCCTGCGCCCGCAGAAGCAGCTCCTCGTCCAGAGAGGGCAGCAGGGAAGTCACGGGCTGCCGGGCCAGCTGTCCCAGCAGCAGGAGCCTGCTGCGCTGGATGGCTTCGCCGCAATAGGGAAGGGGGATATCGGCAGCGGCCAGAAGCTCTGCTGCGTGAATCTTCCGCCCCGCCGCCATGGCCTGCCGGGCCAGCTCCAGATGGGAAAGCGCCCACAAAAGGGCCTTTTCCCGGTCAAAGATGGGGTCGGGAGATTGATAATTCTCCAGTGCTTCGATCACTGCGGAAAAGCAGCCCCCATCGAACTGCTGCCGGGCTTTCTCCATGCGCTGCTGGTTGGGGGATACCACCGCATCCTCTTCCAGAAAATAGCTGACGCTTTTGCCCAGACGGCTGGCAAGGACCTGCAACGTTTTCATGGAGGGTTTGGCGCTGCCGTTTTCGATCTGAGACAGCATATTCCGGGTGATGTCCTCACCGCACAGCTGCCGCTGGCTCAGCCCTGCCTCCTGCCGCGCCTGCCGCAGCTTTTCTCCTAATTCCATAGCCGATCCTCCCCCAAAGGTAATTTCTACTTACCCTGATTGTACCACAGCTTTCCCGAAATTGCCATGGTTACAAAAAATTCATTTGCTATTTTGCCCTTGTTGCATTATAACAATAGTAATAGGAAATCGTAATTTATCAATCTACTTTCTGTAGGGCGGGGTCATGACCCCGCCGGTCGCTATCGATACGCATACGGTATCGTTCTATGCGTAGTGCGCCGTTTATTGCCTATTTCACCATGCGAAAACTTGCCACCGGGTCGG
>JAFSCK010000105.1 GCA_017436785.1 Oscillospiraceae bacterium | reverse complement strand
CCGGCGCTTCCAAGCTGGGCGTCATCAAGGTTGTCCGTGCCGCTACCGGCCTGGGCCTGAAGGACGCTAAGGAGCTGGTTGACAACTGCCCCAAGACCCTGAAGGAAGCTATCTCCAAGGAAGACGCAGAGAAGCTGGTCGCCGAGCTGAAGGAAGCTGGCGCAGAGGCAGAGATCAAGTAATTTTTCTCTCTCCGAAAATGCGTGCCGCCGCCAATATTTTGGCGGCGGCTTTTTTCACTGATTTTGTAGTGGATAGCGAATAAGGAACAATTTTCTGCACACTCGACCCCCTGAGTGGACCACGAAGTGCCTAGCCGAAGGATCTTGGCACTGTGATAATGCGCGCAGATTTTCCCGTGTGCAGATTCCTTGACTTCCCTGCGCTTTATTCAGGCTGACAAGACTGTTCCCTATTCCATATCCATTCCACCTTCCCCATGAAAGGACCCCTATGAATTTAGAAACTACCCTCTCAACCATGGAACCCTATATTTCAGAGACCCTCTCTCAGGTCCTTGACAAGGCAGTTTCCTACATCCCCGAGGAAGTAGCCGATGTGATCTGGCACGCCTCCTCCTATCTGCCGAAGCAGATCGACTGGATCTCCGCAGCGAAGTTTATGCTGTATTTTGCCGCCGCATCCCTGATCTTGGGATTGCTGAGCCGGATGGTGCTAGGCAAAAGCTCCAGTCTGAACCATTCTCTGTCTTCGGCTATGGGCATCCTGTTTATCTATTCCGTCACCATCGTGATCTATACCTTCAAACCATGGAATCTGGAGATGTTCCTGTCGCCCCTTCCCTTTGTTAACTTTTCGGAAGAGTATTTGATATTGCTTCCCATTTCCGATATTCAGTTCCCGGCCCTGTGTGCTGAGGTTCTGTCACTGGTTATTCTTGCCTTTTTGGTTAATCTTCTGGACACGTTCATCCCCAGAGGTGAACGGTTCGGTACGTGGCTGATTCTGCGGCTTCTGATGGTACTGTTCAGCATGATGCTGCATTTGCTGGTGTGCTGGGGCTTCCGGACCTATCTGCCAGAGGTACTTGTAACCTATGCACCGGTGATTTTGCTGCTTTTGCTGGTGTTTATGATGCTGTCGGGTCTGCTGAATCTGATTCTCGGTCTGGTGATCGCCGTGACCAGTCCCTTCCTTGGTGCCATGTACACCTTTTTCTTCTCCAATATCGTGGGCAAGCAGCTGAGCAAGGCCGTCTTTACCAGTGCCATCCTCTGTGCCATTGCCTATCTGATGGACCTGTTTGGCTACACCGTCATCTGCATCACCGCCGCTTCCCTGCTGACCTATATCCCCATCGCGCTGGTGCTGCTGGCGCTGTGGTATTTGATTGGGCATGTTCTATAAGCAAAGCCAAGCTGCATTTCGCAGCTTGGCTTTTTCTTTTGAGAGCTTATATAAAAGGAACAGCAAAAAACTGCAATCGATCCATCAGGCCAGATCAAATCTACGGCTATCGATTGCACCGTAAGCTTCCAGCACAGTCTCGCGATTGTAGGGACTATGCTGATTTAGGCAATGTTTCGTTTCTGCCCCGCCGCCAAATGTGCCTAACACAACATATTCAGCGGTTTCATATTTCTCAAACTTGTTTATATAATTAACAGATACCAAAGCAACGAACCTATTGGAGTCAGCAGTATATGCCCATTCGCCCTTGCGCACAGAAACAGTGGCTGGGTCAATAAAATTATCGGCAATTTCCGTCTCTATGGATTTGCAGGTAGGGACAGTCACAGCATTCGCCTCGGCTTGCTTTTCCGGTTCCTTTTTCAGAGAAAAACGTGCGTAGCCATCTTCGTATTGAACAAAGATCGTGTCATGGATGCCCGGTAATCCATAGATCTCTTGTCCCAACTCGACTCTTGCACCGTGGAAATCGGCTTGGGGCGCAATCTCATGATCGATCGCCTCGACCTCGCCCACATATTCATATCCATCGGGCAATGGTTCATCAAAGCCTGTTGCAAAATAGAAATATCGCAAACCATCATACATGATTTGCGGCTGCTGGATTTCTCCGGAAGGGTATCCTGTTGGAGCGGCAGCATCTTCCTTCCGGCGTGCACAGCCAAATAAACCTATCAGGCAAGTCAGCGCCAAAAGCATTGCTATTCCTTTTTTCATTTGAACACACTCCCTTGTCAACTTCTAAATCCACTGCCTATTATTCTTTTATATTCTATCACAGGAGTGCTCATTCTGCAAGAACAGTTCAAAGTATCCCCGTCATTGCGTATCAAGCTTTTTTGTGCTATGATATGGACAACGAGGTGATTGGATGAAATTGCTGATTATGCTTCTCAGCCTGCTGCTTTTGACCGGCTGTGCAGATACGACTGAAGTTTTGGAAACAGAGGCAGCCACTGTGGCTGTCGCAGAAACCGTAGCTATCACAGAAACAGAGCCTGCGCCGGATCCTATTCGGGAAATGCTGAATGCAATGACATTGGAGCAGCGGGTGGGCCAGCTGTTTCTGGCCCGGTGCAACGCGGAAACCGCCATAGAAGATATTCAGACCTATCAGCTTGGCGGCTTCGTGCTGTTCGCGGAGGATTTTGAAAAGGAAACGATGGAAACCATGCAGCAGAAGCTTAGAGATTATCAGGAGGCTGCGGAGATCCCCCTGTTGCTGGCTGTGGACGAGGAGGGCGGCAGCGTTACCCGTATCAGCCGGTACAAGGCCTTCCGCGGCAGCCGGTTCCCTTCTCTGCGGCAGGCCTATTTTTCCGGCGGACTGGACAATGTGCTCTCCGTGGAAGACGAAAAATGCCGGCTTTTGAATACGATTGGCCTCAATGTGAATCTGGGACCGGTCTGTGACCTTGCCACGGAGGTATCCGCTTTCATGTATGACCGTTCTCTGGGGCAGGATGTGATGACCACGGCCGATGTCATTTTCTGCATCGTCTGGAAAATGAGCAGCCAAAATATCGGCAGTGTGCTGAAGCACTTTCCCGGCTACGGAAACAATGCCGATACCCACACCGGCATTGCCGTAGACAGCCGTTCTCTGGCAGAGCTGGAAGAGCGGGATCTGGTGCCCTTCCAATCCGGCATCGAGGCAGATTGCGACGCGGTTCTTGTGAGCCACACCATTGTGGAAGCCTTTGACCCGGTACTGCCCGCATCCCTGTCCCCTGCCGTCCATGACTATCTGCGGCAGGAATTGGATTTTTCCGGTGTGATCATGACCGACGATCTGGTGATGCAGGCCATAACGGACCAGTATGGGGCTGGAGAAGCCGCTGTGATGGCTGTATTGGCTGGGAACGATTTGCTATGCGCTACGGAATATTCTATCCAGTACGAAGCCGTGCTGGAGGCGGTATATCAGGGGCGTATTGACATTGATACCCTGAACCATGCCGTGAGAAATGTGCTGGAATGGAAAATGGATTTAGGACTGCTATAAAAACAACCTGTACCCCTATTGTCATTCCGAGCCAGTGTGCACACTGGCTCGGAAATCCCCATCATAAGAAGGAGATTGCCACACCAGTCTGAGGACTGGTTCGCAATGACATTATCGGGTACAGGTTTTCTTTACGCATTTTTAATGGCTTCAATGACACCGTTGACTGCTTCGGTATCTACAGTTTCCATCAGGCCGTTGTCGTAGGCTTCGGCAACGGAAGGATCAATGGGCAATCTGGCCAGAACGGGCAGGTCAAACTGGGCGGCGATCTCATCCAGATGGGACTTGCCGAAGACATTGATCTTCTTGCCGCAGTCGGGACACTGGAGGTAGGAATAGTTCTCCACGAAGCCCAGCACGGGAATGTGCATCATGTTGGCCATCTTGACCGCCTTGGCAACGATCATAGACACCAGGTCCTGAGGCGTAGTAACGATGACCACGCCGTCGATGGGCAGGCTCTGGAAGACCGTCAGAGGTACGTCGCCGGTTCCGGGGGGCATATCCACGAACATATAGTCCACATCCTCCCAGATCACATCGGTCCAGAACTGCTTGACCGCACCGGCAATGACGGGGCCGCGCCAGACCACGGGAGAGGCAGGGTCATCCAGCAGCAGGTTGATAGACATGACCTGAATGCCGCCCCGGCTCAGAGCAGGATACAGGCCGTCTTCATTGGCACCCTGACACTCCGTGACACCGAAAGCGGTGGGGGCGGAAGGACCGGTAATGTCGGCATCCAGAACACCGACGCGCTTGCCCTGACGGGCCATAGCAACCGCCAGCATGGAGGTGACGGTGGACTTGCCAACGCCGCCCTTACCGGATACCACGGCGATGACCTTTTTTACAGTAGAATTGGGATTCAGCTGTGCCAGCAGGCTCTCGGCCTTGCGGTCGCCGCAGGAAGTGCTGCCGCAGCTGGAACAGTTGCCGCTACAAGAACTCATTTGTTAATCGCTCCTTTTGTTTTGTCTTTCCCTATTATAGGACGTTGGCAGCGAAGTGTCAACCCAAATTATTGGGGGTTAAAATTCCTGCATTTCCACAAAATGTGTCCCCTGTTCCTCGGTAATACCCGCATACAGCTTATCCGTATAGCGGCCCTCATTTACATAATGCAGGATCATATGCTTGGCGGAAATGGGCATCTCCAATGATGGAATTTCCTCGTAAGGCACCCAACGCAGCGCTCCTTCGGTGCTGGAAAGGGGCCGGCTTTCTTTCAGTCGGGCGAAGAAATAATAATTCTGCCGAATCTCACCGCCGGTAAGACGGTGGGTAATGTAGCGAAGGGTCAATCCTTCCACGTCCGTTTCCGTCAGGCCCAGTTCCTCCTGCATTTCCCGGAGGACGCATTTTTTCGGGTCGTTTAGCTCATCCTTCTCAAAGTGGCCGCCGGCGGAGCCCACATATTTGTGGTTGGCTACCCGGGAGCCGATACGGTACAGGCACAGGATGCCGCTGTCGTCCACAAGGTACACAGAGGTCATATTCCGAAGCTTTGCATCCATCGTTTTTCTCCTCTCCAAAAAGAAATGGCGGGGGCAAGCCCCCGCCCTGCGTTATTCTTCCTCAGACTTTGCCACCTGCTGGGCAATGGACAGGTATTCATTGCCGGATGCCTTTTCTGCCGCTTCCTGCTCCTCCAGTTCCTTTAGGGCATTCAGCTCATTGCGCAGGCGAACCATGCGCAGCGCTGCGCTGGAAATAAAGAAAATGCCGAAGATGATCAGGATCCACCAGTCGTCCATATTTCCATTGACGAGATACATGATAAAGGTAAAAACAATGGCAGCAAGGCCAATGGCGGTTTCCTGCTTGGACTGCTTCTTGTAAATGGCGATTTGTTCATTCAGACGGTCATTTTCCGTGGTATGGGACATGGCCCAGTGGCCGTCCAGACGGATGTAAGGAATAAACCGTTCCAGCTGGAAATCCACCATATCGCCGAAAATCTTGGTCTGGGTATCGATCTGCAGAGTGCCCTCCAGACAGGTGGGATCGGTGATCTTCAAATGCTTGTTCTCCACACCGTCCTCGTAGGTGATGACCTCAGTTTCGGTGACTAGGCACTTAAATTCATGCTCCTGTTCTTCAATGACCAGCGTCCAGACATATTCCTTAGGCAGCTCCGGCTTTACGGTGCTCAATTTCTTTTTCATTGTTTTCTCTCCTTTTTATTCCTGAGCAGCTTCCCACTGCTCCATAAGTTCCATCAGCTGCATCTCAGCGGCTTCCTTTTCCTCCAGCAGGCGTGTCAGTTCCTGATAATCGGCTGCAGCAGCTTCGATTTTGGCATCATATGCTGCCACCACCGCTTCCTGCTTCTCGATTTCCCGTTCCAGACGGCGGACCAGCTTATCAGTTTCCTTGGTGCCGCCCTTGGGCTTTTCCTTTTTGGGCTTGGGCGCTGCTGCAACAGCAGGCTTGGCTGCAGCCTCGTGCTCCAAAATGGAGCGGTACTTTTTGTAGCCGCAGGCAAAGTCCCGGATGCCGCCGTCCTCCAGCAGCCAGATGCGCTCCGCAAATTTCTCGATAAAATAGCGGTCGTGGGAAACGAACAGCAGCACACCCTCAAATTCTTCAATGGCCGCCTCCACCCACTCTCTCGAAGCAATATCCAGATGGTTGGTAGGCTCATCAAGGATCAGCAGATTGATCTTCTCATCCATCAGCATACACAGCCGCAAACGGGACTGCTCGCCGCCGGAGAGGTTTTTCACCTGCTTGAACACATCTTCACCCTGAAACAGAAATGCGCCCAGACGGTCACGTGCCACCTGCGGAGTGCAGTTCTTTTCGTAAAGCATGGTGTCGTAGAGGGTCCTCTCAGGATTTTTAAAGTGGATGATCTGAGGAAGATATCCCCATTTCACGGTGGGACCAAACTGGATCTTACCGGCGCAGTCCTCTTCTCCCAAAAGACATTTGATAAAGGTGGATTTACCGGTGCCGTTATCGCCCAAGATAGCGATACGCTCGCCGCCCTCCACGTTCAGGTTTACATCGGAAAATAACGTCCGTTCTCCAAAGGCCTTGGAAACATTCTTCATCTTAAAGACTACATCGCCGGAGAAATCCTTTTCTCCGAAGCTGGCCTTCATGGTCCGCTCTTTTTTGGGCTTTTCCGTCTTTTTGATGCGCTCCATCCGGTGCTGAATGGACATGGCACGACGGTAGAGAGTCCGGTTGTTGATGCCCCAGCCCTTCATGCGCTCTACGGTATAGCCCAGCTGCTTCAGCTTCGCCTGCTCCTGCTCGTATTGCTTCAATTGCAGGTCAAACCGGGCCTGCTTTTCGTCCATATAGAAGGAATAGTTGCCGGAATAGAACTCTGCATGGCCCTCGGTGATCTCAATGACCCGGTCCGCCACCTGATCGATGAAATACCGGTCATGGGAAATGGCAAGGACAGTGCCTTTAAAGGCATTGATGTACTGCTCCAGCCATTCGACGCTGTTGAGGTCCAGATGGTTGGTGGGCTCGTCCAGCAGCAGGATATCCGTCTTTTCCAGCAGCAGCCGGGCAAGGTTCACCCGGGTCTTTTCTCCGCCGGACAGGCTGGAAAACGCCTGATGCCGCTGCTCTGGGGTAATGCCCAGACCGTTGCAGATCTTGTCCACTTCCACATCCATGTCATAGCCGCCGCCTGACTGAAAGCGGTTGGTCAGGGCATCGTATTCCCGCAGCTGGTCATCGGTGACACCCTTGACCATTTCGCATTCCAGCAGCTCCATTTTCTGCCGGATCCGCAGGATCTCCCCATAGGCACTGCGCAGAACATCTTCCACGGCGTAGCCCTCCGGGAATACGGGGATCTGGGAAATGAGGCCCAGTTTTTTATTGGGATTGACGTAAACTTCACCGTCATCGTAGTCCATCTGTCCTGTCAGGATATTGAACAGAGTGGTCTTACCGCAGCCGTTGCGGCCCAAAATGGCGACACACTCCCCTTCCTGGATCTCAAAGCTTAGGCCCTCCAGCAGATTTTCGCCGATGACAAAGAATTTCGTCAGATTTTTGACTTGTATATCTACCATGGTATTTCTCCATACTGTCTGTGGTTTCTCTATTTTTTACACGGCATTTCGGATCATTTCCCGCTCCCACAGGCCGTCACGCAGCTTCTGCTGCTTTCCGGTAAAGCGGAACCCATGCCGCAGATACATGCCGGCAGCTTTTTCATTGCTGGAAAGTACTGTCAGCTTCAGGTTGGGGCTGCATTCCAAGGCAAAATCCAGCAGCGTTCTTCCGTATCCCCGGCCCTGCTTTGCCGGATGGATGTAAAGGGTGGACAAAGTTCCATCATGCACACGGATCACCCCGGCAGGCTCACCATCGGAAAGAAGGTACAGTCCTGCCAATCTCTGCCGCAAATAGCCGTCACAGTCCCGGCTTTGCAGAAATTCCGGTGTGCAGATATGTTTATGGGATTCCCGCCAAGAGGCGCGATAGACCTGTGCTGCCTGCGGGAAATTATGTTCCGTTACGGGGATTATCGTCATAAGGTGGTTTCCAGTTCCTTCATAATGGAAGAGAGTTCTTCCAAAGAATATAGTAGATTCAATGCCTGCAGCATGGCGTTGGGGCTCATATGCTGCGGCAGATTTAGTTTTTTCAGTAAGGCCAAGCGTCTGGCGGAGGCATCTGAGCCGCCGGAGAGGCCTAAAGACATCAGGTCCTGCTTTGTGATCTGACGGACCGAAGGGGCTTCCTCCCCCTCGATGGTGGCACCGGCCCTTCTCAAAGCCTCCAAAATAATTTCCCGGGACATGCCCTCCACGCCCAGCTTTCCCTCCTTACCGGGGGATGCCTTCCGCTTTTCCTTACCGGGGATATCGGGGATATAGGCGTGCTTTAAATAGTTTCCGGGAATGGCGCTTTTGATGTGGTTGCGGATGACGAAGCCCGCGCCGTCAGAATCCGTAAAGACAATGAGGCCTCTTGTTTCCGCAATCCGGCGCAGAAGCTGCATCTGCTGCTTATCCTTGAATATTCCAAAGCCGGAGGTTTCCAGAATGGGGGCATCTACGATCTGGGAAAGGGTATTTTTGTCATAGCGGCCCTCTACCACAATGGCTTCTTTTATTTTAACCATTTTCTGCCTCCTGCGCAAGCTGCAAAATCAGAAATTCCAGCAGCCGTTCGCTGTCGTCAAAGGAGGTCTTCATTCGGTAGTCGGTTTCCATGACCAGCCGTGCTGCCCGGCGGCAAAATTCCGGGCGGAACCGGCGGGCGGCATCCATGGTTTTCCGGGCCGCAAAATCCGGCATGGGAGCGCAAAGCTTTTGCAATTCCGAAGCGCTGCGGCCATGGTCCAGCAGAGTCCGGGCGGTGGAAATGCGGCGAAAGTGTCCGCCCACTGCACCTAGGATCGCCAATGGCTCCTGCTGCATTTTCAGAAGCTGCTGGAGCTTCATCAGCGCTTGGTCATAGCGCCCGGCACTGAGCAGGTCCGTCATCTGGAACACCACCGCATCCAGAACCGGCTCGGTAACGGCATCGATGTCCGTCTTTTTGATCTCATCCGCACCGGAATAGGCGCAGATCTTGTCGATCTCGCCGCTTAACGCCGTCATGGTACCGCCGGTGATGTCGATGAGATAGGCACACAGGTCGGTGGAAATTCGCTTCTGGCGGGCCAGAAAATGCCGGGTGACCCATGCAATCAGATCCCGCTGGTCCTGCTTGGCAAATTCCACAATGGAAGCATTTTTCTCTACCGCCTCCCACAGCTTTTTCAGCCGCTTGTCCGGCTTCCACTGGGCGGTGAGATAGGTAAAGACCACGGTGCAGTAATCGGGGATGTCGGAGAGAATCTCCGTCATTTTATTGCGGTCCCCTTCGTTCATTTTAAACAGGTCAATGTCATCCACCTGTACAAAGGTATATTCCGCCATCATAGGCAGATTCTCCACCGCGTCGGCAAAGCTGCGAATGTCAAAGGTTTCATTATTCAGTCGGTGGAAATTAAAAGATTCCGTTAAAGGGTCCAGCAGCTGCTTCTTCATCTGCCCCAGATAATGGTTCAGCAGGAAGGTTTCTTCTCCATGGAAAACATACAGCCGTCCCAGCTCCTTATTTTTCAGCGCAGTCTTCAATTCCTGCAGGGCATTTCCCTGAGAGGGCTTTCTTGCCATGGATTCACCTCCTGATGGTAATGGTACCGTGCCGGTCGGTACGGTAAATGGTGCAGCCATGCTGCTGCAATCGGGCGATGGTATCAGAGGACGGATGTCCGTAGGAATTGTCTGCCGATACACTGATACAGACGATTTCCGGAGTCACCGCATCCAGCAATTCTTCACAGGTTGCGTTTTTCGCTCCATGATGACCAGCCACTAAAATGTCCACATCCGGGATCTGGGCATGGCGCAATAGGGAGCGTTCTCCAAAGCCGCTACGGTCGCCGGTTATCAGTATATCACAATTTTCCATATCAAACAAGATACATAAACTCATTTCATTGCTGTTTCCGGGAAATCTTGGGGTAAAAATCTGGATTTTTGCGGTGCCCAGCGTCATTTGCAGGTCTTCTTTTGCGTATACTACCCGTTTTGCAAGGCCTGTATCCAGTTGGGAATACACATCCGACAAAATCACCACATCCGTATCCACCCGGGACAGAAAGTGCTGGGCACCGCCTGCATGATCCCGGTCCAGATGGGTCAGGATCAGGCAATCCAAGCGGTTGATGCCCCGGGCAAGGAGGGTCTGGGCCGCAAGGTCCGCCGCCTTTGTATCGCTGTCACCGCCGCAATCCACCATCACCGTCTTCCCCTCCGATTGCAGCAGCAGACACTGCCCCTGTCCCACATCCAGCACCGTAAAGCACATTCCGGAACGCATTCCCTCATGCCAGCCGGCAAGCAGCGCGATGCACAGTCCGATACAGGCACAGCAGGATAAGGTCACAGGCCTGCGGTTCCGGGAAAACAGGAAATACAGCAGCAGGATGTAAATAAAGATCAGCCACAGCACGATGTAAATACTCTGGGTATACACTGCCGCCAAAGGAAATTTTGCCAGAAACTTCGCCGTACCCAATACATAACGGATGGGCCAAGCCACAAGCCTTGCCACCGCTGCCGCTGCCGCCGGAAACAGGAAAAACAGGCCGCAGACACCGCAGATCCCATAAAAAATGCCGCTGATGACCCACAAGGTCAACAGGTTCGTCAGAGGGCCTATGAGGCTGACGACACCAAAATAGTAAGCGCACAAGGGAACAGTCAGTACCATGGCGCTCAGGGAAATGGCGATGGAGGTGCATAATGCGTTGACAAAGAAGGCTTTGATCCGACTTCCGGAGCAGTCGCCAAACCACGCTGTCAGCCATCGCCGGATCCCGGTCTGGAATAAATAGATACCCGCCACGCTGGCCACGGAAAGCTGGAAGCTGACGGAGGTAATGGCCAGCGGATTTCCCCAAAGGATCACCAGCACCGCAAAGGATAAGGCAGATGGGCCGTCATATTCCCGACTGACCAGATAAGATAGAAGCAGCAGCCCCGACATAATGCAGGCCCGGCAGACAGAAGGTGTAAAGCCTGCCACTGCCGCAAAAAGAACCAAAGCAGGATAGCCCACCAATGCCGTCAGCCATCGCCGTTTTAAGGTCAGGGTACTGAGCAGGGCAAAAAGAATCGAGACATGCAGACCGGAAACTGCCACCACATGGCGGACGCCGCTGACCTTAAAGGCCGTATCTGTGGCATAATCAAGATCCGAGGTATCTCCCAGCACCAGCGCTTTGGCAAAAGGGGCTGCATCCTCCGGGAAGGTCAGGGTGATGATCTGCTGGACTTTATTGCGGATACGGGCCGGAAGGTCCCGGCGGGTGGGTGCATAATCTTCTAAGCGCACAGTATCCTGCTGGTAGGCCAGCAGGAAAGTTCCCTTTCCGGAATGGTAATTGGATTCTGTCTCCCCCTCCGGTGCTGTCATGCGGAATCGGAAATTCCCATAGAGGTAATCTCCCGGCGTAACAGCCAAGCTTTCGTTCAGATAAACCTTGACCCGGTAAGGCCTTCCCGCCTGCATCAGCATGGCATCGAAGGTAGTTCCATATGCGGCGTCCCTACTGAAATCTGATGCCCGGAGTTCCACATTTCGGATGGTGTCATCCAGCATTTTGGCCGGAAGCAGATATGCATGGCCGTAAAACCGACACCAGCCGAAGCCAGCCAGCAGTCCCAGCAGTACCAGCAGTGCACGGTGCAGAGGCCTCGCCTCCTTTCCCGCAGCCGCGCCAAACAACACAGCCGCCGCACAGCCTGCCAAGATCCACCTATGGCTGTCCGTATATGCCCACAGACCGCAGGCAGCCCCAAAACCAAGGGTCATATATACGAGTTTTCGCATAATGCTCCTCCTTTTCTCAAAGGAATTAACCCTTTTGGGTTAAAAAAGAGGCGCAGCATTTTCGCTGCGCCTCTTGGCCTTTTTCAATTACTTTACCTTAGTGGAAACGAAGCCGGCAACACCAGCCAGAGCCTCGTCCATCTTGGTTGCGTCCTTGCCGCCGCCCATGGCAGAGTCAGGCTTGCCGCCGCCATTGCCGCCGCAGACATTGCAGACGAACTTGACGATCTCACCGGCCTTGACACCGGACTTGACGGCATCCTTGCCGCAGACAGCCAGGAAGGTGACCTTCTCACCGGCTGCAGAAGCCAGAACAGCAACCACGGAAGCATCCTTGTCACGGAGCACGTCGCCCATCTGGCGCAGCTTGCCTGCGTCAGCGCCGGGGACCTTCACGGTCAGGACCTTCACGGAACCGACGTTCTCAGCACCGGCAAGCATCTTGTCCACAGCACCGGCAGCTTCCTTCGCCTTGAAGGCTTCGATTTCCTTCTTAAGGTTCTTGATCTCCTCCAGCTGGGCATTCAGCTTGGCTTCCAGCTCATCAGCCTTCTTGACCTTCACGGCTGCGCAGACATTGCCCAGAGTTTCCCGGGTCTTGGCGGCATCGGCAACAAATGCCTTACCGGTGATGGCCTCAATACGGCGGACACCGGAGGCAACGGAAGCCTCGGAAACGATACGGAAGGAACCAACCTTTGCGGTATTGTCCAGATGGGTACCGCCGCACAGCTCGATGGAGTAGCCGCCCATGTTGACCACGCGGACGGTATCGCCGTACTTTTCGGAGAACAGAGCGGTAGCACCGATAGCCTTTGCCTCGTCAATGGACATTTCCTTGATGTCCACGCCGTAGCCCTCCAGCACAGCCTCCTGCACCAGAGCGTTGACCTTCTCGATCTCCTCAGCGGTCATGGCAGAGAAGTGGGTGAAGTCAAAGCGCAGATAATCCTCGTTGACGTAGGAGCCGGCCTGATGGACATGGTCGCCCAGCACGGTCTGCAGTGCCTTCTGCAGCAGGTGGGTAGCAGAGTGGGCACGCATAATGGCCTTGCGGCGCTCAGGGCAAACGGAAACGGTAACGGCATCGCCTACATTCAGCACACCGGAGACAACCTTACCATAGTGCATGACCTTGCCGCCCTTGTTCTTCTGGACATTGTTGACCTCGAAGACAGCGGTTTCGGTCTTGATGGTGCCGTGGTCGGCCACCTGACCGCCCATTTCGGCATACATGGCAGTTTCGTCCAGAACCAGAATTGCCTCAGCGCCCTCGCCGATGGTCTGCTGCAGCTCTTCCTCGGAAACGATGGCAAGGATCTTGGCATCATTGGTCAGAGCGTTGTAGCCAACAAACTTGGTTTCGGGCATATCCTTGCCGAAGTCGATGCCGGCCCAGCCCAGATCGCCCAGAGCCTTCCGGGCCTCCCGGGCGCGAATCTTGTCTTCCTCCCGGAGCGCGTTGAAGCCCTCCAGATCCAGGGTCATGCCCTCGTCCTCTACCATTTCGGCAGTCAGGTCGATGGGGAAACCATAGGTAGCGGACAGCAGGAAAGCGTCAGCTCCGGAGAAGACCGTCTTACCCTCGGCCTTGTGAGCAGCCATCTTTTCGTTGAAGATGACCATGCCGGTATCAATGGTCTTGCCGAAGGATTCTTCCTCGATCTTGACGATACGGGTGATATACTCAGCACGCTCCCGCAGGTAGGTGTAGTGGGATTCATTCTCGTGAACAACGGTCTCCACCACCTTGAACAGGAAGGGATCGTTGACACCCAGCAGCTTACCGTGACGGGCAGCCCGGCGCAGCAGGCGGCGCAGAACGTAACCCCGGCCCTCGTTGCTGGGCAGAACGCCGTCAGCGATCATGAATGTGGAGGCACGGATATGGTCGGTGATAACGCGCAGGGAAACGTCCATCTTGTAGGACTTGCCGTAGGAAGCACCGGTCAGCTCTGTGACCTTGTTGGTGATGTTCATGACGGTGTCCACATCGAACAGGGAGTTCACATCCTGACAGACAACTGCCAGACGCTCCAGACCCATGCCGGTATCGATGTTCTTCTGGACCAGCTCGGTGTAGTTGCCCTGACCGTCGTTGTCAAACTGGGAGAAGACGTTGTTCCAGACCTCCATATAGCGGTCGCAGTCGCAGCCAACGGTGCAGCCGGGTTTACCGCAGCCGTACTTTTCGCCGCGGTCGTAGTAGATCTCAGAGCAGGGGCCGCAGGGACCGGAGCCGTGCTCCCAGAAGTTGTCCTTCTTGCCGAAGCGGAAAATGTGGTCAGCGGGAACACCGATCTCCTTGTTCCAAATCTCGAAGGCTTCCTCGTCGTTTTCATAGATAGAGGGGAACAGGCGGTCTTCGGACAGGCCAACCACCTTGGTCAGGAACTCCCAGCTCCATGCGATGGCTTCCTTTTTGAAGTAATCGCCGAAGGAGAAGTTGCCCAGCATCTCAAAATAGGTGCCGTGACGGGCGGTCTTGCCGATGTTCTCGATGTCACCGGTACGGATGCACTTCTGGCAGGTACAGACACGGCGGCGGGGAGGCTCCACCTCACCCTTGAAGTAGGGCTTCATGGGGGCCATGCCGGAGTTGATCAGCAGCAGGGACTTATCGTTCTGAGGGATCAGGGAGAAGCTGGGCAGACGCAGATGCTGCTTGCTCTCAAAGAAGCTAAGGAACATCTCACGCAGTTCGTTTACGCCATAAGGCTTGGGATTCATATAAAAACCTCCATACATTTTTCTCTGTCATTGCGAGGAGGCCAAAGGCCGACGTGGCAATCTCCTGAAATTTCAGGACACCCTGTAGCCGCAGGGGATTCCCACGCCACTTAAGCAGACTGGCTCGGAATGACAAATTGATAAAAAAACGCCGCCCCTAATATATAGGGGCGACGTGAATCGCGGTACCACCCTAATTCGTCCGATTTTTCGGACATCTTAGACGCTCTGTAACGGGAGCACCCGTCCCGGTCCTCCCGGGCGACGCGGTAAGTGGCTCACAGGTTTTCGGCCGGGGGCTTTCACCGTTTCCCCCTCGCTACAGGCTTCCAAGGCTGCTTTGTTTGCCGCATTGTCTTTGCATATCTTCTGTATTCTACCACAATGCGGAAAAAAGTCAACATTTTTTTACATCATCTCAGGATATTTCAGAGAGGATGCATGGAGCAGGGGTTCGTCGTTCTGGGGATCCCAGCTGCGCACCACCAGCTTAGCAGCAGTGGGGATCTTGGGAAGCTTCTCTCCCTGAAAACAGACCACTTCGATTTCCAGACCGCACTCTCCCTTTTTCACATGGCAGTCCAGCACGCTGGTCCAGCTCATCAAATGATGGGCAAGCGCATCCAGATCCGAATCCGCAAGGCCGCCGTAGCACATTTGTGTCAGCCGCACGCTGGTGCTTCCGCAGCCGCATTTCTCCGAAATCGCCGCCGCATAGTCTCCAATAGGCAGCCGCAGCGAGGGTGTTTCCTTAAAATAGAGCACGATTTCGCCCAATTGACCTTCCGGCAGAGGCTCTCCCCTGCTGTCCACAATCTGTACGCCGAATACATCCTCCCATAGGTGAACACCCCAGCTTCTGCCGCAGGCAAAGCCAGCCACGATGCCGCTGTGCTCCAAGCCAAAGCAGCCGCCCACCTCACAGTCAAAGCCCTTCACAAGACCCTCGATCATCCAGTCCGGACAGGGATAGCCAGCGGTGATGACCCGTCGGATGTACAGCGGTGTCGAATTATGGCGCTTCAGCTTCATCAATCCCAGCAGGATCAGAGGCGGACCAATGATGGCCGTAACCTTGTTGGTAAAGGCCTGCCGCAACAGGGTCTTCCAAAGGTTATCCGGTCCCCAGACAACAGGAATCGCCTCGCAGCGCAGCACTGCCTGCTCCATCAGCCAGCTCAGGCTACCCTCTTCCCGGCAGCGGAAGCAGATCAGTACCCGTTCCCCTTTTCGCAGAAACTTGGCCAGATGCTCTGCAAGATAGGCAATGGCCTTCTCCTGTACAGCAGGCTCTCTGTATTTTTCAATAAATTTCCAATAGGCCCCGCTGTCCATCTGGCACACTCCCCATCATGAGATTTGTATTCATTATACACAATCTGCGCATCAAATAGCAAGTAAAATTTTAAAGTTTTTTACAATTAGTAAAAGAAGTTTTCGGAAGAAGGACACATTGTAAATTATGGATAAGTAACTGCAGGGCAGGGTCACCGACCCCGCCCTGCGTGCAATTTATATTTTACTGATAAGCCAGTCCAGCATGGCCTGACGGCCTTCTTCCGTCAGGGGGAAGGTTTCACAGCCCTCCATTTCACTCTTTTCGTAGCAGTATAGGCCGTGCCAGTATTCTGCTGTAATGGAGCTTTGTTCAAAATCCACCTCTTTGGGGGTAGCCTTTACAATATTGGGCTTTGCCCGGAAGCGGAACAGCCCCTTGGAGCCGGTGAAGATGTTATTCATGGCAAAGGTATGCAGCGTGGGGATAAACAGCTCCTCCATCTCAAGCCTCCAGCAATGCTTCCAGCTCATCCAGCAGCTGACCAAACAGCTCCAGTGCCTGATTCACAGGCTCGGGACCGGTCATATCCACGCCTGCGCCCTTCAGCAGATCGATGGGCGTTTTGGAGCAGCCGCCGGAGAGGAAGTTCAGGTAATCCTTCACCGCCGGTTCTCCCTCCCGCAGGATACGGCGGGACAGGGCAATGGCTGCGGAGTAACCGGTAGCGTACTGGAAGACATAGTAGTTGTAGTAGAAGTGGGGGATTCTGGCCCATTCCATGGCAATGCGGTCATCCACATCGATATCCGGGCCGTAGTAAAGCGCATTCAGCCGCTTATATTCTGCGCAAAGGGCCTCGGCTGTCAGCGTCTTGCCCTCAGCCACCATCTGGCCAATGTTCAGCTCAAACTCCGCGAAGAGGGTTTGGCGATAAATGGTTCCCCGGAACTGGTCAAGGAAATGGTTGATGAGGTAGGCCCGCTGCCGCTTGTCCGTGGTCTTACCCAAAAGGTATTCCATCAGCAGCGCTTCGTTGCAGGTGGAGGCCACCTCGGCAACGAAGATCACATAGCCGGCATCAACGGGATTCTGATGCTTATGGGACAGGTAGGAGTGAATGGCGTGGCCCATTTCGTGGGCCAGCGTGAACTGGGTATTCAGATTGCCGGAATAATTCATCAGCACAAAGGGATGGACCACTGCACCGGCGGAGTAAGCACCGCTGCGCTTGCCCACGCTGGGATAGACATCGATCCAGCGGTTATCAAAACCCTCTTTCAGAATGGCCCGGTATTCGTCCCCCAGAGGATGCAGGGCCTCATAAATGGTCTGCTTGGCCTCGGCATAGGGGATAGTCTGATCCGCATCCGGTACCAGCGGGGTATAGATATCGTAGAAATGCAGGGTTTCTACCCCCAGCAGCTTCTTGCGCAGGCGGATATAACGGTGCATCTTGTCCGCATTCTGATGGACCGCTTCGATCAGGTTATGGTAGACAGAGGTGGGAACATTGGTGTTGTCCAACGAACGCACAAAGGCACTGTCGTACTTTCTGGCCTCCGCAAAGAACTTCTGCTGCTTGTTCTGACCGTTAAGAATGGCTGCAGCAGTATTGCGGAACTGGCCGTAGGTGTCGTAGACACTTTCGTAGGCGCTGCGGCGCAGCTCCCGGTCCGGGCTTTCCTCCAGCCGGATGAAGGTTCCGGCACTAACAGGATGGGAATTGCCCTGTGCATCCAGCGCATCGGGGAATTTCAGGTCTGCATTGGCGAAAACACCATAGATACTGTCAGGGGTATGGGCGATCTCACCGGCGGCTGCCAGCAGCTTCTCCTCCGCAGGAGACAGGGTGTGGGCCTTTTTCCGGCGGAGATTGGTCAGGTAACGGCGGTAGCGTTCCAGACCCGGCACCTCGGCATAGAACCGGTCCAAGGTCTCGTCGGAAATGGCGATCATCTCCGGGTCCGCAAAGCTGAGAGCCGCATTCAATGCCACCAACACGCCCCGGTACTTGCCCACCATGGCCTGATAGGTAGCGTTGCGGGTATCCTCATCGGCTTTGCGCATGCAGTAGTTGGACAGACGGTAGACCTTCTGATCCATTTCCTCCATCCGGGTCAGGTAGGCCAAAAGATTTTCTCCCTGCGCTCCCAGTGTGCCTGCCATGGCGGCAAGATAAGCCTGATCCTCTGCCAGCGTGGCCAGATGGGCATGCCAGTCTTCATCGGTGGCATACAGGTCATGGATGGCCCACTTGTATTCTTCGGGGATCTCTTCCCGGTTCAAAATGCGGTTGGTGTTTTCCATTTTCATTCCTCCAAACTTCAAATATCGTAGGGCGGGGTCATGACCCCGCCGACCCGGTCTTTTCTTTTTCCAGGCAGGAATCTGTGCTATTACAAACTATACTTGTACCAAAGAACGTTGAGCAATATCGCAACTGCGTCGGCGGGGTCATGACCCCGCCCTACAATATCGCCCGTATATCGTTTATATTATACCACACTAAAGCGAAAAAGCAACCGCTTGCAATTCCCGACAATTTATGATACAGTATTGGGCGGTGATTTTATGAAGGAACAACTCAAGGGCACCCTTGCCTTGCTGGCAGCTACCGTTATTTGGGGCTTTGCTTTTATTGCCCAGAGTGTGGGCATGGACCTGATCGGGCCCTTTACCTTTCAGATGGTGCGCTGTCTGTTGGCAGTGCTGGTGCTAATCCCCAGCGCTTTTGTGCTGGATCTCGGCAGATGCACAATGAAGCAGTCTGCGGAAAAATGGAAAAATCCTGACTTGTGGAAATCCGGTGTTATCTGCGGCTGCGCCCTGTTTGTGGCATCCAGCCTGCAGCAGATCGGACTTGTGTATACCGACGCAGGAAAGGCAGGCTTTATTACCGCCATGTACATTGTACTGGTTCCCATTCTGGGACTATTTCTGGGACGAAAGGTGCCGAAAGCCGCCGTTTTCAGCGTGGCTCTGGCTGTGGTAGGCCTGTATCTGCTGAGCTGCCTCGGTGTCACGGAGATCAATCAGGGGGATTTATTCTTAATGGGCTGTGCCTTGGCTTTTTCCGTCCAGATCACCTGCATCGACCGGTTTGCTTCCGCTGTGGACGGATTCCGGCTAAACTGCGTGCAGGCGCTGACAGTTGCTGTGCTGTCCATCCCTTTTGTTGCCTTTACGGAAACCATCGACATGGGCAATTTGCTTGCCTGTTGGGGGCCTCTGTGCTTTGCCGGTATGCTGAGCATGGGACTTGCCTACTCCTTGCAGATCGTAGGACAGAAATCGCTGGAGCCTACCACCGCATCTTTGATTATGAGCCTTGAGTCCGTGTTCGCTGTTCTCGGCGGCTGGTGGCTGCTGGGCGAACGGATGGCGGCCCATGAAATGCTCGGCTGCGCGCTGGTGTTTGCGGCAGTGGTCATTTCCCAGATCCCTGAAAAGAAAAGCAGACGCTGATCATCCCCCCTCCCCATCATGTGCCGCAGGTGCGCTTCATAACAGCAAAAAATGTATCCAGAAGGGGCGGGTACGTATAAAACAGTTGACAGGCACAGCAGTTTACTGCTGTGCCTGTTCTTGTATAATTTCCTTTCGTGTGATACTATGAAAGCAAACAGTTCGCAAAATCTAGCTAATGTTTGTCAAGCCCTAATTTTGCACTATTGTTCGTAAAAAAGGGCGCAGAAAGTTAACCCACCAGATTGCGGGCTTAAAAAATTCGTGTATAATGAAAGTGATCTATCTGTAGAGCTCCATGGCTCTTG
>JAFSCK010000104.1 GCA_017436785.1 Oscillospiraceae bacterium | reverse complement strand
ACCAGTCCTCAGACTGGTGTGGCAATCTCCCAAATGGAAGAACAATCTGGCAATTATTACTGATAAATGTTCGGAAATCCAGGAGATTCCCACGCCAGTGTGCGCACTGGCTCGGAATGACATGGTTTATCGACACGCTGACTGTAGGGCGGGGATGTATCCCCGCCCTACATTTTATTTTAAATCCTCTTTTTTCGGAAAACTGCTGTACTCCTGTCCCGGCTTCAGTTTGATGCCCCGAAGCCTTGCCAGCTCGCTGACGGTCACCAGCCGGAAATCCTTTCGCAGCAGGGCATCCACAATGTTCAGCGCCGCATCCACACTGCTTTGGCTCATGTCATGAAGCAGCACGATATCTCCATCCTGAATATTGGCCAGCACTGCCTTCTCCACCGCCCGGGCATCCTTATTTTCCCAATCCCGGGGGTCTAAGGACCAGTGGAGGATGGCAAGGTTCCGGGCCTGCGCCACCTGCTGCACCGCATCGCTGGAGAAGCCTCCGGGGGGGCGCAGAAAAGCAGGATGGCAGCCCTCCGGCAGCAGCGCTTCCGTGTCCATCACCTCGGAAGCCACCTCCCGGCGGCTCATATTCTTCATGTTCCGGTGGGAGAAGCCGTGGAAGCCGATCTCATGACCCTCCTCCATCATCCGCTGGGCAAGGTCTGGATAGTTGGCCAGCCGGTAGCCGCACAGCAGGAAGGTGGCCTCCACCCCCCGGTCCTTCAGACCGTCCAGCAGCTGCCGGGTGAACTTTCCCGAGGGTCCGTCGTCAAAGGTCAGGGCGGCGTATTTGCTTTCCGCTGCCCGGACAGGCAGGGTTAGAAACGTCAGAGAAAAAAACAATGCCAGAATACGCCGCACGGGGGACACTTCCTTTCTATATTGTAAATAAACATGTCATTGCGAGCCAGTGCGCACACTGGCGTGGCAATCTCCTACAAGTTTTCGAAAAATTTCGTTTTATGATTCTGCACGGACCTTTGAAGGGGATTGCCACGTCGCTTCGCTCCTCGCAATGACATTTGTTTTCATCACCGCGCCACAGCAATTGTTTACTTTCCGTTTGACTGTTGTGGGAAAATGGGGTATATTATATTATGGAGGGTTGCGATATGAATTTGCTTTGTCCCATTTGTGGTTTCCAACTGAATCAGCGGGAAAGGCAATTTGTCTGCCCCCAGAATCACAGCTTTGATATGGCCCGGCAGGGTTATGTCAACTTATTGACTGTTCAGCAGAAGCATTCCCTGAACCCCGGTGACACCCGGGAGCAGGTACTGTCCCGCCGGGAATTTCTGGAGGCGGGCTATTACGCCCCCATTCTGGATGCCCTGACCGCGGAGGCCAAAAGGCTTGGCATTTCCGGTCAGATTCTGGACGTCGGCTGCGGCGAGGGCTACTATTCCGCCCGTCTTGCCGATGCCCTTGGGGCGGAGCTGACGGGACTGGACATCTCCAAGGAGGCCGTCCGCTGGGCCGCCGCCAAATACAAGGGAAAGCAGTGGCTCTGTGCCACCGCTGCCCACATTCCCGTGGCCGACGGAAGTGCGGACCTGCTGACCAGTCTGTTCGCCCTGACACTGCCTGAGGAATTTCACCGGGTCCTGAAACCGGGCGGCTGCTATTTTCAGGTTCTGGCAGCCGAGGACCATCTGCTGGGGCTGAAGGGCATCATTTATGACCGGCTCCATTTTAAGGAGAAAAACACCGTCCCGGAGCTGCCGGGCTTTGAACTTGTCAGGTCCGTGCCCATCCGGTTTGCATTTACGGTGGAGGGCCAGCAGGTCCGGAACCTGTTTGCCATGACTCCCCACGTTTTCCGCATCGGCAAGGAGGGCGCGGAGCGCTTACGGAAAACTGAAGTCTTAACCGACACCGCCAGCTGCGTGCTGAATGTCTTCCGGCGTACTTAATTTGCCCGGGAAGCGAAGGGCATATGTCTGGAAAATTGTCGAATTAGATGCTGAAATTACAATTACGCTATGTCATTGCGAGCCAGTGCGCACACTGGCGTGGCAATCCCCTCCGAATGTCCGCGCAGAACCGTTAACGATCCCATCCGGAAACTTACAGGAGATTGCCACGTCGCTTCGCTCCTCGCAATGACACGGATCATGGATACCATTTGCATTAGGAGTGACCTATGCTCAACAAATTACAAGCCGTTGTGAACAAATACGAAGAGCTTTGCTTCAAATCGGAGCAGGCGGACTTTTATGCCGATCCCAAGAAGGCGGCCAAGCTTTTGCGGGAGAAAAATGACTTAGAGCCCATCGTGGAGGCCTTTCAGGCCTACCGGCAGGCGGAGCAGGACATGCTGGATGCCCAGGAGCTGATGGCAGATCCGGAAATGAAGGAGCTGTGTCAGGAGACCTACGCCGCCGCCAAAGAAGAAAAGGAGGCCCTTTACGAAAAGCTGCAGATCCTGCTGCTGCCCAAGGATCCCAACGACGAAAAAAGCGTCATCGTGGAGATTCGCGGCGGTGTGGGCGGCGAAGAAAGCGCTCTGTTTGCCCACAGTTTGTTCCGGATGTACGCCATGTACGCAGCCAAAAAAGGCTGGTCCGTGGAGCTGATGAACTACAACGAAACAGAGCTGGGAGGCGTGAAGGAGGCGGATTTCGTCATCAACGGCCGGGGGGCCTATTCCCGGATGAAATACGAATCCGGTGTCCACCGGGTCCAGCGGGTGCCGGAGACCGAATCCGGCGGCCGGGTCCACACCTCCACCGCCACGGTGGCCGTGCTTCCGGAAATGGAAGAGGTGGATGTGCAGATCAACCCTGCAGACATCGAAATGCAGGTCTACCGGGCCTCCGGTGCCGGCGGCCAGCACGTCAACAAGACCTCCTCCGCCGTCCGCCTGATCCACAAGCCCAGCGGCATCGTGGTGGCCTGTCAGGAGGAACGAAGCCAGCTGCAAAACCGGGAAAAGTGCATGCGGATGCTGGCAAGTAAGCTCTACGAGATTGAGCAGGAGCGCATCGAATCGGAACACGGCGGCCTGCGCCGCTCGCAGGTAGGCACCGGCATGCGCAACGAACGCATCCGCACCTACAATTTCCCCCAAGGCCGGGTCACCGACCACCGCATCGGTTTGACATTGTACCGCATCGATTCCATCATGGACGGCGATATCGATGAGATCATCAACGCCCTCGCCACCGCCGATCAGGCGGAGAAATTGAAGAATCAGAAATAAAAGCCTTCCCCCGGGGGGAAGGTGGCAGCCCAAAGGGCTGACGGATGAGGGATGGCGACACTTACCGATTATGAAAATGGATCAGAAAATGCTGCGCAACAGCCAAAAGCTGCGCAGGGAAATGACGAAAGAGGAGCGTCATCTCTGGTACGACTTTTTAAAGTCCTACCCGGTGCAATTTAAGCGCCAGTTTCCCATTGAAAACTACATTGTAGATTTTTACTGCCACAAAGCTATGCTTGTGGTTGAACTGGACGGTTCTCAGCATTGTGAGCCGGAAAATATAGAATACGACCAGAAACGCACTACTTTT
>JAFSCK010000103.1 GCA_017436785.1 Oscillospiraceae bacterium | reverse complement strand
CTGCCCATCCCCGTGTTCTACTGCAAGGATTGCGGCAAGCCTGTTTCCAACCCCGATTCCATCGCCAAGATTTCGGGGCTCTTCGACGAGCACGGCTCCAACATCTGGTTCGAGAGCGAAGCCATGGACCTGATCCCCGAGGGCTTCACCTGCCCCCACTGCGGCGGCACCACCTTTGATAAGGAGACCGATACCCTCGACTGCTGGTTCGACTCCGGCTCCACCCACTTTGCTTCCCTGATGAAGGACACTCCCGAGCTGTGGCCCGCTGATGTCTATCTGGAAGGTGCCGACCAGTACCGCGGCTGGTTCCAGTCCTCCCTGCTGACCTCCGTCGGCGCACTGGATCAGGGCGCTCCCTTCAAGCAGGTCCTGACCCACGGCTGGGTCGTGGACGGTCAGGGCCGCGCCATGCACAAGTCTCTGGGCAACGGCGTGGATCCCGCCGACCTCATCAAGGACTTCGGCGCTGACATCGTCCGCCTGTGGGCTGCTTCCTCTGACTACCATGCAGATGTCCGCTGCTCCAAGGAGATCTTCAAGCAGATCGCCCAGAACTACCTGAAGTTCCGCAACACCGCCCGCTACTGCTTGGGCAACCTGAATGAGTTCAACGCCAACGATCTGGTCCCCGCAGAGCAGATGGAGGAGCTGGACAAGTGGGTTCTGACCAAGTTGGACGAGCTGACCAAGCTGATCCGCAAGGCATACAACGGCTACGAGTTCCATGTGGTCACCCATGCCATCAACGACTTCTGTGTCGTGGAGCTGTCTTCCTTCTATCTGGATATCCTGAAGGATCGCCTGTACTGTGAGGAGGCCAATGGCCTGCGCCGCCGTTCCGCCCAGACTGCCCTGTTCCTGATCCTCGATGCCATGGCCAAGCTGTTCGCCCCCATTCTGGCCTTCACCTGCGATGAGATCTGGCAGTCCATGCCCCACCGCGACAGCGACGATGCCCGGAACGTCCTGCTGAACCAGATGCCCGAAAACTTTGAAGGCTATTGCCTGGATCAGGCTGCCATGGATAAGTGGGCTACCATCATGAAGCTGCGTCAGGATGTCAACGGCATTCTGGAGAAGGCCCGTGCCGACAAGCGGATCGGCAAGGCTCTGGAGGCCCATGTGACCCTGTCCACCGAGGACGAGACCATCAAAGCTGCCTGCGAGAATGTGAATCTGGCCGAAATCTGCATCGTGTCCGCTGTTGACTGGACTGCTGCCGAGGAAGGTGCCGAGGTCGGCACCGGCGTTAACTTCCCCTCCCTGACCATCGGCGTGTCCGAGGCCAAGGGCGAGAAGTGCCCCCGCTGCTGGATGCACTCCGTAAACGCCAACGCCGAGGGCCTGTGCCCCCGCTGCGCCGCTGTCATCGCCAAGATGGACGTAGAGTTCTAAGAAGAACAACTGCCTGCCGCCCCCGCAGCAATTGCTGCGGGGGCGGTTTTTTGAAATTATTCTTCTTTTCGTGCAAGATAATCTCCCCGTTTCCGTCTATATAAGTGAAGGCCCCTGTCCAACAACACAAATTAAGGAGGTGGTTGTTTGGAAGATTCGATGATCCTAGACCTTTTTTTCCAGCGGTCAGAGCAGGCAATTGCGGAAACTGACATAAAATACGGCAGCTATTGCTATGCCATTGCCTACAACATCCTTGCCAGTCACGAGGATTCACAGGAGTGCGTCAGCGACACCTATCTGGCAGCATGGAACGCCATTCCGCCCAAACGCCCTAAGCTTTTTCATGCCTTTCTTGGAAAACTCACCCGCCATATTTCCCTTGACCGGTGGAGAAAATGCAATGCAAAGAAACGCGGCGGCGGTGAGCTTCCTGTCGCGTTGGAGGAGCTGGAAGCCTGCACTTCTTCTGAAAACACAGAAACAGCCTTTGCGCGAAAAGAACTGACACGGGCCCTCAATCGATTCCTTTCTGCATTGCCGGAAACAGAGCGGAATATCTTTCTTTGCCGGTATTGGTATTTGGATTCCATTGAATCCATAGCCCGATTCTCCGGTTTTTCCCAGAGCAAAGTCACATCCATGCTCCACCGGACACGGGGAAAGCTGAGAAAAACACTTTACGAGGAGGGCCTCCTATGAAATCTATGGAACTGATTCACTGTCTTGGCAGTGTGAAAGATGTGTATGTGGTCAATGCGGCGCATTTCCGTCGGGGCACCACACAGTCCAAAGGACTGCCCGTGAAGCGCATCTATCTGATCGCCGCCATTGTTTCCCTGATGCTGATGCTGGTGGGCTGTACTGTGGCCTATGTCAGCGGCTGGTTTGCCGATTTCTTCGCTGCCCGAAGTGATGCCCCCTTGACGCAAGATCAGGTCCAGTATATCAAGGAAAACGAGCAGGTCATTTTACAAGCGCAAACCCACGACGGCTGGACTGTGGCGCTGAAGTCTGCCATATCCGACGGTGAGACCGGCTATCTGCTCTTTGGCATCACCGCCCCGGAGCACATCGATCTGGAAGGAACCACCCGGCTTTCTAAGGACGATCCCTATATTGCCATTGGCAATCACAGTTGGGGACGCAACGCCCATCGAGCCCTCGTTGTGGCCTCCACCGGCCCTGCAGATCCGGAGCAGAACTTTATTTGGCAGGAGCAGGGCAGCTGGGAAGCGGATAACGACGGACTTGCCAACACCCGCGATTACCTCATTGAGCTGCGCTGCGAAAAGCTGTATCCCAACCGGGAGCGGCTGCTGAAATCCCCCTTTGGCAGCAATGTAGCATTTACCGTCTGCTTTGACGATTTCACATTGGAATCGGTGGACAAGGAGATCCGGGAATCCTTGGATGCCAAATATTCCGGACAGGACTATCTGATCGGAGGTGAGGAGCTTGCTGGTCTTCACAGATCCGAGATCCTTGCAGAAGGCGAATGGACGTTCACCGTTCACTTTGATATGGATGCCAGTCAGGCAGAACGTCTGGAGCTGGTCACTGACCCTGTAACGGTAGAAGCGCAGGTCTCCCGGTGGATGGGGGAGGACCATCTTACCTGTGACATCTCCAGTGCTTTAGAACCGGTAAAGCTGACCTCCTTCCTACTGACCCCACTGGGAGCTGAGCTCCAGTTTGAGCAGGAGGCGGATGTCAGCGGCGCATTCTTTGAATGGCAGCAGGATCATCACTACGGAACCCGGGATATTTTTGTGGTAATGCAAGACGGCAGTAAGATTGCCCTCCACACCAATGGCGTAGGTACCGTCCTGACAGCCGATACCCCCATCGTTCTCAGCGAAGTAGACTATGTCCTTTTCGGCAATGATACCCGGCTGGAGAATTTAAGAAAGTCTTAAACCCTTCGACCGTTTCCTTCATTGACATCGCCTCCTCCATACCTTATAATATAAGTGGAAGGAAATTCCGTTTTTCCTAAAAGGAGGTAGCTTTATGAAGAAGATGTTTTGCCTGATGCTGGCGCTGGTTCTTACGCTGTCCATGATCCCCCTGACAGCCTCTGCCGAGGGTCCCGGCTTCGGATCTGCCACCGTTACCGTTACCGTTTATTATGCCAAGGATTTCACAACCACCTTTGATGTCACTGTGGGCAGCGAAGATGTGACCCTGGGCTCCGGCGGTTATGAAAGATCCGGCAACCAGTACTACGAGTTCCAGAAGTATTCCAACGGCGGCAGCTACATTACCATCCCTGCCTACGATGGCACCACCAAGTGGCACAACAACTGGGATAAGATCGCCATGTACTATGTCCGCCACAGCCACAATCATAAGAACCAGTACAACCGCAGCAGCCACTGGCAGGTCTGCGTCTGCGGCCACACCACTGCAAAGCGTCCCCATCAGGACCCCGCAACCCTGAAGGAAAAGATCTGCTCCTGCGGCTACAAATTCAGCGATAACTGCGATCTATCCGTTCTGTGGCTGCAGAATATGAATCTCTCCGAGCGTTACGACATGAAGAAGACGGACTACACCGCCATTTTGAACACCTGGGCAAATGTAACGGAAACCGCTATCCGGTACCAGACCTACGATGCCAAGGCAACGGTACAGCTGCCGGAGGATCTGACCGTCAACGCTGAGAGCTTTACCACCTTCGAGATCGTGGTCACTGCCGAGGATAAGTCCACCACCCAGACCTACACTGTCACTGCCGTCCGCCCCGTCACCGTAGAAGGCTGCACGGTATTGTCTGACGGTAAGACGGTTTCCGCCGAGATTCCCTCCACCACTGCCAAGCGTGTAGCCACTGCGGAAGTTTCCGAAACCCTGCTGACAGAAGTGGCCGCCATGGCCAAGAAGGACGGCTGTGCCGCCATCGTGCTGGAGCCCCAGTTCAACTTCTGGCACAATGAAACGCTGGATGTCCTGATCCCCTGCGCAGCCCTGAAGGACACCAAGGCAGACCTGACCCTGACCACCCTGTTCGGCACCGTCACCATCCCCAATGGGGAGCTGACCAAGCTGCTGGAAGACACCGAGATTCTGACCGTCACCACCTTAAAAGCCGATGGCTTCCACATCGCACAGGACGGCACAGAAGTAAAGAATCTTTCCAAGGATATTCTCTGGGAAGAAGCCTGATTCGTAAGCTATGTCACGGCGGAAAATCCGCCGTGACATTATTTTATCTTTTTTCAAAAAAAGATAAAATAATGCTTGACATTTTGAAATACCGTGCTATAATACTCTCGTTCGGTTCGAGACGCCGGTATAGCTCAGTTGGTAGAGCAACTGATTTGTAATCAGTAGGTCGGGGGTTCGAGTCCGTCTACCGGCTCCAATCGAGCCTAAGTAAATATGGGGGAGTTCCCGAGTGGCCAAAGGGGACAGACTGTAAATCTGCTGCGTTTCGCTTCGATGGTTCGAATCCGTCCTCCCCCACCAGAAAAAGTCCGAATGCTTTGCATTTGGACTTTTTCAGTTATATTCGCCTTCGGCGAGTTCTATCGGCTGTGCCAGTGCTATTTGCTACGCAAGTGATATTGGGCTTCGCCCAGTTTATTGGCGAATATAATATCACTTTCCGTGTTAACGGAAAATATTACTATGCCGCAGGCATACTATCACTCCGCAAAAGTCGGAATATCACTAAAAATCTTTACATCTCCCAAATCGTTTGCTATATTGATAATGAGGTGATTCGCCATGTCCACCAGTCCTCTACGCGACAAATCAAAAGCCTTTGCAAAAGAAATCGTTATTCTCTGCCGTGAAATCAAAGCAACTCACCGAGAATCTGTCCTAACAAATCAGCTCCTCCGGTCTGGTACCTCCATCGGTGCCAATCTCCATGAGGCACAATATGCGCAGGGTACCAAAGACTTTATCTCAAAAATGGAAATCGCCCAAAAAGAGTGCTATGAAACCGAATACTGGCTTGAGCTTCTTTATGAAACGGGATATATTCCCGATCCCCAATATAAAGAATTGAAAAATAACTGCGGTGCCATCCGCAGAATGCTGATTGCTTCTCTCAATACCATAAAAGGAAAAACTCAGGTATGAAAAGCCCATTTACCCCATGACTATTTGGGGGATTGTATGTTACGGTGCAGGCATGGAGCCGCACCGTTTTATTTTTTATTCCTACAAGGAGGTAATTGCATGATTGCGAGCAAACTGAAACTTGGCGATGAAATACGCGTTATTGCGCCATCCAGAAATTTAACAGAAGTGAGGCAGGATGTGCATCATCATGCTATCGACTTCTGGATACAAGAGGGCTTTACTCTTACTTTCTCCAAAAACAGCCGGGAAACCGATAAATTACATTCCTCCAGCATTGCCTCAAGGGTGGAAGACTTTCATGCAGCATTCTGCGATCCAAATGTAAAGATGATTATTACC
The DNA here is from genome assembly GCA_017436785.1 of Oscillospiraceae bacterium. Lineage (GTDB taxonomy): Bacteria > Bacillota > Clostridia > Oscillospirales > Oscillospiraceae > Faecousia. The sequence continues at coordinate 10,732 of JAFSCK010000103.1, read as the reverse complement.
TGTTTGGGAGGCTTCAACGCGAATCAGCTTTTACGCCGTCTTGACTATGACTTAATTGGCCACCACCCAAAGCTCCTTTGCGGATTCTCCGATATTTCCGCTCTCACCAACGCCATCTATGCAAAAACAGGGCTTGTCACTTATCATGGCCCGCATTTTAGCACATTCGGATTTGACTGTGCATTGGAGTATACCAAAAACGCTTTCTTCAACTGCGTTATGACCGATGAGCCTTTCTCCGTTAGACCCTCTAAGGAAGCAGAAACCTATCATACTATCCAAGAGGGATTTTGTGAAGGAACAGTCATCGGAGGCAATCTATGTACGCTAAATCTGCTGCAGGGCACTCCCTACATGCCCGATATACGAAATAAGGTGCTGTTCCTTGAAGATGACAACATCATGGGGCCTTATTTTCGATATGAATTCGACCGCAATCTGGAATCTCTTTTGCAGACAGAAGGTGCCGATCAAATCAAAGGAATTGTCTTCGGGCGGTTTGATGATAGCTGTGGAATGAGCGTTGAATCTATTAAAGAACTTATCAATGACAAAGTACCCTCTAACATCCCTGTGATGTTTGGTGTAGATTTTGGCCACGTTTTTCCCATGATCACCTTTCCGATTGGAGGGACTGTCAGAATCTCCGCAGACAAAGACTGTGCAAAGATCCAGATTCTTTCTCACTAAAGAGAAAACAGTGCCGCAGCTTTCGCTGCGGCACATTTCAATTTATCCTTACTTCTGCTTATACCCATCCAAAAATTCGCCCATGCGGATCATGGCGGCGCGGAGCTCTTCGGGCTTCGGCAGCATGACGATGCGGAAGTGGTCCGGCTCGGGCCAGTCAAAGCCGCTGCCGGGGACCATCAGCAATCTGGCGCCCCGCAGCAGGTCCTGTGCAAACTTTTTGTCATCTGTAATGTTGAACTTCTTCACATCCAGCTTGGGGAACAGGTAGAAGGCAGCCTTGTTCTTCACATAGGAAATGCCGTCAATGGTGTCCAGCACCTCCAGCGTGGCTGCACGCTGCTCATAGAGCCGTCCGCCGGGACGGATCATGGCGGCGGGTGTTTCGTTATCTTCCAAGGCTGCAGGGATCACCAGCTGGGCCAGTGCATTGGCGCACAGCCGCAGGGAGGTCAGCTGGTTGATGCCCTTGCGGTAGGCCTCTCGCTGGTCCACCGGGCCGCTGATAGCCATCCATCCGCAGCGGTAGCCGCAGAGGCTGTGGGACTTGCTCAGGCCGTTCATGGTCACCACCGTCAGGTCCGGTGCCAGAGAGGCGGTGGATACATGGGTCAGGCCGTCCATCACCAGACGGTCGTAGATCTCGTCGGAGTAAACGATCAGGTCATGCTCCCGGGCGATCTGCAGCATCTGCATCAGAATATCGGTGCTGTACAGGCCGCCGGTGGGGTTGTTGGGGTTGATGATGACCATGGCACGGGTTTTGGACGTAACCTTTGCCTTCAAATCGGCAATGTCAGGATTCCACTCGGAGGCCTCGTCACAGCGGTAATAGACCGGCTTGGCTCCTGCCAGCAGGATCGTATTACTCCACAGGGAATAGTTCGGCGTGGGGATCAGCACCTCATCACTGGGATTCAGCAAGGGCATCAGGGCAAAGTTCACCACTTCGCTGACACCGTTGCCGATGTAGATATCCTCCATCCGCAGGCCCTCGATGCCCTTGCCCGCCTCATAGCGCAAAATGGCATCCCGGGCCTCCGGCATACCCTGAAAATCGCAGTAAGCCACCGCCCGGTGCTCATGGCCCTCAATGGCCCGGCGGATACTCTCGGGCTGAGGGAAGCCAAAGGCTGCAGGATTGCCGGTGTTCAATTTCAGTACGTCCACGCCCTGCTGCTGCATGGCAAGGGCCTCCTGATACAGAGGTCCGCGAATATCGGAATGAACGTGCTCCATACGGTCTGCAAGCTGAATCATGGGTCCACATCCTTTTTCTTTGTTTTTCCCTATCCTATCACAAAATGGCAAAATCCGCAACGGGAAACACAAAATCTTTGCCGTAAAACCACCGAAAGAAGTTCCCCGGCAGGTCTCAGATTCCTTCGTTTCGCATTGTTGCGCAAATCCTTCCAGCATTTCATAGAATCCCCGTTTTTCTGTTTATTTGCACAAATCCTCCTTTACATTCACGAAACTTTTCGATATAATGATACAGAATCCGGCAGAAGGCTCTGCCGTTGGCAATGGAAAGGAGAACGTATGAAAAAATCAGTTTTGTCCCGTGCTGTGGCCTTTGCACTGGCTGCCCTTTTGCTGCTGGGCTGCATCGCTGTCCCCGCCTTCGCAGCGGAGGATGGCGTGGTCATCAAGCTGCACTACAACCGTCCCGATGGAAACTACGCTGATTGGAGCGTCTGGTTCTGGATCGAGGGTGTGGACGGTGCTGACATCCCGCTGGAAAACGTGGGCGGCGAAATGGTCGCCACCTATCCTGTGGCCTCCGGTGCCACCAATGTCGGCTTTATCGTGAAGCTGCCCAACTGGGCTGCCAAGGATGTGGATAAGGACCAGTTCATCGACGTTGCACCTTATCTGTCCGGCACCGTCCATGTATATGTGGAAGCCGGTGTGGAGGGCTATGAATTGAAGGAAGAAAACGTTATTTCCGGCATCAAGGTCAAGGATGCCGTCTATAAGGAGGGCGTTGGCATTCAGGTGTCCATGACCGCCCCCGTCAGCGATCCCGCCTCTGCCTTTGCCCTGACCGGTCCTGAGGGCAAGGTTGCCATTCAGGTGGAGGACAGCGGCAACGGAAAATATGTCCTGCTGCCAGAAACCTCTCTGGACCTCTACGGCAGCTATACCCTGACCTGCGGGGATGGCAACTACGAAGTAAAGATGCCCAACGTTTACTCCACCGCCGCCTTTGAAGCAGAATTTACCTACGAAGGCGATGATCTGGGTGCTGTCTGGGCTGCGGATAAGACCGCTTTCCGTCTGTGGGCGCCTACCGCTGATTCTGTAACGATCAACCTCTATGAAGGCGGCACCGCCGGGGAAAACGATCTGCTGGAGCAGCTCGAAATGGCCCCCGATGTCAACGGCACTTGGGTCGCCGAAAAGGAAGGAGACCTAAACGGCATCTACTATACTTATGAAGTAGACGTGGACGGCAAGGTACGGGAGACTGTAGACCCCTACGCCCGGACCACCGGTGTCAACGGTCAGCGTGCCATGGTCATCGATCTGGATGCCACCGACCCCGAGGGCTGGGAAAATGACGTCGATCCCCACGCAGGCAGCAGCATCACCGATGCCATCATCTACGAGCTCCATGTCCGTGACCTCAGTGTGGACGAAAGCTCCGGCATCCAGAATAAGGGCAAGTTCCTTGGCCTCATCGAGACCGGCACCACCAACGCAAACAACATTCCCACCGGTCTGGATCACATCAAAACCTTAGGCATCACCCACATCCACCTGCTGCCCAGCTATGACTATGCCTCCGTGGACGAAAGCAAGCTGGAAAATAACCAGTTCAACTGGGGCTATGACCCTCAGAACTACAATGTTCCCGAAGGCTCCTACTCCACCGATCCCTATAACGGCGCTGTCCGCGTTAAGGAAATGAAGCAGATGGTGAAGGGACTCCATGACAATGGCATCAGCGTCATCATGGATGTAGTCTACAACCATGTTTACAACGCGGAAACCTTCTGCTTCAACCAGATCGTGCCCCAGTATTTCAGCCGCGTCAGCGACAGCGGTGTGTATTCCGCCGGTTCCGGCTGCGGCAACGACACTGCCTCCGAGCGGAGCATGGTGAAGAAGTATATCGTAGACTCCGTCAAATACTGGGCCGACGAATATCATATCGACGGCTTCCGCTTTGACCTTGTGGGCCTCATCGACACCGAGACCATCAACGCCGTCATGGAAGAGGTCCATAAGACCCATCCCAATGTGATCTTCTACGGCGAAGGCTGGACCATGTCCACCTCCGTTACCAAGGAAGGCTACACCATGACCACGCAGGCCAATTCTACGGAAGTTCCCGGCTTTGCCTTCTTCTCCGACACCCTCCGGGACAGCCTGAGAGGCAGCGTCTTCAATAACACCGAGCGGGGCTACGCCTCCGGCATGGGCGGCCATACCGGCACCATTTCCGACTGCTTCATGGGCGCCGCCACTTGGTGCAAGAGCCCCACCCAGACCGTCAACTATGCCTCCTGCCACGACAACATGTCCCTCTTCGACCGTCTGACCCTGTCCAATCCCGAGGCAAGCACCGAAGATCTGATCCGCTACAACAATCTAGCCGCCGCCATCTACATGACATCTCAGGGCGTTCCCTTCTTCCAAGCCGGTGAAGAAATGCTCCGCTCCAAGCCTCTGGGCAACGGAGAATTTGACCACAACAGCTATTGCAGTCCCGACAGCGTCAACAGCCTGAAATGGGACGATCTCAACGACGAAGCCTATCAGGATGTTTACCGCTACTATCAGGGCCTCATCGCCTTCCGCAAGGCCCACCCCGCCCTGCGAATGACCGAAGCTGCCGAGGTTTCCGAACATATCACCAAGCTGACGGGCCTTGATTTCAATGTCACCGGCTTCCACATCGCCTCCGGTGCCAACGGTGAGGAAAACGAATTTGTCGTAATCTTCAATCCCCGTTCCGATGACATTTCCGTGACCCTGCCCGAGGGCGCATGGACCGTTTATATCAATGCCGACGATGCCGGCACCGAAGCCCTGTCCACCGCCGAGGGGACCGTCACCGTGGAGCATAGCAGCGCCATGGTGCTGGTGAAGGATGCCGCCGCTGCACCTGTGGAAACCGCTCCCGCCGAGGAAGCAGAAGCCCCTGCCGCCGAGGGCAGCGAAAACGGCTACGCCTCCCTCCTGAGCACGATTTTGGCTGCCGCCATCGCCGCAGCAGTGGTGCTGTTCTTCCGTAAGAACAAGAAGAAGTAACCCGGAAAGACCGACTCCCCTCCGAGCCGGTTTTTCCTTTATCCTTCCGTTTCGTAGGGGAGGGTCTTGACCCTCCCGGTCATTTTGCATAGTAAAATGACATCGCCACAGGCGATAATCGTACCATGATATGATTTCCCTTCAGGAAATTCCAAATTGCACCGCAATTTGGGCGGGAGGGTCAAGACCCTCCCCTACGATTCTTTTTTCGCATTCTTTCAAAAAAACACTTGACCTTACACCAAACTGCAATGATACCATAGCCTCGAAAGGAGGTCGGAGATAGATGACAATCAAGGAATTTGCCCAGCTTTGCAATTGCTCTGCCCAGACCCTGCGCTACTATGACCGGATCGGCCTGCTGAAGCCCATTAAGGTGGACCCATGGTCAGGTTATCGTTACTATGCACAAAATCAGGCCATTGATTTTGTGAAGATCAAGAACCTGCAAGCCGCCGATTTTACCATTGAAGAGATCAAGCAGCTTCTTACCCAAACAGACGAGGAAGTTTACGCCGCCTTTGACCGCAAGATCGCTGCCCAAGAGCAAAAATTAGCAAAAATCAAAGAGATCCAGCAAACCTATCTCCGGGAAAAAAGCAATATGGAAGCATTGATTTCAGGACTGTCCGACTTTTTGCTGGGCCAGCTCAGCGACTTTGAGGGCCTGCGGGAATTTGGCATGGAACCGGAGGACCGTTTTCGGGTAGTGGAGCATGTCAGGACCTATCTGAACCGTTGGCTGACGGACCCGGAAATGACGGAGGAAAACGTGACTCTGATGGTCAACGATCGGCGTATCCAAGGTGCCGCACAGGTAGCGGAAGCCATTCAGAATTTCACCGAGGCCAACCTTGACGATACCATCCTGCTGGGCACGGAAGCCCTTTCCGCAGAAGACAAATTCCGCCCGGAGGATTTCGATACCCTTTGGCAGACCAGCGGCTGGGACCATGTCCGGGACTTTCTGGATGCCATTCCCCCACTGGAATCTGACCGGGAATACTGCCTGTCCTTCCATCTGAAAGAGGGAAACTACCGGGAGGACATTTCCTTTCCCCTGTTCATGCTCTCCGCCATGATCTTGCACAAAGGGGCCGCCGAGGTGCTGATGGGCTGCGCCGTAGAGCGCAGCACGGACGGCGAAAACCATTTTGCCCTGATGCGCCGAAAATAAGCCATGTAAACCCATTTTGACACCGATTCTACCACAGGGAGAGGCCGGAGCCTTGACACTCCGACTTCTCCCTTTTTATAATGGTGGCAAGAAAAAACTTGTCATTCCGAGCCAGTGCGAACACTGGCGTGGGAATCCCCTTCAAAGGTCCGCGCAGAATTCAAAACGATTCTCTCCAAAAAATAGCAGGGGATTGCACCACAGGCATTCCCTTCGGTCACCACACCAGTCTGCGGACTGGTTCGCAATGACAATGTAAAAAAGGAGCGATCACTATGAAACTGGGACAGAAATTAAAGGAAGCCCGCCTGAACGCGGGGCTGAAGCAGGAGGAGCTGGCAAAGCAGCTGGGTGTCAGCCGCCAGACCATTTCCAGCTGGGAAAATGACCGCAGCTACCCCGATCTCGGCAGCGCCGTAAAGCTCAGCAATCTCTATGGACGCTCCATGGATGAAATGCTGCGCAGTGACGATGCCGTGCTGAACGCCTTTGAGGATTTGGCAAAGAAACGCAGAGCCTTCTGGCAGAGGATGCTGGAGATCAGCATCATTTTGCAGCTTGTGGGGCAATTGCTGGCTGGACAGGACTTTTCCACTGCGGCGATCGTGCTGTTCCTCCCCGGTCTGCTCCTATGCTATCTCTCCATTGCCATGCATCTTCGGGTTTTCCATCACGACTGGGTAGAGATCAGCCGTGGCATCCTCGGCCTTTCCCTGCATATCCTCTGTAACGTTCTGCTGTTGTCAGGCATTCTTACCAACGATCTTTTTAGGGCCTGTCTTCATTTGGTAGCCCTTCTGTTGATCTGGGGTGCCGGTGTCTGGACCATTGATTGGAAAAGCACCCGTCTGTGGCTCATCATTGCGCTGTATATCGGCACACCGTTTCTGAATATCGGCACCCACCTGCAGAATACCGGCAATCTAAACACCGCAAATCCCTTCTACGAAATCTACCAAATCGAAGAAGTCCTCTATCCCCAGGGAGAAACCGTTCCGGAGTATACCAAAATCGACCTCTCCGGTTTGATCGCCCGTGTAGAAGGCAGAAACGGAGAAAGCACCAATATCGGACGGTTTGTCTACGTTGAGCCTGTAGAGGGACAAACCCAGAAGGGCATTTGGCAGCTGATCCCGGAAGAGAACCCGAAAGCGATGTACAAGCTGACGGTAGAGACGGATGACAGTGTGATTCTTTCCTACTATCAGGAGGAACAGCTGCTGTGGAAGGGCCTCCTGACGGATTATGGCCGGGATACCTGTGTCATTACGGTTCCCACTTATGGCAGCACCATGCAGATGGTCGTTCCGTGGTATGCCCCCGGGCGGGAGGATCCCACTCCCGGCAGCCGCGCTTCCGTGATTGGAAAAGCCACGCTGAAAATTGCCGTGGGTGGCCTGCCCACTGAGGATCTTACCTTGGTCGAAGAATACCATCACGGTAATTCCATGGAGACTGCCACCTATACGCTGGAACCCATCAAAACCGGTGCTTTCTCTCTAGACATTAAGACCCGCTACGACGGCAAAGAGGAATGGGCCCTCTACCGTATCCCCTATCAGGACGGCGAATACCGCTTCATTCTGACCTTTGGCAAGTAATCCCCTCCAGCGCAGGAACGCCCAAGGCTTCCCCCGGGGGGAAGCTGGCAAAAATCTTTGATTTTTGACTGATGAGGGATGCGGGCGGATATGTTACGATTTGTATAATGTTTCAGACCTATTCCAGACTTGGAATTGCACGCCATCCCTCATCCGACCTCGCTTACGCTCGGCCACCTTCCCCCGGGGGAAGGCTTGGGACACGCCTGTGCCAGACAAATAGATTTTCCTCCCCTATTTGCATTTCTCCAAATCCATGCTATAATGACAAAAATTGTCCCCGGAGGAATGTATATGGGCAACACGAAAAAAGCAGCCGCCCGGAAGATTGGGCTGGTTCTTGGCTGCATGCTTCTGATTATTCTTATTTTTCTGGCCTACCGCGCCTTTTTCTGCCCCATTGGGGAAGGTATATCCATCGGCGGCGTGGACCTTTCCGGGCTGTCTGCCATGGATGCCCGGAAAAATTTGTCCGCAGCCTTGGCAGATACCCTCTACGCCCAGCCCCTGACCGTGGAGCTGCCGGAGGGTGCGCTGGTGCTGCCCCCGGAGGAAGTATCCGTAAACGAAACCAAAGCTGTGCGGGATGCTCTCCATCTGTCTTCCGATGCTGCAGACCGGACTCTGTCTCTGCTGCCCTATCTGACCGTCAACGAAGAATCGATCCGGAAGCAGCTTTCCGCCTACGCGCAAAGCTATGACACCACCCTGACCCAGCCCACTTACCGCTTGGAGGGAGAGGCTCCCGCCCTTGGCACCGATGTGTTTGACGAAACCGCCCCCATGCAGACCCTTGTGGTCACTGTGGGCATCCCGGAGCTCCATCTGGATGTCCACGAAGCCTATGGCAACATCCTCGCCGCCTATAACGATGCCATTTCCCTGATCCGGGAAAATGCCTTCACCGTTCGTCCCGAGGTCCAGCCCGAGGCCCTGCCGGAAAAGCTGGATGCCGATGCCCTCTTTGCGGAGCTTTCTGTGGAAGCCGTGAACGATTCGCTGGACCGGGAGACCTTTGCATTTCTCCACGGCTCCTACGGTATGACCTTTGACCGTGATGCGCTGGCTGCCCAGCTGGAAGGTGCAGAATATGGGGAAACCATCACGCTGCCCATGAAAGCTGTGGCTCCCGCCGTCATAGGCGAGGATACCTACTATCAGGATGTGCTGGGCGAATACCAGACCAAGCATACCGACAACCAGAACCGCAACACCAACCTGACCCTGCTGTGCGCCGCGCTGGACGGCCATGTGGTCCAACCCGGCGAGGAATTTTCCTTCAACGGCGTGGTGGGTGAACGCACTGCGGAACGGGGCTACATGCCCGCCCCGGCCTACTCCGGCACCCGGCTGGTGGATCAGGTAGGTGGTGGTGTGTGCCAAGGCTCTACTACCTTGTATAACTGCGTTCTGCTGGCTGACCTTGAGGTGGTCTTCCGGGCCTGCCACGGTGCCAAGGTGGGCTATGTCCCGCTGGGACTGGATGCCTCCGTCAACTGGCTCACCACGGATTTCAAATTCAAAAACAACTGGAACTTTCCCATTAAATTGCAGGCGGAAGTTTCTGACGGCTATGTGAAAATGAAGATCTTGGGTACCGACGAAAAGGACTACTACATCAAAATGACCGCCGGACAGGGCGAAGATGATGTGGCATGGTACGCCCGCAGCTGGAAGAATAAATACGATAAGAAAACCGATGAGCTTATCAGTAAAGAAACGGAAGCTTTCTCTACGTATTATAAGAATATCGGGTAACGTAACGATGATAAAAGGCACCTGCCGTGAGGCAGGTGTCTTTTTAACTGTAGGGCTTATGTCATGACCCCACCGACGCAGTTTCAACTATGGAGTATTTTTCCTTACGGCTGTCCCATCTTTGAAACCTTATCGCCCATATATGCCACCGCTTCATACGCAGTAGGTATCCCGCCCGAAGACGACATTGCTTTCCATTCCCGCAGCGTTGCAGTATCCCCCTTCTCCTTAGCCCGTTCAACTGCATCCAATATACACGCCTCAATTCTCTGCACCACGCTCTTCTCCGAAACGCCGTACCGCCTTGCCGTTTCCTGAATTGCCTTTTTTGCTTGCCTCATGTCCATAATATATCCTCCTGTTTATACTTGTGTAAGAAGTCTGACAAGATTTCTTAGAACTTATATTCCAAATGTAACTTATATACACTATAGATGTCAATTAAAAGTATTCGACAATTTTCGCGTCGAGGTGTCTATATGGAACAATACGGAACCATCCGAATCAAATTGGACGAGCTGATCCGAAAAGCAGGCATCAGCAAAAATAAACTAAGTCATCGCGCTGAAATGCAGCGCTCTCAAATCAACCATTACTGCAACAACGATATCACCAGACTGGATACCGATGTTTTGGCCAGAATCTGTACCGTTCTGGAATGTGAGATCGGTGACTTGCTGGAATTTGTTCCTCCGTCAAAGGAATCCCCCAAATAAGAAAACGCACCTGCCGTTATGGCAGGTGCGTTTATCAATTATGGAATTATTCACCGAAGCCCATGGGGTTCTGGGACTGCCAGCGCCAAGAGTCGCGGCACATGTCTACCAGATTCTTTTCGGCCTTCCAGCCCAGCTTTTCAGCGGACTTGGCGGGGTCAGCGTAGCAGACAGCCAGATCGCCGGGGCGGCGGTCCACGATCTTGTAGGGCAGGTCCAGACCGTTGGCATCGTTGAAGGCCTTCACCATGTCCAGCACGGAGTAGCCGGTGCCGGTGCCCAGATTGAAGACCTCACAGCCCAGATTGCCGGTGGCATACTTGACAGCGGCAACGTGGCCCTTGGCAAGGTCCACCACATGGATGTAGTCACGGACGCCGGTGCCGTCGTGGGTGTCGTAGTCGTTGCCGTAGACGCTGAGGAACTCCCGGCGGCCGATGGCGACCTGGGTGATGTAGGGCATCAGGTTGTTGGGGATGCCTCTGGGATCCTCACCGATCTGACCGGAGATATGTGCGCCGATGGGATTG
>JAFSCK010000102.1 GCA_017436785.1 Oscillospiraceae bacterium | reverse complement strand
CAGATCCATTTCATAATTCTTCTCGATTGGGAACAGGGAATTTTGGATCAGTGCCGTCACGCTGTCCACCAGAAAAACACCATTCTTATCGGCGGTTTTTAAGCACTCCATGATATTTCGGAAGCACTCCACGGTTTCAAACCCCATGCCCTCCCTGTCAGCAATGTGCCGCCGGATGCGGTCATCGTCTTCGCTGCCGGTGGAGATCATGGTTGCCACATAGTAGTGCCTCCCGCCTTTTGCAAGGGCAACGGTCAGGTCTTGGGCAAGGGTAGATTTGCCGTTCTTGGCACCGCCAGAGATGAAGTATGTCATGTTCTGCCCTCCACGGTGAACTTGTCACCCTCACGAATCTCGTCTAAGTATCCGTCATCGATACAAGCCTGGTCAAAGGTGGCCATATCATTGATGATGGCACAGGCTGCATTTAAGACTTCAAAAGCCAGAGGGCAGCCGCTGCCCTCGCCCAGCCGCATTCCCAGCAGGAACAGGGGCTGTAAATGCATTGCATCCATGGCAAGCCGATAGCCGATCTCATAGGAAGCATGACTGGGAACGAAATACTGCACGCTATTTGGACAGAGCTTATAGGCACACAGGGCGGCTACTGCGGAGATAAATCCGTCGATCACCACCGGGCGGCGGGTTGCCGCGCAGCCGAGGAAGGCTCCGCACATGGCAGCAATATCAAAACCGCCCACCTTGGCAAGCACATCGATTACATCGTTCTTATCGGGGTTGTTGATGGCAATGGCATCCTTGATGACCTGCTTCTTTTTCAGGAAACTGGCATCCGTGATGCCGCCGCCCCGGCCTGTTACCGCATCCACATCTGCATCCAGCAGAACGGATAGCACGGCGGAGGATGTAGTGGTGTTTCCGATACCCATTTCACCAATGCCGATCACATCCGCATCGGTATTCCGGGCCAATTCGATGCCGGTCATGATGGCCTGCATCGCCTGTTCCCGGCTCATGGCAGGCCCGTTTACGATGTTCTGGGTGCCGTAGGCAATCTTCCGGTTCAGCACCTTGGGTTCCTTGATGTCCGCATTGACGCCCACATCGCATACGGTGATCCCGCAACCGAAGTGCTTGCAGAGTGTAGAAGCACCGGTTTTGGCACGGGTCAGATTGATGGTCTGCATCAAGGTCACGGACTGGGGAGCAGAGGACACCCCCTCTGCCACAACGCCATTGTCAGCAGCGAATACCAGCAGATGCTTCTTTTCGATTTTGTTATGTACCGTTCCTGTGATGCCTGCCAACTGGACGGATAGATCTTCCAGCCGTCCCAAGCTTCCGGGAGGTTTTGCCAGTTGGGCCTGCCGCTCCCGGGCTTTTTCCATAGCAGCTGCGTCCAGAGGTTGGATGGAATCAAGATAAGCGTTCAGTTCCATAATCATTCCTCCTTCTTTCGGGTAAGTTCCGCAATTTGAGGGAACTTGGAAAGGATATAGTCGTAACCGCCTGCGCTGTGAGGAATCAGACACCCGGAGCAGTCCTTGATTCCCTTTTCGGTATATGTATATTTGCCGCCGCATTGATCCCCAAGGGCATACAAGGGGCAAAAGCAAAACAGACAGTTGAAATTATCGTTTTTGGTTTTGTGGCAGGGAAAGTATTCACATTCCCGATTCTGGAAAAAGGCATGGCTGTTTTTCATAGCTGTTCCTCCAAAAGCCAGCGGACGGAAGGTTCTGCATTCATAAGTTCCAATGTCAGGGTTGCATTGGGGCATTTTTCTTCGATTGCCGCAAGCAGCTCCTTCATGGGAATTGTCCCATCCATCAGCTGCCCATGGGCATCCCGGCTGGTATCGTTGTTGTGAATGTGGAAGTGTGCCACGATGTCGGCACAGCTTTCCAGCCATTTCATCACGGGTACCTTGGAATAGGCATTCACATGTCCCACATCCAGGCACATCCGAATCCGGGGATCATTCACCTGCCGGATGATCTGCGTCAGCATGGCAGGCTCTTCCTCGAAGACATTTTCTAGGCAAAACACCATGTTTTCCGGAATTTCCTGCACAAATTCCTTCCAGAACAGCACGGACTGCTCTGTGTACCAAATGGGGAAGTAAATTCTGGGATTGTAGCCGCCGTGAACGACGATCTTGCGGATACCATACCCTTCAGCCACACGGATCACCTGCCGGTACCGCTCTGCCGCAATGGCTCTTACCTTGGGGTCAATGGCGCAGGGGAACAGTTCACTGAATGGAGCATGAAGCACAAACCGATCCGAGCAAGCCAGCTTTTCCCGAATATTGGGATCGATCTCAGCAAAATCTGTGTCCAGAAACCAGGGTGTGCAAAACTCCGCAATTTCAATGCCAAAACCGTGCTTCCTTGCAAGAAGATGGGCATTTTCATCGATGGTGGAAAGGTAGAATTTATCCATGGCGATTCTCCCGATAGAGGTTCACCACATCCTCCGCTGTGACCGCCATAGAGAACACATGACGGCTCATGCGGTTTGCTGCGGTGGTATAAAAACTGTTGTTGCCGAAGAAGCGGCGGGGCGTATCTGTTGTCAGCACCTGACCGTCGAAGAACATAGACACCGCGTCGGCATATTTGGCGCAGAACTCCACATCGTGGGACACCATGACGATGGTAATGCCCTGCTTCTTTAGTTTACATAATATATTTGCCAGTTTTTCCTTGAAGAAGCTGTCAATGCCCTTGGTGGGTTCGTCCAACAGCAGAAGTCTGGGATTTGTCAGCAGGACTTTCGCCAAAGCAGCTCTCTGCTGCTCACCGCCGGAGAGATCGTAAGGGTGACTGCCCAAGAGGTTTTCAATCTCGCAGACAGCGGCAATTTCACTGATTTTTGCCTGATCCTTGGTCATCTCCTCCAGTTCTTCCCGGACGGTCTTGGCCACAAACAGGCTCTTGGGGTCCTGAGGAAGCATAGCAAGACAATTTTGGAACAGCTCTACGGATTTGTACTTTTCGATGGGCTTTCCGAAGATCTTCACCTTACCCCGGTATGGCTTGCAGATACCGAAGATAGCTTTTAGGGTGGTAGATTTACCGGCACCGTTACCGCCTACGATGGCAAACAGGCTGCCTGCTGCCACTTCCGCACTGACACCCCGAAGAATATCGGGGCTATTCTTTTCATACCGGAACCAAAGTTCTTTTAAGCTAAGTGCCGGGCTTTCGATTTCTTCCGGGAGCAGGTCGGAGGAAAAGGCAGTCTTCGCGGCCCCCTCCGGGAAAGACCGGCTCAGCCAGGTGCGGCCCTCCCTGACGGTCAAGGGGCAGTTACCCGTACCTTCTGCACCATAGAACACCCGGACAGGGGTGGGCATAGCCGCAAACATATCGTTTTTCTGTTCCCAAAGCAGTTTTCCGATGTTTCTGGGCGTATCGTCCGCAATGACCTTGCCGCCGTCCATGACGATGGCACGATCAGCATAGGGGAAAATGTCCTCCAAACGATGCTCCGTGATGATGACGGTGGTTCCCAGTTCAATATTGATCTTCCGCACCGTATTCAGGAAGTCCGAAGCGGCAATGGGGTCAAGCTGGCTGGTAGGCTCGTCCAGAATCAGCACTTCCGGCTGCATGGCCATGATGGAAGCTAAGTTCAGAAGCTGCTTCTGGCCGCCGGACAGGTTTGCCACATCCCGGTGGAACCAGTCCTGAATGCCAAAATAGCAGGCCATTTCCGCAACCCGAGCACGCATGGTCTTCTGATCCGTGCCCAGGCTTTCCAGACCGAAGGCCAGCTCGTGCCAGACCTTGTCAGTGACGATCTGATCGTCCGGGTTCTGCATCACATAGCCGATTTTTGAGGATTGATCCCGTTGGCTGACCTGCTCCATGGGGATGCCGTTAAACAGAATCGTGCCGCTTCTTTTG
>JAFSCK010000101.1 GCA_017436785.1 Oscillospiraceae bacterium | reverse complement strand
CTGACCAAGACCCCCCTGATGGCAAAGCGGGATCTGTACCGGATCTCCGGCCACTGGGACCACTATCTGGACGGCATGTTTATCATGGGCGATCCCCACGATGAGGAGAAGGAGTGCTTCGCACTGCGTCCCATGACCTGCCCCTTCCAGTATCAGGTCTATCTGAACCGCGCCCGTTCCTACCGTGACCTGCCCATGCGCTTGGGCGAGACCTCTACCCTGTTCCGTAACGAGGATTCCGGCGAGATGCACGGCCTGATCCGTGTCCGCCAGTTCACCATTTCCGAGGGTCATCTGGTGCTCCGTCCTGACCAGCTGGAGGAGGAGTTCAAGGATTGCTTGGAGCTGGCAAAGTACTGTCTGGATACCGTTGGTATGCTGGAGAACTGCTCCTTCCGGTTCTCCCAGTGGGACCCCGCCCGGGCCGGCATCAAGTACGAAGGCACTGCTGAGCAGTGGGACGAGGCACAGCGGGTCATGGGCGAGATCCTTGACAAGCTGGGCGTCAACTACGAGATCGGCATTGACGAAGCCGCCTTCTACGGCCCCAAGCTGGACATCCAGTACAAGAACGTCTTCGGCAAGGAAGATACCATCGTCACCATCCAGATCGACATGCTGCTGGCTCAGAAGTTCGGTATGGAATACACCGACTCCGACGGCCAGAAGAAGACCCCCTATATCATCCACCGCACCAGCCTCGGCTGCTACGAGCGCACGCTGGCTTACCTCATTGAGCGCTACGCCGGTGCCCTGCCCCTGTGGATGATGCCCACGCAGGTCAAGGTCCTGCCCATCACCGACCGCGCCCACGAATATGCCAAGGAGCTGGCCGACAAGCTGAATGCCCTGAACATCCACGCCGAGACCGACTGCCGCAGTGAGAAGCTGGGCTACAAGATCCGCGAGGCCCAGATGCAGAAGATCCCCTATATGCTGGTCATCGGCGACCGGGATATGGAGAACGGCACTGTTTCCGTCCGTACCCGCAAGGGCGAGGATCTGGGTGCCATGACCCCCGATGCCTTCATCGCCAAGTGCCTCATGGAGATCGCCACCAAATCTAAGGAAGTTTAAGTTTTTCTTATGATACAAGCCGTCCCGGATGGGGCGGCTTGTTTTTTTGCGGAAGATATGGTAAAATATGCTGGATTATAAACCACTGTAGGGCGGTTTTCTGACCCCGCCGACGCAGTTCCGTGTCGGGGTAGTCCCTGTTTGGCGAAAAGGAATACTGTTATGAAACTGCTACCTCCTTTTCAGCAAGGCAATATTCGTTGCCGGGTCGGCGGGGTCATGACCCCGCCCTACAATGATCTTTAGGAGAATTTTATGAAACATCTGTTTCCCTTACTTCTCTGCGCCGTCCTTGGCGGTCTTGCATTTTTCTTAAAATTCTGCATCCCAGGCTACAGCTTTTCCGCGCTGGTGTGCCTGTGTCTGATCGGTATTATTTTGTTTTACACCTTTCTCCCCATGGTGGGGCTGAAATTCCCCGCGTTTGCTGCCCTAGCCAATAAGATCTTCACCGCGCTGCTGGTGCTGGGACTGCTGGTGGTGGGCATCACCGAGGCCATCGTCATCAAAGCCAGCTTTGGCAGCCCGGCGGAATCCATCGACTACATGGTGGTGCTGGGTGCCAAGGTCAATCGGGACGGTCCCTCCGTTTCCCTCTGGGACCGGATCTGCGGCGCTTATGAATACTTAGAAGCCCATCCCAACGTCATTGCCATTCTCTCCGGCGGACAGGGCACCGACGAGCCCATCACCGAAGCCGAGTGCATGTACCGGGAGCTGGTGAATCTCGGCATTGATCCCAAGCGCCTCTGGCGGGAGGACGAGGCCACCTCCACTTGGGAAAATCTCCAGTTTTCCCTGTCCCTTATCGAAGAAAAAACCGGACAGCGTCCCCAAAAGCTGGGGGTTTTGTCCAGCGAATACCACCTGTTCCGTGCCAGCCTCTTTGCCAAGGCCTGCAATGTGGAATTTGTGGGCATCCCCGCCCGGACCAGCCGCGTCGCACAAAAAATCAACCACTTCATGCGGGAAGTGGCCGGTGTCTGGCATTATTTGTTACTAGGAGGTCAATATGATTGATTTTTCTTATGCGGACTACGCATGGCAGCAGGTCGCTGCCTTACTTGCCATCGATTCTCCCGCCGGTTTTACTGCCAAGGCTGCCGTTTGGGTGCAGGAAGCCTTTGGCACACTGGGCTTCCCTGCCAAGATCACCCAGAAGGGCGGCGTTCTCATTGATCTGGGGGGCTTAGATGCCTCCGATACCCTGCTGCTGGAGGCCCACACCGATACCCTCGGCGGCATGGTCAGCCGCATCAAGGGTGACGGACGGCTGCAGCTGACCAAGATCGGCGGTATGCGGGCCGAAAACGGCGAAGCGGAAAATGTCCGGGTCTATACCCGGGAGGGGGCCATTTACGAGGGCACTTTGCAGCTGTGCAATGCCTCCGTTCATGTGAATCCCGACTATAAGACCGCCAAGCGGGACTTTGACACCACGGAAATTGTGCTGGACGAAGATGTGCGATCCGCTGAGGAGGTCCGCAAATTGGGCATTGAGGTGGGAGATTTCGTCTGCTTCGAGCCCCGGACCCGGCGCACTGCCTCCGGCTATCTGAAAAGCCGCTTTTTAGATGACAAGCTCAGCGTGGGCATTCTGTTGGGCTTCGCCAAGTACCTCCACGACAACGCCATCACCCTGAAGCGCCGGACCTACGTCCATGTGACGGTCTACGAGGAGGTGGGCCACGGCGGTGCCGCCTCCGTTCCCGCCGGGGTCACGGAAGCCATCTCCGTGGACATGGGCTGCGTGGGTGAGGGTCTGAACTGCACCGAAAAGCAGGTCTCCATCTGCGCCAAGGACTCTGCCGGACCCTACAGCTATGAGGTGGTAGGCAAGCTGATCGCCGCCGCCAAGAAGACCGGGGCAGACTACGCTGTGGATGTCTACCCCTTCTATTCTTCCGATGTGGACGTGACCCTCAGCGCCGGTTTCGACCTCCGCCACGGCCTTATCGGCCCCGGTGTCTACGCCAGCCATGGCTACGAGCGCAGCCATATCGACGGCGTGTATAACACCCTGAAGCTGCTGTGCGGCTATCTGGATGTGTAATGCAGGGGAAGCTTGCTCCCCTACAACAAACCGACGCAAAAACACCCGGACTTTTGCTCCGTGTTCTTAACGGAGAATTGATTGGGGTGCATCACCGGAAGGTCGTTTGACCTTCCGGTTTTTGCATTTAGGCGGCTTTGTGCTTCGCTGCAGCTGTATTTATGGCAGTTGCAGTTTTGCTTTGGGCTACCTTGAATGTGTAGTGAATCATGATGGTATTACCACAGGTTCTCGAGTATTTTTCTTCTTTCTCATACACATCGATTCGGTGAATGAATACACGTAGCAGTTCCGGTGTCAGCTTCGGCATCTCGATGTATGTCCTGGCATTCTCCATGAAATCTTTGATATACTTTTCCCGCAGATCCATTTCGCTGATCTGTGCGGAGAGACTTGTCAACTCCAGTTTGAGTTCTGCCTGTTCCTGTTCATAGCTGCCAGCCATTGTGTCGTAGCGTTCCGGGGTGATTCGTCCGCAGACTCGGTCTTCGTACAGGCAGCGGATGATGTTATCCAGATCTTTGATTCTTGCATTCAATTT
>JAFSCK010000038.1 GCA_017436785.1 Oscillospiraceae bacterium | reverse complement strand
TGCCGGTGCCGGACAGGCCGAAGAACAGAGCGGTGTTCTCGCCGTTCATGTCGGTGTTGGCGGAGCAGTGCATGGAAGCCATGCCGTTCAGGGGCAGGTAGTAGTTCATCATGGAGAACATACCCTTCTTCATCTCGCCGCCGTACCAGGTGTTCAGGATGACCTGCTCCTTGGAGGTGATGTTGAAGATAGCAGCAGTCTCGGAGTTCAGACCCAGCTCCTTGTAGTTGGTGACCTTAGCCTTAGCAGCGTTGTAGGAAACGAAGTCGGGCTCAAAGTTTGCCAGCTCTTCAGCGGTGGGAGCGATGAACATGTTCTTAACGAAGTGAGCCTGCCATGCCACTTCCATGATGAAGCGGACAGCCATGCGGGAGTCCTTGTTGGTGCCGCAGAAGACGTCCATGACGTACAGCTTCTTGTTGCTCAGCTGCTCCACAGCCAGACGCTTGCACTCGTTCCATGCTTCCTGAGAAGCGGGCTTGTTGTCGTTGGCGTACTCAGGGCTGGTCCACCACACGGTATTCTTGGAGTTCTCGTCCATGACGATGAACTTGTCTTTGGGGGAACGGCCGGTGTAGATGCCGGTCATGACGTTGACAGCGCCCAGCTCAGTCAGCTGGCCCTTCTCAAAGCCTTCCAGAGTGGGGTCCATCTCAGCTTCAAACAGTTCCTCGTAGGAGGGGTTGTGGATGATCTCGGCATTAACAATGCCATACTTGCTCAGATCGATCATAGCATATAACCTCTTTCATTAAAAGTTAATTACATTTCAAGCAGGGGGGTTCTCCCCCCATATTTTGCAATTCTATCATACACTATCGATATAAAAAAAGCAATATGGAAGTTTGCCAAATTTTACACAGGAGAATGGAGGATGTATATAATTCTGCACAGATTATAGAATCGCTGTGGATCATAAATTTGCATGTCATTGCGAGCCAGTGCGCACTGCGACTCGCTAAGAGCCGCCTTCGGCGGTTGCTCGCTTGCACAGTGCTGCGGCACTAGACTGGCGTGGCAATCCCCTCCAGAGGTCCGCGCAGAATCATAAAAGATACATTTCGGAAACTTTCAGGGGATTGCCACGTCGCTTCGCTCCTCGCAATGACAATGGTGTATACGCCGCCCACTACATTATCGATCGTGTTTCGTCAAATCGCTGATGTTTTTCCTTTTTGCGAAACGGTAATTTTATATCGAAAAAAGGAAAATTTCTATTTACATTTACATGGCTTTATGTTAGTATGTAGTTGGTGAAGATTGGGACTTAAGTGGATTTTCTCCAAAAAAGTGCCCAAAAGCCAAGGAAAAAAACTTTGGTTTTTATCTTTTTCAACTAATCTTTGTTTTTAACCAACGGGTCTTCCGGCGAAGGGGCGCCCTTGGATAAAAATATAAGGACGGTTTGGAGTCCTTCCGGTATGTTTCTTTACCGGAACTTTACCGGTTGATTTCCCGATCCTCCCATCATAAAAATCCATTCTACGGAGGTTACTACAAATGGCTCAAAAAGTTCAGTTTGTGGAGACTGTGCTGCGTGACGCTAACCAGTCTCTGATCGCAACCCGCCTGCCTTTCGAGAAGTTCGAGCCCATGCTCTCCACCATCGATAAGGTCGGCTACTACGCAATCGAGTGCTGGGGCGGCGCTACGTTCGATGTCTGCCTGCGCTTCCTGAACGAAGATCCCTGGGAGCGTCTGCGCAAGATCCGCGCTGCTGTGCCCAACACTAAGCTGCAGATGCTGCTGCGCGGTCAGAACGTTCTGGGTTACTCCCACTATCCCGATGATTTCGTGAAGCTGTTCGTCAAGAAGGCTGTGGAGAACGGCATCGACATCATCCGTATCTTCGACGCTCTGAACGATACCAACAACCTGAAGGTCGCTATGGAAGCCACCGTCAACGCCGGTGCCATCGCTTCCGGTACCATCTCCTACACCACCTCTCCCGTTCACACCCACAAGAAGTACGTGGAGATCGTCAAGGAACTGAAGGAAATGGGTGCTTCCACCATCTGCATCAAGGATATGGCCGGCATCATGGGTCCCCAGGAGGCTTACGACATGGTCTCCGCTATCAAGGACGCTGTTCCCGGCATGCCCATCGACCTGCACACCCACTCCACCACGGGCCTCGCCTTCATGACCTACCTGAAGGCTGTGGAAGCTGGCGTGGACATCATCGACACCGCCATCTCTCCCTTCTCCGGCGGCACCTCCCAGCCCGCTACCGAGACTCTGGCTTACGCTCTGCGCCAGCTGGGCTACGAAGTGGACATCGATGACAAGCAGACCAAGAAGATGGCTGACTACTTCAAGACTGTCCGCGACCAGTTCGTTGCTGACGGCACCCTGATGCCCAAGTCCATGGCTACCGATACCCAGTGCCTGACTTACCAGATCCCCGGCGGCATGCTGAGTAACCTGCTGAGCCAGCTGAAGCAGATGAACGCTCTGGACCGTCTGGACGAGGCTCTGCTGGAGACCCCCAAGGTCCGCG
>JAFSCK010000100.1 GCA_017436785.1 Oscillospiraceae bacterium | reverse complement strand
CAACATGGGCATCGCAGAAATGAAGGAGTATCTTACCCTCTGCCTGCAGGGCGAAGGAACCATCCCGGAGAGAAAAGTGATTCTGGAAGGCAAGCAGAAAGCGTTGCTTGAAGAAAAGAAGCGCATCGAGGAAGCCATTGCCTATATCGACTGGAAGCAGGGCTTTTATGACGATGTGCTGTCGGGGAAGACCAAGTATTTTAGTAATCTTCTTCCACAGGAATAAACAGCAAGAGTACAATACTTAAACGCAGAACTGTAACAGGAAACTGTTATGGTTCTGCGTTTTTCTTTTGGAAAATAATCATATCTTCAATTTCCGTTTTTCGCTCTCTTTGCTACTGTACTTTATTGAGAAGATTTTCCTAACGTTAGCACCGGGACGAGGGCGTAGCCGCAGAAGAATTCTGCGTGTTTGGGGATTGGGGCGGGAGCCTCAACAAGCCTGAAAAGCCGGAGCCCAGCGGAAGGTTTTTTTGCAAATGGCACGCCACTTGCATTGCTTGCCAAATTTGCCTTTCGAAAAAAACTTCTCAATTTGTGAGACAAAATGCCCCTGCGTGCCATATTACCCTTATAGAGAGATTTTTCTTTATTAAAAAAAGTTCCCTCGGATTTTGGACTTTTTGAGCCTTCTTGCCATATTACTCATATGAGAGGGTTTCTTGAAAATTTATCAGACAAAGATGAAACAAAAATGGCCCTCGTGTCCTATCAATATTAAGAGGAGAAAAATATTTTGAAATATTTGAAACAAAACAGGGGTGCAGTGTCATTACAACATAATAGAGGGGTTTCAAAAATAATTCTTAAATTTGAGACAAAACGAGGGGGCTGTGTCCTAATACTTAAGTGAAGGGGTTTTCATAGCCCTGCCTGCAGCTTGACAATTTCATAGTGATATTGGAACCACCTCCATTATCTACACCCATCTGGATTACAGCAATAAGGTTTCCTCCGCCAATGCGATTCTGCCTGCTTATCCGAAAAATGCTCAGGTTGGTGCCATTGGGCAGTAAGGGCCAAAGCAACCTGCTTTGGCAGTCCCGGCGCAGGCATAAAAAATTCGGGTCATCCCATAAGGGATAACCCGAATTTTGGTGCCGGTGACCGGACTCGATTACATTATGGTAGCCACCAGTTTTTGAACTGGTGGCAGCAGATGTCCACTGGACATCTGCAGTTAGATGGGTTCGAGCCCAACACGATACCAATAATAAAAGGGAGGCGTTAGCCTCCCCTTTGTTATTGGTGCCGGTGACCGGACTCGAACCGGTACGCCATCGCTGGCGGCGGATTTTGAGTCCGCTACGTCTACCATTTCATCACACCGGCGTTGTGCCTATCTAGTATAGTACACATCGGCGGAAATTGCAAGAAAAAGTTTTCGTTATGCTTCGATTTCTTCCACGATGTACAGATCGGAACCGAAATCGCCTTGGGTGCGCTGGTTCTGGTCGTAGCCGGTGCCCCGGAACTGGGGGCGCAGGAGGATGCCGCTCATGAGGGCTGCGCCGGAGACCGTCATCGCCTCTGTGCCGCTGGGGAGGGAGATATGCCGGTCCGCCAGCCGCAGCAGCTGTCCGTTGGGGTCAATGCTCACGGGGGCAACGTGCTTTAGGAGGTTGCCGAACTGTCCCACCCGGATGGTCTGCTCCAGAGAGGTCACACGGTAGGTCTTATCCTTATCCAATCCCACCAGCCGCAGGCGCTCATAGCCCGGCGCTGCGGGGACCAGACCGTGGAAAACACCTGCCAGTGTGGTCTTGCCATCGGACACCTGCCAGCCAAGCGCATGGCGGGAGAAGGTGCCGTACTGGAAGATTTCCCGGTAGCGCTTATAGAAGGCAGTCTGGGCCTTGACTTCCTTCACTTCAATGGGCAGCAGGTGCTTCAGGTCCAGCTCATAGCCAAGGCAGCCAAAGAAGGCCACATTACCCCGGGTGCTCAAGGGGGTAGTCCGCAGGGTCTGGGCATGGGGCGTGGCGGAAACATGGGAGCCCCAAGTAGACTGGGGATAGAGATAGGAATAGCCTGTCTGGATGGCAAGGCGCTCAATGGGGTCCGTATCGTCGCTGGCCCAGATCTGGGGAGAGAAGCACAGCATACCGAGGTCAAACCGGTTGCCGCCGGAGGAACAGCTTTCCAGCAGGATGCCGGGCCGGGGGATGAAGATGCGGCGCAGCACCTCATACAGGCCCAGCACGAAGTCGTGGGTCTTGGCACCCAACGCAATGGAATGGCGGTTCATGTCCCATTTTACATAGGAGATTTTGGCGCTGTCCAGAATGTTGGACACCTTTTCCACGATATAGTCCCGGACCTCCTGCTTCGTCAGGTCCAGCAGCAGCTGATTGCGTCCATAAACCGGGTAAAAGTCATCGGTCAGGGCCCAGTCCGGATGGGCACGGTAGAGGTCAGAATCCGGGTTCACGGATTCCGGCTCGAACCAGAGGCCAAATTGCAGGCCCTTGGCCCGGATGCGGTCAGAAAGACCCTCTAGGCCCTTGGGCAGCTTTTTGGTGTTGACGTTGTAATCGCCGAGGCCCGCCTTGTCATTGTTCCGGGCACCGAACCAGCCGTCGTCCAGCACGAACAGCTCACAGCCAAGGTCCTTGGCCCGGTCCGCCAAGTCCAGCAGGCGGTGCTGGTTGAAGTCGAACATGCAGCCCTCCCAGCTGTTGTACTTCACAGGCCGGGGGCGATTGCGCCAATAAGGGCGGATGATATGGTCGGTCACAAAGGTGTGCATCCTGCGGGATAAGCCGCCAAAGCCCTCGTCGGAGCAGCAGAGCACTGCCTCCGGAGTCTCAAAGTCTTCGCCGGGGGCCAGTTTCTTGGCAAAATGGCTGGGGTTTATGCCCTGCATCACCCGGGTCAGGCCCTGATGGGACCGCTGGGCGGAGGCGTAGTGGTTTCCGGAATAGACCAGATTGAAGCCGTAGACCCGGCCCCCGGTTTCCGTGGCACCGGCCTCATACAGCAGGAAGCCCGGATTATGCCGGTTGGAGGAGGCACCTGTCAGGCTTTCGTTTACCACCCGGCTTTCCTGCACGGCCGTATCGGTGCGGCGCATTTCCGCGATCCAGCTGCCGTTGAAGGTGGCCATGGTGTAGGACCCCGGCAGGTCCACGGAAAAGCTCATGAGCTTTCCCAAGGTCAGGGGGGCATCTCCCGTATTTTCCAGCACGGTCCGCCGGGTCAGGGCGGTGGGGAAGGCGGTGTAGTAAAGATGCAGCCGGGCACCGGGTTGCTCCATGGTGATGTGCAGGGTCTCCAGCGCCCCATGGGCTTGGGGCAGGCCGCCGGTCATGACCGCGCTGCCCTCCAGAATCTCAAAGCCGGAGTAGCGGAAATCGGAAGCGGATCCGGTGATCTCCAGCGGAGTCTCCCGGTAATCGCTCCGGCCGCTGCCGCTCCATTCCAGCGCCAGCACGTCCATGCAGCTGGCGGTATCCCCCTCTTTCAGCAGCACATTGCTGCCCCAGCCAAGGCCGGGACGGCACCGGAGCGCCTCTGCGTCCCCGGTCTGCACCGGGGCACCGAAATGCAGATGCTCCGGGACACCGTATTCGTCGATGCAGAACAGATAGGAATACTGGTCCGTCTGAATGTGGAAAACACCATTTTGCTCGGTAATCATAATGTGCGCCACCTTTCGGCTTTTTCTTTTATTGTAAATTGGAAAAAGATGGCTGTCAATGGTATTTTGGGGTGACAGAACGGTGTTTGTCATGCTATAATGAAAATGGAAAACACAAACTGGCGCGGCAGCGCCCTTGGCTTCCCCCGGGGGGAAGCTGGCAAAAATCTCTGATTTTTGACTGATGAGGAATGCGGGCGAAAGAGTTACGATTCGCACAACGTTTCAGACCTATTCCAGACTTGCAACTGCACGCCAACCCTCATCCGACCTCGCTTACGCTCGGCCACCTTCCCCCCGGGGGAAGGCTTTGGGTACCAACTAATGAAAGAGGAGTGTACTTCTATGGAACGAAACCGCTGGTATAAGGACATGGTATTTTATCAGGTATGGCCCCGGTCTTTTAAGGATGGGGATGGGGACGGCATGGGCGACCTGCTGGGTGTTTACGAAAAGCTGGACTATATCAAGTCCTTAGGCTGCGATGGCATCTGGTTCTCTCCCATCTATCCCTCCCCCGGTGCCGATGGCGGCTATGACATTGCCGATTATATGGACATCGCCCCGGAATTTGGCGGCATGGAGGCATTTAAGAAGGTTCTGGAGGGTGCCCATCAGCGGGGCATGAAGATCGTCATGGACCTTGTTGTGAACCACACCAGTGATGAGCACGAATGGTTCCAGAAGAGCCG
This sequence comes from Oscillospiraceae bacterium, assembly GCA_017436785.1. Lineage (GTDB taxonomy): Bacteria > Bacillota > Clostridia > Oscillospirales > Oscillospiraceae > Faecousia. The sequence goes on along the minus strand of JAFSCK010000100.1, from coordinate 21,265 downwards.
CCAGCGCATTGAGCCTTACACCGACTACTATATCTGGCGGCCCGCCCGGGAGGACGGAAAGCTGCCCAACAACTGGGACTCCTTCTTTGAGGGCAAGGCTTGGCAGTGGGACGATGTTCGCGGAGAATATTATCTCCACCTGTTTGCCGTAAAGCAGCCGGACCTGAATATGGACAACCCCTTGGTCCGGGAGGAAGTGAAGAAGATCCTCCGCTTCTGGCTGGATATGGGCGTAGACGGCTTCCGGGAGGATGTCATCACCTACATCTCCAAAAAGGAGGGCCTGCCGGATGACCACATCATGCCCGCCTCCAAGGGCATGACCCACTACAACCACGGCCCCCATGTCCACGAGTATTTGCAGGAATTTAAGGAAGAGGTTCTTGACCACTACGACTGCTTCACCATTGCCGAAGCGCCGCTGGTCTCCCCCAAGAAGGCGCTGGAGTACATCGATGAGGAACAGGGCCAGCTGGATATGATGATCCAGTTCCAGTGTGTCAGCGCCGACTGCTTCCTGTCGGACTACTATCCCATGAAGTTCAGCCTGCGCCGGATGAAGAAGGCCTTCTCCGACTGGCAGTACAAGCTGGAAAACAAGGCGTGGAACTCCCTGTACATCGAAAATCACGACCATCCCCGGATCGTTTCCCGCTACGGCAGTGAAGCATTCCAGAAGGAAAGCGCCAAAATGCTGGCAGCCATGTACCTGTTCCAGAAGGGCACCCCCTTCGTCTATCAGGGGCAGGAGATCGGTATGACCAACTGGCGGCCTGACAGCATCGAAAAATACCGGGATGTCCAGACCATCTGGAATTACCATAACACCGCCCTGAACAAGACCGAGGAGCAGCGCCTTCAGCGGCAGTGGCGCTCCGCCCGGGATTCCGCCCGGACCCCGGTGCAGTGGAGCGATGAGAAAAACGCCGGCTTCACCACCGCCGAGACCCCGTGGATCGAGGTCAACGAAAATTACACCCAGATCAATGTGGCCCAGCAGGAAGCGGACCCCGATTCCGTGCTGAACTTCTACCGCAAGGCCATTGCCCTGCGCAAAAAGCTGCGCTGTGTCCGCCACGGCGTGTATCAGGAGTATTTCCATGCCTCCGATAAGCTTTACATGTACTCCATGACCGAGGAAAGCCAGAAGATTCTGGTTGTCTGCTCCTTCTCCGATCAGGAAACCAAATTCCCCACCCCCAAGGACTTCGACATGGACAAGGCCCAGCTGATCCTGTGCAATTACCCCGACCCCAAGAAAAACACCCTGCATCCCTACGAATGCAAGGTATATCTGTGGAAATAAGGCTGCCCTCCCATCCCACATTTTTTCGAGCCCGGGTTGCAATCTTTTTGCTTCCATGGTATACTTTTTACAGAAATAATAGAAAAAAGGAGCGCAAAACTATGAGCAAGCTTTCTCCCGATGATATCAAGCGGGTCAAGGGCCTTGGCTGCTTACAGGACAAGCGATATGACGATGTGTTCAATGTCCGGGTCATCACCCGCAACGGCCGCATCACCACTGACGAGGTCCGCAGCATTGCGGAAGCTGCCGACCGCTTCGGCAGCGGCAAGGTCGCTATGACCTCCCGGCTGACCATTGAGATCCAAGGTGTCAAATACGAAAATATCGAGCCCATGATGGCTTTCCTGCAGGAAAAGGGCTTGGACTGCGGCGGTACCGGTGCCAAGGTCCGTCCCGTGGTGTCCTGCAAGGGCACCACCTGCCAGTACGGTCTCATCGATACCTTCTCCCTCAGCGAGAAGATCCACGAAAAGTTCTATCTGGGCTACCACGGCGTGGCCCTGCCCCACAAGTTCAAGATCGCCGTAGGCGGCTGCCCCAACAACTGTGTCAAGCCGGAGCTGAACGACCTGAGCGTCATCGGCCAGCGGTATCCCACCGTGGATCCGGAAAAATGCAGGGGCTGCAAGAAGTGTCAGGTGGAGGCAAGCTGCCCCATCAAGATCGCCAAAGTTGTGGATGGCAAGGTGGTCATCGACCCGAGTCTTTGCAACCACTGCGGCCGGTGCAAGGATAAGTGCCTCTTTGATGCCATTACTTACACCGACGGCTACAAGGTCTCCATCGGCGGCCGCTGGGGCAAGAAGACCGCCACTGCCCAGCCCCTGAACTGCGTCTTCACCACCGAGGACGAAGTGCTGGACATGGTGGAAAAGGTCATCTGCTTCTTCCGGGACGAGGGCATCGCCGGAGAACGCTTCGCCGATACCATCAGCCGCTTGGGCTTTGATTATGTGGAAGCCAAGCTTTTGAACAAGTAAACAACGATCTGCCATACCGCTTTTGTCGGTTCAAAGGCCTTAAAACGATCCCCATGGTAACAATTCCATGGGGATCGTCTGTTTTTTAGAAAAAGTTGTAGGGGAGGGTCTTGACCCTCCCGGGCATTTTGCATCACAAAATGCCATCGCCGCAGGCGATGGTTTCCTTATTTCCCTTTGGGAAATCCCAAATTGCACAGCAATTTGGGCGGGAGGGTCAAGACCCTCCCCTACAAACAGATATCAGGAGGATGGTTTATGAAATCTCGAATTTTCTCGATTTTTCTCGTTTTTTTCATTTTGACCGGCTGCAGCTATGGGCAGGTCAGCGATGGGACCGCATTTACCGGCTTTCAGGATGCGCTGGGCCGGGAGGTGACGGTGCAGCAGCCCCGGCGGGTTGCCTGCCTGCTGGGCAGCTTTGCGCAGGTATGGCAGCTGGCCGGCGGGGAAGTTATCGCCACGGCGGATGACGCTTGGGACGACCTTGGGCTGGAGCTGCCGGAGGACTGCGTAAACCTTGGCAATACCAAGGAGCTGTCACTGGAGCTGCTGCTGGCGGCGGAACCGGATTTCATCATGGCATCTGCCAACACCCGGCAGAATCTGGAATGGAAGGATACGCTGGAGGCCACCGGTATCCCCACTGCCTATTTCGATGTGTCGGATTTTGAAGATTATTTCCATCTGCTGGAGCTGTGCACCGGCATCACCGGACGCACAGACCTCTTTGAAAAATACGGCGTAGAGGTCCGGCAGCAGATCGACCGCGTTCTGGAAGCCGCCCAAAACCGGGGCACCAGCCCAACGGTGCTGTGTATGCGGGCCTCGGCCTCCTCAGTGACGGTGAAGAACAGCGAGGATAACGTTCTGGGAGAAATGCTGAAAAGCCTTGGCTGCCGCAACATCGCCGATTCCGACACCTCCCTGCTGGAAAATCTGAGCATGGAGCGAATCTTGGAAGCGGACCCGGACTACATTTTTATCGTCCAGCGGGGAGATGATACCGAGGGAATGAAGGCCCATGTGGAAGCCATGATGGCGGAAAATCCCGCATGGCATCAGCTGACCGCTGCGAAAGAGGGACGGCTGTATTTCATGGACAAGAACCTGTATAACCTGAAGCCCAACCACCGTTGGGGGGAGGCCTATGAGAAGCTGGAGGAGATTTTAGAGCATGAAGGATAAAGCCCGTAGGGGCCGATGCCCACATCGGCCCTTTGCAAGCGGTAACGATTCGGTGCGTTTGGGCCGATGTGGGCATCGGCCCCTACGGTATCTTTTGGGAAGTGCTGCGCTGGTGCTTCTGTCCGCCCTCCTGAGTCTGCGTTTTGGAGCGGCTTCCCTTTCCGGCGGCATGGGCAGCTTCATTTTCTGGTATGTCCGCCTGCCCCGGACGGCGGGATGCCTGCTGGCAGGAGCAGCGCTGGCAGTATCCGGTGCCGTGATCCAAGGGGTACTTCACAATAAGCTGGCATCGCCCAGTATCATCGGTGTCAACGCCGGAGCCGGACTGGCTGTGACAGTATGCTGCGCCTTGGGCGCCCTGTCGGGCTGGGCAGTGGCCGGAGCTGCCTTTCTTGGGGCCATGGTCTGCGTGCTGGCCATCGTCTTCGTGGCAGAAAAGGCCGGGGCCTCCCGGACCACGGTTGTTTTGGGCGGCGTGGCCGTAAATGCCTTTCTAAATGCCCTATCAGAGGCCATCACCACCCTGATCCCGGAGGCAGGGATGCTGTCCGGGGATTTCCGGGTAGGCGGCTTTGGCAGTGTATCCCATCTGCGTCTTATCCCGGCGGGCGTGCTGATCTTGTTGGCACTGATCGCAGTGCTGCTTCTGCGCAATGAGCTGGATGTGCTGGCGCTGGGAGATGAAACGGCAAAAAGTCTGGGGCTGGCAGTCCGTCCTCTGCGGACGGTGCTGCTGGTACTCTGCGCCATGCTGGCGGGGGCAGCGGTGAGCTTTGCGGGCTTGCTGGGCTTCGTGGGCCTCATCGTACCCCATGCCATGCGGAAGCTTGTGGGGAGTGAGAACCGGTTTCTGCTGCCCATGTGCGCCATGGGGGGCGCTGCCTTTGTAACGCTGTGCGACACAGCAGCGCGGGTGGTATTTTCTCCCTATGAGCTTCCGGTGGGCATTTTGCTGTCGGTGCTGGGCGGCCCCTTCTTCCTGCTGCTCCTGCTGAAACGAAAAGGAGGGCGAAGCGATGCTTGAAATCAAAAACCTTACCGCAGGCTATGCCGGAAAGCCCGTACTGCAAAATCTTTCTCTCACCATCCCCGCCGGGCAGGTAACTGCGGTGGTGGGTCCCAACGGCTGCGGAAAATCCACCCTTCTGAAGGTGCTGGCGGGGATCCTGCCGGGACAGGGAAGCCTGCTGCTGCAAGGTCAGGCCTTAGACGGGCTATCCTCCCGGGAGCGGGCCCAGAAAATTGCCTATTTGCCCCAAAATCGGACAGTACCGGAGATCACGGCAGGACGGCTGGTGCTCCACGGGCGCTTTCCCTATTTAAGCTACCCCCGCCGGTACCGGCAGGAGGACTATGGGGCTGCCGAACGCGCCATGGCCCGGCTGGATATCTTGGACCTGAAGGACCGGGACCTAACGACCCTCTCCGGCGGCCAGCGGCAGAAGGTCTGCATCGCCATGGTGCTGGCTCAGGACACTCCCGTGGTGCTGTTGGATGAACCCAATACCTATCTGGACATTGCCCATCAGCTGCAGATGATGGCGCAGGCAAAGCTGCTGGCAGCCGAGGGAAAGGCGGTGGTTCTGGTGCTCCACGACCTTGCCATGGCACTGGAAACCGCCGACCAGCTGGCAGTGATGGAGAACGGCACCCTTCTCTGCCAGGGCGATGCCGAAACCGTCTTCGCCTCCGGCGCACTCCGGCAGGCCTTCGGCGTGGCAGTAAACCGCATCCAGACCCCGGACGGCTGGCGGTATTATTGCACAAAGGCATAAACAGACCCAATAAGAAAAGACACCCCGTAGGGCTAAGAAATCCAATGTAGGGTTGAGATATATCTCAACCGGGAACCTCCGAAAGATGAGTGTAAAAACAAAACGCTCAATTGCCGGGACTGCCCGGTGCGGATATATCCGCACCCTACAATGCACCGTAGGCGTGTATGTTCTGATTCGTGCCGGTGACCGGACTCGATTACACTATGGCAGCCACCAGTTTTTGAACTGGTGGCTGCAGATGTCCACCGGACATCTGCATTTAGATGGGTTCGAGTCCGGCTCGATACCAACAAGAAAAAGGGAGGCTACTGCCTCCCTTTTTCTTGTTGGTGCCGGCAACCGGACTCGAACCGGTACGCTTTTTACGGCGAGGGATTTTAAGTCCCTTGTGTCTACCGATTTCACCATGCCGGCAGGCTATTAATTATCATAGCACAGTTTTCTTTTTCCGTCAAGTGGTTACAGCTGGTCCAAATTCAGCGCAAAAGCGCCGAGGCAGTTGTCCAGAAACCAGTCCAGCTCCGGGCGGTCCATGGCTTTCATGGAATCCCAAGTCTGCTTGGCGGCGGTGTCAAATTCCGTATTTCCGGCCTTCTGCTCTTCCAGACACTTGATATGGGCGGAAAGCTTGTCCGCTGCCTTGACGAAGGGCAGCAGGGCTTCCTCATCCTCCAGCACATAGTGCTCATAGCTCTTGCGAAGCTGGGCAGGCAGCATGTCCAGCAGCCGGTTTCCGGCCACCCATTCCACCTGCTTATAGGCCTGCTTGATCTCAGGATTGTAATACTTGATGGGGGTGGGCAGGTCGCCGGTGAGGATCTCGGAGGCATCGTGATACAGTGCCGCCACGGCGCACCTATCCGGGTCCGGGGTAGGCAAATTCAGAATGTCCCGGCGGATCAGGGCCAGTGCATGGGCCAGTACCGCCGTCATGTGGCTGTGCTCGGAAATATTCTCGGAAAAGGTATTGCGCATCAAACCCCACCGGGTGATGTAGCGCATCCGCCCCATCAGGGCATAAAATTCATTGGCCATAGGGCACCTCGTGAATGCAAAATGTAAAATGCAGAATGCAAAATTAAGGAACGGAGGACAAGTCTTCTGCAAACCTGATACAACGGTGCAATTCCTCAACCCTATCGCAGAAAATATCCGCCTCGGGCATATCTTCTCGATCCCGGAAGCCCCAGAGGACACTGACGCAGGGCACCCCTGCGTTTTTGGCGGTCAGTACATCCACCTCGCTGTCGCCCACGTAGACGCAGCGTGCTGCGCCAATGGCTTCCATGGCCTTGAAGACCATATCGGGGGCAGGCTTGCGGGGACAGTCCGGTGCTTCTCCCAAGGCGTAAATCCCGGGGAAATACTTGGCGCAGAGGGCCTTCACTGCCAGATCGGGCTTGTTGGATACGATGGCGAGGGGGTGATCCTCTTTCAGGACTGCCAGCACCTCGGGGATGCCGGGATAGGGTCTGGTTTTGATCTGACAATGGTCCGTATAGTAAGGCTTGTAGGTATCCAGCACCGCTTGGATCTTCTCGGGAGCCGTTCCCTCCGGCACCGACAGGCGCATCTGGTTGTAGGCTCCGTTGCCCACGAACCGCCGCAGCTCCGGCAGGGTCCGCTCAGGATAGCCGTGGACCCTCAGCGCATAATTGGTGGCATCCAGCAGGTCCTCCAGCGTATCCAGCAGGGTGCCGTCCAGATCGAATAAAATACCGGTCTTCATCTCAATAGCCCCGGTTTTTCAGCACCCGGATATCCTCGCCCACGAAAGCAACTCTTTTAAAGCTTCCCCGGAGCCGAGAAGCAATTTGGGGAGAATAGCGTTTTACCATTTCTTCTACAGTAAGATTCGTAGATATAATCATGGGTTTACCATAAAGCAGTCTATCATTGATTAGATTATATAACGCAGCAGTAGTAAATTGTCCAGGCATTTCCGTACCTAAATCATCAATAATCAGTAGATCGCTATCATTATACTTTTTACACTTATCTCTGGCCATCTCATCACTTGAAAACTTTGCGCGTTCTAAATTGGATAAGAGATGACCTGCACTCTCATAAACAACGCTATATCCTCGGTCCGCAACAGTTCGTGCTATGCATGCAGACATAAAAGTTTTACCTAATCCCGTGTCACCAGAAAGAAGTAAATTTTCTGATTTTGTTGTAAAAAAAGTAGCGTATTGGCGGCATGTCTGGAGTGTTCTTTCCATAACGGAACGAATGTTAATACCTAAATCTCGGTCAACACGGTCAGGGTAATATTCTAGCCGAAACTGGTTGAATGTGTCTTTATTATTGGAAAGAATAGAAATATCCTTCTTCTGCTCCTGACGACACAGCTCCCGCAGGCACTCGCACATATTCGACCCAATGTAGCCGCTGCCGCCGCAGTGGTCGCAGATGGGGCTGTCGTCCAAGTAGCCCGCCTCGAAATTCTCCATGGCCAGAATGGCCCGCTCCTGCTGCAGCTCCAGATTCTGCTGCCGGACGGTTTCCATCATTTCCCGGCCGTCGCTGCCCTGCAAAAAGGCCGCCTGTGCCGCCTGCGCCATGGTGCGCCGCAGCAGCATATCGATCTCCCGGATCCGGGGGACCTTGGCATAAGCCTGCGCCAGATGCTGCCGGTTTTCGGATTCCCGGTTTTCCTTTTCTTGTGCCAGTCTTGCTCGTGCACGTTTGACCACTTCTGCACTGTATGCCATAGCCGTCTCAATCCTCCATCATTTTCCGAATAGCGGCTACTTCGTCAGCATCGAGCTGTCGTGGGCCACTCTTACTTTGGCCACCCTTCCGGTCGCCGCTGCGGACCTCCTCCGCCGTGCGCAGGCCCTGCTCGTGCCAGCGCTGTAAAATCTTGTTCATGTAGGCCCAGTTTAAACCGCCGGTGTTCAGACAGGTCCGCTCATAGGCCATGGAGATCAGCTCGTCCTCCATCTCCATATCCAGCCAGCTCTGGGCGTAGCGCTCCTCGGGAGCGGTGAGATTTCTACCATGTATTTGAAGTACTTGCATCAATCTACCTATATGTGAGTTCCGGACACGTTGTTTCTCCATAAAGGCAGAGGCTTCTTCTGTAGTGTCAATCCCACGTTCTGCCCACGCATATGCTTCTTTTTCGATTGTCCGAAGAGAAGGTGGGCGTGAACGCCCTTTCTCTCGTGATTGAGTTATACAATAAGTCACCAACTGCGACACAACTTCTGGTGACATTCCCAAATAATGCATAATATTTAGTAGAATTTTATCGTCCTCAGTATATAAAGGCTTTCCAAGAGCTCTTTCTACATAACCCCGTAAGCTTTGAAACTCCATATCATAGTCCAAAGCTTTTATAACGTCTTCTTCAGAATAATTAGGTTTCTCTCCATATGCAATACGGCTGGGGCGATTATCAGGCATCAATCCTAATTGCCTTAGGGCAGCAGCTGCACAGCTTACACGAGAAGGATTCATTTGCAAATCATCTACCGCCCGTTCCAATCGATTGCCACCGGATAGGTATAGATACAACAATGCGGCATCCGGATTAGCTGCACTAAGTAATTTCCGAATATCGCTTTGAGATAATTTTACTGTTTCTGTCATCATGGGGCATTTCCTCACAAATTTCGCTAGTTACAGACATTATAGCATAGCTTTCGCCCGGGGACAACGGTCCAAGGGGAGAGAATTTCGCCCAAAAAGCAGCCAAGTTTTTGTAATACCACAGGATATTGTGGGTGGAGGAGAAATTTTCAACGATTTTTCCATCGTGTCAAAATCGCCCTGCCTTAAGATAGATTGGGGGTTGGCGCTCCCGCGCCAGTACGAAGCGGTCTTGGCATGTTCGCCAATTATGTACGCCTGTCCGCCCCGGAATTGCACAAAAATTAGAAAAAATACAATTTTGTTGCAAACCAACAATTATGTGCTATATTATATGTGTGAAATTACCTTTCCTAGGAGGTTGCTATGAGCCGACAGATCGCCTTGGATGAATACGCCCAAGCCCTTCGTCAGGGTCAGAAGGAATACCGGGAACTGCTGATGGCAGGAAAACCCGCCCACCCGGCAGTGCTGGATGAGATCCTCTCCGAAAGCCTCACAGAAACCGTGGTGGATATCGGCACGCTGGAGATCCCCGCGGAGCGGATCGTGGGCACTAAGTCCGCAGGCCGCATCACCGCCTTCACCGCCACCTTCCGTCCCCTTCTGGATCCCAAAAGCGAATTTGCCACCAAATGGATCAACCTCTGTGCCGCCCACTTGGGAGATACCGGCATCACCGATCCCATCGTCTGCTATGAATATTTGGGCAATTTCTATGTGCAGGAGGGCAACAAGCGGGTCAGTGTCCTGCGCCATTTCGATGCCCCCCGGATCCCCGGCACGGTCAAGCGGATCCTGCCGCCCCAGTCCGACGAGCCCCGGATCAGGGCCTATTACGAATTTGTAGAATTTTATAAGGCCTCCCGGCTCTACACCATCCAGTTCCGCCGTCCCGGCGACTACGCCAAGCTCTTAAGCTACATGGGCAAAAAAAGCGGAGAAAGCTGGACCGAGGAGGAGCGCCGCACCTTTAACGCCTACTATCATTATTTTCTGGATGCCTTCCATTCCCTGCATCCGCTGGATGATGTGCTTCCCGAGGAAGCCCTGCTTCTGTGGCTGAAGCTGTATCCCTTTCAGGATCTGGGCCGTCTTTCCGCTGCCCAGCTGAAAAAGAGCCTCGTGGCCATTCGGGAGGATGTGATCGCCTCCGCCAAGAAGGAGGACTCCGTCAAGGTCCAGACCAAGGCAGAAGACGAGAGCAAGAGCAGCTTGGTCAGCCGGATCGTGTCCGTACTGGAAACACTGGACGTGGCCTTTGTCCACCAGCTGGAGCCTTCCCAAAGCGCATGGGTCATGGGCCACGAGGAAGGCCGGCAGCATATTGAGGAGGTCTTCGGCGACCGCATCCGGGTCCGCAGCTACTACGGGGCCAATACCCCCGAAAAGGCAGAGACGCTGATCGAGCAGGCGGTAGCCGATGGCGCGGAAGTGATCTTCACTACGGCGCCCCCTTTGAGCCGGGCCACCCTGAAGGCTGCGGTGAAGTATCCCAAGATCCGCTTCCTCAACTGCTCTGTAGACCAGCCCTATTCCTCTATCCGTACCTACTACGGACGTATTTATGAATCCAAATTCATCACCGGTGCCATTGCCGGTGCCATGGCCCAAAATGACCGCATCGGTTACATCGCCTCCTACCCCATTTTCGGTGTCACGGCTTCCATCAACGCCTTTGCGCTGGGTGCCCAGATGACCAATCCCCGGGCCCAGATCGAGCTGCGGTGGTCCTGCTGCGAGGGCACCCCGCAGGCAGACTTCTTTGCCGACGGCATCCGGGTCATATCCAACCGCAACGCCCCCACCCAGTCGAAAATGTATCTGGATTTCTGCAACTACGGCACCTACCTCATGGATGACCGGGGCGATCTGGTCCCCTTGGGCACCCCCATCTGGGTCTGGGGCAAGTTCTACGAATTTGTCATCCGGGCCATCTTCTCCGGCGGCTGGAAGCGGGAGAAGGGCGTGTCCACGGCGCTGAACTACTGGCTGGGCATGGACAGCGGTGTGATCGACGTAAACCTGTCCGACAAGCTGCCGGAGGGTGTCCGTCAAATGGCCCTGCTGCTGAAAAAGGGCCTGGCTGACAGCGTGCTGGATCCCTTCCTGCGAAAAATCGTTGCACAGGACGGCACCGTGAAAAATGACGGCACCCATGTCTTCACCCCCGGCGAGCTGCTGAAAATGGACTGGCTGTGCAGCAATGTGGCGGGCTCTATCCCGCCCTTTGAGGAGATCCTGCCCGTTTCCCAGAACATGGTCCGGGAGCTGGGCCTTTACCGTGATTCTATCCCCGCAGAGAAGGAGAGCAGGGCCAATGAAGATTTTGACCATCTCCGATGAGGAATGCCCCGCCCTGTGGGACCACTACATACCCGGACGACTGGATGGGTATGATCTCATCATCTCCTGCGGCGACTTAAACTCCCAGTACTTAAGCTTTCTGGTAACCATGGCCAAATGCCCGGTGCTGTACGTCCACGGCAACCACGATACCGGCTATCTGGACCGCCCCCCGGAGGGCTGCGACTGCATCGACGGCCATATCGTCACCTACAACGGTGTCCGGATCATGGGTCTCGGCGGCTGCCGGAAATACCACCCCGGCCGCCACCAGTACACGGATAACCAGATGCGCCTGCGGATCGCAAAGCTGCGCTGGCGGCTGTGGCGTATGAAGGGCGTGGACATCGTGGTGACCCACGCCGCCCCGGAGGGCCTTGGGGACGACGAGGACCGGGCCCATTGGGGCTTCCCCTGCCTGCGGGAGCTGATTGAAAAATATAAGCCCGCCTATCTGGTCCACGGCCATGTCCACATGTCCTACGGCCACCACGTCCCCCGGGAGATCGACCACAACGGCACCAAGGTCATCAACGCCTTTGAGCGCTACACCATCGAGATCCCCGACCGGGAAGTGAAGGGAAAGCACCTGAATCAGGTGATCTATAAAACCAGATACAGTGAAGCGGATGACGAGCCCGGTCTGGTGATAAAATAGCCACTGTAGGGCGGCTTGTTCTGCAACATTGTCATTGCGAACCAGCCCGCAGGCTGGTGTGGCAATCCCCCATCAGTCGGAGGAGATTGCCACGTCGCTTCGCTCCTCGCAATGACAAATTTAGTGCTTTGTACGAAAGAGAGGGATCCTATGTTTACCGGCTTTACCCCTGAGGCCATTGATTTTCTCTGGGGCATTCGTATGAACAACAACCGGGAATGGTTTCAGGCCAACAAGAAGCAGTATGTTTCTCAGGTCTACGAGCCTATGAAGGCACTGGGGCAGGAGCTGTTTCAGCCCTTTGCAGAGCGGCCCGGCAATCTGCTGAAGGTCAGCCGCATCTACCGGGATGCCCGGATGCATCCTCCGGAGCCTTATAAAGAGAGCCTGTGGATCTGTATCCGGCAGGATGTGGAGTGGTGGGCAGAAAATCCCTGCCTCTACTTTGAGATCAACCCTGACGGGGTCCACTACGGCTTCTTTATCTGGAAAATGCGCACCTCCGCCATGGAGGATTTCCGGAAGCATATCACCGCCTACCCCGACGAATTTCTGGAGCTGATCCGCTCCACCGAGGAAGCGGTGGGCCAGAGCATTACCGCAGAGCGGTACAAGCGCCCCAAGCCCACGGATAACCCGGCACTGGAGCCCTATTTCGCATGGAAGGGTCAGATCGCCTGCACCCGAAGCATTGCTCCCGGCGAAAAGATGTTCGGCCCGGAATTAAAGGACGAGGTGCTGGACTTCTTCCGGAAGCTGATTCCGATCTACGAATATTTTAACCGGTTTAAGGTTTGAGAAAAAATTACATGTCATTGCGAGCCAGTCCGCAGACTGGCGTGGCAATCCCCCTCGATGGAGGAGATTGCCACGTCGCTTCGCTCCTCGCAATGACAGAACATTGTTATACCCAACTTTCAAGGAGAGATAAGAATATGAAGAACACCATCTTTACCGGCATGGCCACTGCCATTGTCACCCCTATGACCCGGGACGGCATCGACTATGAGGCGCTGGGCCGCTTCATCGAGTTCCAGATTGAAAACGGCATCAACGCCATCGTTGTTATGGGCACCACCGGTGAAAACGCCACCATTGAGCCCGAGGACCAGAAGGAAGTCATCCGCTTCACTGTGGAAAAGGTGGCAAAGCGGGTCCCCGTCATCGCCGGTACCGGCACCAACAACACCGAGCATGTGCTCCACAACACCAAGAACGCCTGCGAGGTGGGCGCGGATGCCATTCTCGTGGTGACCCCCTACTATAATAAGGCCACCCAGAACGGCCTGTACAAGCATTTCACTATGATCGCCGACGCCTCCACCGTCCCCGTGATCCTGTACAATGTTCCCGGCAGAACCGGCTGCAACCTGCTGCCCAAGACCGTGGCACGGCTTGCCGAGCATCCCAACATCGTGGGCGTCAAGGAAGCCACCGGCAACATGGCCCAGATGGTGGAGATCATGCACCTGTGCGGCGACAAGATCGACGTTTACTCCGGCGAGGATGCCCTGACTGTTGCCATGATGAGCATGGGCGGTGCCGGCACCATCTCCGTGCTGAGCAACGTGGCCCCCAAGGAAGCTGTCGCTATGACCGATGCCTGCAAGGCCGGCGATTTCAAGACCGCTGCAAAAATGCAGTGCGACCTGCTTCCCCTGACCAACGCGCTCTTCAGCGAGGTCAATCCCATCCCCGCCAAGGCCGCCGTGTCTGCCATGGGCTTCGGTGAGGAGAACCTGCGCCTGCCTCTGACCCCCATGGAGGATGCCACCCGCGCAAAGCTGTACGAAGAGATGAGAAAGCTGGGTATCAACGTATGAGAGCAGTGATCTGCGGCGCAAACGGCGCCATGGGCAAGCTGATCTGCGGCATCTTCGGCGACGAAGTGGTAGGCAAGGTCAGCATTGACGGAGAAAATAACGTTCCCAAGACCTTTGCTGAGCTGGGCGCAGTAGAAGCCGATGTGGTGGTGGATTTTTCCCACCATACCGCTGTTGCTGACGTGCTGGCCTACGCTAAGAAGATCAACGCTGCCGCCGTCATCGGCACCACCGGCCATACCGAGGAGGAAAAGGCTCTGATCTACACCGCCTCTGAGGAGATCCCCGTATTCTACGCCGGCAACGTCAGCCTCGGCATCGCCGTGCTGTGCCGTCTGGTGAAGCAGGCTGCTTCCTACTTCCCCGATGCCGACATCGAGATCGTGGAGGTCCACCACACCAGAAAAGTCGATGCCCCCAGCGGCACCGCCCACATGCTGTTCAACGCTGTGAAGGAGGTCCGTCCCAACGCTTACGAAAATTGCGGCCGCTCCGGCGAGGGCAAGCGCACCAAGGACGAGATCGGTGTCCACGCCCTGCGCATGGGCAACGTGGTAGGCATCCATGAGGTCCACATCAACACCGGCAACCAGACCCTGACCCTGAAGCACGAATCCGGCTCCCGGGCCATGCTGGCCGACGGCGCCGTTGCCGCCGCCCGGTTCATGGAAGGCAAGGGCAAGGGCCTGTATAATATGGAATCCATTTTGGGATGAGACACTGGCGCGGGAGCGCCCAAGGCTTCCCCCTCAGGGGGAAGCTGGCAAAAATCTTTGATTTTTGCCTGATGAGGGGTTACCGCAGTACGAACGCGCCGCAAGGCTCTGGGTTATTGCGGATTTGTGCCGCGCCCCTCATCCGTCTCGCCTACGGCGAGCCACCTTCCCCCGAGGGGGAAGGTTTTGGCTAGGAGGATCTTTATGAACGTATACTACATGAACGGCGCGGGCAATGATTTTATGGTCATGGATGCCCGGGGCCTTTCTCTGAACTTCTCCGCGCTGGCGAAGCAGTATTGCGCCCTGTCCGGTGCAGACGGCTTTATGGCGGTGGATCATTCCGACAAGGCGGATTTTAAGCTCCATTTCTACAACGCCGACGGCTCCCGGGGCGAAATGTGCGGCAACGGTGCCCGGTGCATCTGCCGGTTTGCCTATGAGCTGGGCATCGCCGGGGAAACCATGACGGTGGATACCGATGCCGGACTGGTGCCCGGTGTCCGTCTGGACGAAAACCAGTACCGGGTCCAGCTGAACAATCCCAGCATGCTGGACTTAAGCCGCAAGGGGGACATCGCCTATGCGGAATTGGGTGACCCCGGCGTGCCCCATGCCGTCCGGGAATTTACCGGGGACCTGTGGGCAAGCAGAGAGGCGCTGCGCGCGGAAATGGAAGCGCTGCGCCACGATCCTGCCTTCCCCAAGGGTGCCAATGTGAACTACTATCAGGTGCTGGGCGAAAACGAGGTCCGGGTGTTGACCTTCGAGCGGGGCGTGGAGGATTTCACCCTTGCCTGCGGCACCGGCACCGGCAGTGTGGCCTGTGTGCTGCATAAGACCGGCAGGCTCCCCGGCGGCCATCTCACCGCCCATAACCCCGGCGGCACGCTGGGCGTGAAGATCACCGGCGCAGATGGCTCCGTGACTTCCATCGAGCTGGAGGGCCCCACCCAGATCGTGAGGATTTATGAGATGTAATAAAGCCTTCCCCCGGGGGGAAGGTGGCAGCCCGACAGGGCTGACGGATGAGGGATGGCGTGCAGCTGCGATGTTTCCTTGTGCCAAAGCGTCCCTTCGGGACGACCCTCATCCGTCTTCCAAACCGCCTTACGGCGTTTTGGAATCCACCTTCCCCGAAGGGGAAGGCTTTTTCTTCTTTTTTCATAAAAAATGCTTGACTTTTTTGTAAATGTCCTATAAAATAAACTGGTCTGCGAATGCGGACAACTCTTTGCTCGCGCCTGCGCGCGGGCCATTCAGACCATAAGGAGGTGCAATCAACATGGCTAAGATCACCGGTAAGTACGAGGTGCTCTACATCATCGACCCCACTCTGGGCGAGGAGGGCATCGCAGCACTTGTGGAAAAGTTCAAGGCAATGGTGGAGGCGGAGGGTACTCTGACCAACATCGATGAGTGGGGCAAGCGTCGTCTGGCTTATCTCGTCAATGACATGGCCGAGGGCTACTACGTTCTGATGAACATGGAAACCAAGCCCGAGTTCCCCGCAGAGCTGGAGCGTGTGATGAAGATCACCGAAGGCGTTATGCGCTGCCTGACCACTGCAGTGGAGGAGTAATTCCATGCTCAACCACATCGTCATCATGGGTCGCCTGACCCGTGACCCCGAACTTCGCCGCACCGGCAGCGGCATTGCCGTTGCCAGCTTCTCCGTTGCAGTTGACCGCGACTTTGGCGGCCGCGACGGCGGCGAAAAGGAAACCGATTTCATCGACTGCGTGGCTTGGCGTCAGACCGGCGAGTTTGTCTCCAAGTATTTCACCAAGGGCCGTATGATCGTGGTTTCCGGCCGGCTGCAGATCCGCAGCTGGACTGACAAGGACGGCAATAAGCGTCGCACTGCTGAGGTCGTGGCAGACAATGTCTACTTCGGCGACAGCAAGCGGGACAATGACGGCGGCAGCGCCTACGGTGGCAACACCTATGGCGGCAATGCCTACGGCGGCAACAGCTACGGTAATCAGAACAATTACGGTGGCTACTCTGCTCCCGCACCCGCACCCAGCTACGGTGGCTACAGCGCCCCCGCTGCTGCTCCTGCATCCGATTTTGCGATGCTGGAGGACGACGATGCCCAGCTGCCCTTCTAACGAACTTTTCTACTAGACTTACAAGGAGGGAAAACCCATGGCTAACGAACAGCGTATGCGTCCCCGCAAGCGTAAGAAGGTTTGCGCTTTCTGCGTGGACAAGGTGACCGCGATCGACTACAAGGACACCGCTAAGCTCCGCCGTTACCTGTCCGAGCGCGGCAAGATCCTGCCCCGCCGTACCACCGGTACCTGCGCAGCTCACCAGCGTGACCTGACCACCGCCATCAAGCGCGCCCGTCAGATCGCCCTGCTGCCCTACGTCGCTGACTAATTGCGATCTCAAACACCCCGAAACTTACGTTTCGGGGTGTTTTTTTGCGAATAATTGGATAAAAGCAGGGGCTGCTGCATTATTTTGCAACAGCCCCTTTTTCCGTTTGCGCGCTTTGACCGCCCTGCACAAGGTCCATAGCCTGTCAGGGCATATACACATTCAGGTCCACCGGACCGGCGATGCCGGGGACGGTGCCGGAGGAGGAATACTGCCACATCTCCACCTGCCAAGGGTAGGTCATCCGGTCCTGATAGAGGGCCAGCCAGAAGGGATAGTCCTCCAGCTCGCTTAAGTAGTAGAGGTTTTCCGACTGGTGCCAGTTGAAATACACCATAGGCTTGTAGCCCTTATCCCGCATGGTGCCGCAGAAATGCCGCTGCAGATCCGTCAGGGTCCGGGCATCCATGTTTTTCGTCCGGGCAGTGGCAGCCGGGATCTCCCAGTCCAGCACGATGGGCATTTCCAGATACCGCTCTCCCAAAACCTTCAGCATGAAATCAATCTCCTGATCCACCTCGTTGATGGTCAGGGCCTGCGAAAAGAAGTACGCACCGATCTTTAAGCCCGCATCCAGCGCGCCCTCCAGATTGGCCTCGGCATATTCGTCCTTCACCAGTTTACCGCTTTCGTAGCCCCGGTAGCCAAGGCGGATCATGGCAAAATCGATGCCGGAGGCCTTGACCTTGCTCCACTGGATATCCCCCTGAAAAGCGGATACGTCCACACCGGCGTAGCTTTCGCCGTTTTGCAGGTACAGGTAGTTGTGCCGGTCGTACTGGAAATCATAGGGGCCGTAAATATTGGGGTCCGGGGGGATGGTGGCGATGGTGGGCTCCGTCTCCTCGGTGGGCTGGGTCTGCTCCTCTTTCTTCTCCGTGACCTGTAAGGGCTCCCAATCCTGCTGGTGCTTCAGCAGGTCCGGGTCCACCTCTTCCTTGGACGGCGCGGAGAAATAGGGCATGCACAGCACCACCACGATCAGCAGCAGAACCGCCGCCGCGCCTGCGATGATGGCCATGACCAGCTCCGCCCGGAGCTTTCTGGGGGGCTTTTTCAATTCCGTCAGCAGCTGTGTAAGCTCCGTATCCTGCTGCACCGGCACGAGCTCCCGGGGGGCAGATTCTGCTTCTATCGGGGTTTCCTGCTGCTGGGGAACCCCCAACTCCTCCAGAACATCCATGATTCCCATATTCCTTCGCCTCCCTGCTTTTGCATACTTTCGACACAGTATATCATATTTCCTGCCTTTCGCCAAGAGGAGAATATTACTTAAAGAATTCTTAAACAATCCGTTAATTTTAAAGCCACCCTGTTGCAATCAGCCATTTTTGCAATATAATAGAGAAAAGCATTTTTTCGCAAAGGTGATCGGTATGAACGGATTTGGCGGCTGGTTCCGGCAGTTTACTGCACGGCTATCCATGGGACTGCGCAACTTTATGATGGGCCGCTACGGCACGGACAAACTGAATATGGCCATTCTCTGCGTGGGTCTGGCAGCCAGCCTGCTGTCTGTATTCTTCCAGTCCTCTCCTTTGAATCTGGTCCTGTTTCTGCTGAGCTACGGCATGATGTTCTGGGCCATTTTCCGGAGTCTTTCCCGGAATACCTACAAGCGTTATCAGGAAAACCGGAGATTCCTGCAATTCTTTGACCGCCTGAAGGACCGGCAGCACCGCTATTTCGACTGTCCCAAATGCCGCCAGATGGTCCGCGTCCCCCGGGGGAAAGGCAAGATCGCCATCACCTGCCCCCGCTGCCGGGAAAAATTTGTAAAGAAAACTTAAAATAATACAGGGCAGGGATTTTTCCCCGCCCTTATTTTGCCCAAAGGGGCTGCTGCATTATTTTGCAGCAGCCCCTTTATTTCATTTCCTCGCACCGGATCGTCACCCGGCTTTGGCCGCCGTAGGTGCAGGTAAAGAGGGTCAGATCCCAGTCTCCTGCGGACATGTAGTCCACGGCGTCGGCATCCAGCGTTTCCAGCTCCACCACCCGGTAGGAAAAGCGGTTATCCTCCATATCGGTAAAGAACACCACATCCTCCGGCCGCAGGTCCTTGAGCCTGCCGAAATGGCTGTCATAATTGTGGGCCATGAGGATCAGGTTTCCGGTGTAGGCAGAGCCTTCGTAGCGGCAGGGGGCAGTTTTCAGGGCCGCGTAGCTCCAGTCCGCCATCACCGGAAGCTCCAGTTCCAGCTGGGGGATCACCAGCATACCGATATAGTCCTCTCCCTCCAGCGTCACCACGGGCATCTCCAGAGAGGGAAAGCGGACATAGTCCGGCAGGGTCTCCGCCGGGATGGTCTCATCCACCGGCAGCTCCGGGGGCAGGGCAGGGGGAGGAAGCTGCTGCCGCAGCTCCTGCACCAGTATGGCGGAAGCTTTCTCGGCATTTCTCGCTTCCAGCAGGTTGTAGCCCGTCAGGGCAGCAGCCCCAAGGATCAGCGCCAGCCCCAGCGCCATCAGTCCGGTGCCCTTATTCCTCATAGCGGCTCTCCTTCCTGCGCAGCCAGCCCAGCAGGAACAGCAGCACGCCGGCAAAGGCCATCACCGGCACCGGCCACCAGAGCTGTCCCGTCTGGGGAAGGCCGGGCTTGTCCGGCTCTGTGGGGGCGGTCGGCTCCGTGGGCTGGGAGGGTTCCGTGGATTCGGAGGGCGCGGTAGGCTCCGAGGGTCCGGTGGGATCAGAGGGAGCCGTGGGCGGGGTGGTTTCGGTAGGCTCTGTAGGCTCCACGACGGTTCTGCTGGTATTGTGGACCACAAAGGTATTGCCGCTGCGCTCATATTCCGCCCGATAGCAGGCAGGGGTCAGCTCCGCCACCGCCCAGTCAGCTGAGGGGTCCGAATCCTGCCACTGGTACTGCC
This sequence comes from Oscillospiraceae bacterium, assembly GCA_017436785.1. Classification (GTDB taxonomy): domain Bacteria; phylum Bacillota; class Clostridia; order Oscillospirales; family Oscillospiraceae; genus Faecousia. Next base: position 1,611 of record JAFSCK010000100.1, on the reverse strand, counting down.
AGCGGTTTTCCTTGCTTAGGGTCACGGTATCCTGCAGTTCGTCATTGCGGTACAGCTCCACCTGAATGGATCCGGGCCGTTCCTGAGGCTTGTCGTCCTCCCACAGCTTCAGTGCCCGGTAGGTGACGGTGCCGGGAATATCCTCGATCTCATATTTGGGCTCCACCACCAGTGCATAGGCTCCCTCGGCCCCCGGCAGGGCCAACAGGCTCATATCGAACCGGCAGAAGCGGTCCTGCGTGATCTCCAGCGTGTGGCCCTTCAGCAGGTAGTAGCCCTCTGCCAAGGCGCTGAAGGTCAGTCTGCCTTGCCCATCGAGGATCCCTTCAGCAACGGGTGTCTGCTCCTCCTGCAAAACATGGGCATAGGCATCGTCAGGGCTTTCAAAAACGGCATCCAGCCGGTACAGCTGAAACTCTGCCCCGGCAAGCTCCGGCTCTGCCTGCACCGTAATGGAGCACTGGGCCGCCTGCACTGTCACAGGCAGCAGGAAAAGAACAAGAAGTGCCAGAAAGAGGGCTATTTTTTTCATAAAACCGCCTCCAGAATGTATTTTTACTGTAGGGCGGGGTCATGACCCCGCCCTACAGTTAGCTTTTCAATGTTGTTACTTCTTTTTGGGATCATATACTGCCACCACCAGCAGCAGGAGCACCAGAAGGGGTGACACCAGAATGGGCGCCACGATCAGCGGCTCGACGCGCACCGCGTCGGCGGTGACCCGGACGGGTGCTTTTTCCAATACCGTTTCGATGCGCACGCCCCGGACCAGCAGCCGGTGGGTATTGATGCCGTAGGGGGTGCAGGTGACCAGAGTGCAGTAGTCCTTCCCCTCCTCGATGGCGAGGCCTTCCAGCTCATAGGGCTTGACGATCAGGATCTGGTCCACCTGATAGGTCAGGGTCTCGTTGAGGATGTGCATAAGAAACACATCCCCCTCGCTGAGCTGGTCAAGGTCGGTAAACAGCCGGGCGCTGGGCAGTCCCCGGTGGCCGGACAGGGCGCAGTGGGTGCCGGGGCCGCCTACGGGCAGGCTGGTGCCCTCGATGTGGCCCGCAGCCACCTGCAAAATGGCCTCACTGGTGCCGTGATACAGAGGCAGCTCCACGCCGATGTCAGGGATCTCCACGATGCCCATGATACCGTCCCCTGCCAGATTCAGCTCCTGATCGTAAAGGGCGCGCTGCTCGTCGGACATTTCAAAACGGCTCTTGTCCATGGGGATGGTGCGGTTGTAGGCCATGGCGGAAGCCCGTGTGGCTTCGTAGGCGGCGGTGTCCACCTTTTCAATGGCCTCGGAATAGGAGGCGATAGCCCGGGACTGGTGTTTGGCGTTCCACCAGTTACTGACGGAAGGATACAGCAGCAGGGACAGCCCGGTGATCAGGATCAAAGTCAATATGAAATTGAGGATCCTCTGTTTCATCTCCGGGTTCTCCTTGGTGTTGTAAGTAGATATCTGTAGGGGTGGGATATATGTCAAGAGAAACATAGGTAACACATAGGGAAGACACATAGGTTACAGTCTTCGAATGTGTCGTTCAATGAGCTTTTGTTCGATAGCATCGACAGAAGCAATCTTATAATTTCGGTAGAGAATAGAGAAGGTAT
>JAFSCK010000037.1 GCA_017436785.1 Oscillospiraceae bacterium | reverse complement strand
GGGTCCGGTTTCCGGTATCGGGAGGAGAAACGTATGTAGGATCCGGGCAAGCCTCCCATAAACGTGCCTGTCCGGATATGGGCCGGTATGCATCCCAAATTCGCAAAGTCAGATTTTGCTCTTTCAGTTCTTCAGCAACCAGTATCAGTTTTTGAATGGTGCCATATCGCAGGTACGCGTCAGAGAAATCGTATATTGTTTGCTGCGTAAAGTTATCCGTAGTTGCGTATGCCAGGGCCACATCTACTTCTGGGATATAGTCAATGATGCGGACGAAGTTATCAGCCTGTGGCATATAAGCATGCAGATCCGGCTGCGTTTCTTCAGAACTCTCCTCTTCCCTGTTTTCTCCGGTGAAGAGCTCATAGAATTTGGCATTGTCAAAAGAGCCGTAATCATAAAAAATGCCCTCACTGAGCCAGGAGCAGCAGGAATCTGTTGCCATGGATAATGTCAGAACCTCGCCATTATCCAAAGTCAAGGAAAGAAGTGCTGTAAACCAGCAGTTGGCGCCGCCATGAAGCTCTTTAGAATTGGATAGCCACTCCTCCAACGTTTTTAGCTTTTGGGGATCTGTGATGGTGTGCGTTCCATTCCAATCCAGTGTGGCAGACTGGATATTATGGATCTGACCGGGTCGGACTGGCTCTTCCATGTTGAGAGCCTTGGCTGCCTCCATACTCATTTCATAAAGCGCAGCTGCATCAACAGCAGAAATCCTTCCTGAGCCAAGAGTCAAAATCTCTCCGCTTGCAAGCAGTTCCCACCAATGATCCTGATACCGGATCCAAATACCCATGCTACTGTCTCCGGATTCCCAATGCGCGTCCGGATCAGCCTTATCCAAAGCGGTTTCAAAGGCACTTATCCATTTATCCTGTTGGATTGGAGTAAAATAACGGGCATCCTCACCTGAGGTGGTGTCCTTGGTTGGTTGAAATCTCAGGCATAGTTTTGTCCGGTCATATTCTGTAGTAAGTTCGTATGTTTCACTTTCAGGAACAGTCTCTGTAATTGATGGAACCGTGGTAACCTCTGTTTGCTGGGTAGTACACTGCGTTGTCTCGGTAGGTATCGTGTCTTCTGCCTTAGAATTGCAGCCGTAAAGGGCTGCGCTCAAAAGAAGCACAAACAGGATTGCATACAGCTTTTTCATAATCATGCCTCCTTGTGTTTGTACGTAAGCAGTATATCACGCTGGAAAAATAGAGTAAAGGTACGCAAGAAAATCTTAATGAACACCAATATGCGCTACTGGCAAATTGTATGAGCCACGGGATTCCCCGTGGCTCAGTTTCATTACTCGGAAAGATATAGATTCAGTGACTGCAAAGCCTTTTCCGCTGCTTCTTCCGGGGTAATTGCGCCGGTACAGCAGTCATACATAGGCTCCATAACCATGTAGCGGATGGTGCGGTTGGTATTGGCGGGGGTGGAGAGATTTTCTACCCAGCTGCGCAGTTCTTCACGCATGGCGGCATCGGGCCACTGGGCCTGATAAGCGTAAGAACCACTGCCAATCCAGGAATCAATGACCCGTTCTTCGGACATTTCCCGTTCAAAAGTCACCTTATTGACTGGGAAGCCGTTGGACAGGCACTTGGCCTGAATACCATCACTGAGCATGAAAGAGAGGAATTTCTCCGCTGCCTGAGGGTGAGCCGCGTCTTTCAGAATGCCCATGATGCCTCGCAGCAGGAACACATTATCAGCCTGCAGGCCGATGGGTCTTGTGATGTAACCGTCGCCCAGATATTCTTCTTCACCTGCCAGCACATGGGCATAGCGGTACATACCATCCAGGGTGCCGAAGGACAGGTAGCTGATCTCACCTATGATAGAATCCGCACCGGTAAGTCCTGTATATTGACCGGGAAGAATCTGATTTTCGTTGTTCAGATATTCCTCCCGAACCTCTGCCATCCATTCTGCGTTTGCCTGCCTGAAAGGCTCATCCAGGGCATACAGTTCTTTCATAGCGGCATAGAACTCCGTCAAATTTCCAGCATCTAGAGTGCCGTCGGGATTCATCCAGGCAGCGGAGCAGCTGTCGTAGAAATAATCCGCCATGATATCAGGGTACATACCGTTAACCACCCGGCTTTCTGGTGCGATTGTAGCCTTAGCCTGCTTTGCAGCTTCTACAAGGGAGGGCAGGTCGTGGATTTGGGAGATATATTCCTCTTTTCCGTACATTGCCGGGAATGTGAAGGTGGTGGGCACAGCGCAAATTTTTCCATCTTCAGAATAGCAATCAGTGATGTTCCGAAGCAGAGGATCCCCCTGATCCAGAACATGGCTCACATCTGCCAGAACACCCTTTTCCAAATAGCTTTCCAAATTGAAGCCGTCAAGGCAAATCAGATCCGGACCGTTGCCTGCCAGAATTTCCGTGTTCAAGGTCCGCACGGCATCGGCTTCTGTCATACCGTCTTCTCCGGTCAGACCGATCTCGTGGTTCACGGAAATATCCGGGTTGGCCTTCTGGAACTGAGTGATCATCTGGGTCATATCGTCATCAGGGTACAGGCTGTAAATATTCAGCTCGGTTTCCGCAACGGCGGGTGCTTGCGCATCATAAGTAAAATGGCACAGGGTAGGTACTCCGCTCAGATTGCACAGCAGATAGAAGCTTCCATCTTCCGTGCCAGTCAGCGCCACAGGAATACAGGACGGGTCGCCAATAGAGCTTCTGGCTCCGGCAATCAGCTCCTCCGTGACACTACCACCGGGGATATAGCTGTAAAGACCGGAATAGGTGGTAAAGAACAGGTAGCCATCCGCATTTTCCCAGAAGACAATTTTGGGGGTATTGCCATAGTCCGCTTCCAGAGCAGCGGAAATCTGAGCTTTCAAAACATCGGGAAGTTCTTTGGTTTCTCCGTCCGCGTGATAGCTGGCGTGGTCCATACTGACCATGTAAACGTCCTCACCGCCGCAGCTGCTGCGGGAGACCACTCGCTCCAATTCATTTAGATTCTCTCCCACTTCGCCAGTGGTCAGGTCAATTTCCCGTAGGTCGGACAGATAGAACTGGGCCATCAGTCTGCCACTGTCGGTAAAGTCGCAATAGCCCATGAAGAACCCTTTCTCTGGGTCCACATCTTCGTACATCACAGGGAGCTCCCGGCAGGTGCCGTCAGTATTTATCACCCACAGGTGGGGCTGGTGAGTCTCATCCTCCAGTGTTTCCATGGTGCTGCAAAAAGCCATACCATTGGCAGCCAAGGCAACAGACTCAACATTACCGCTGCTCAGGATTTCACTGGAAAGTGGAACAATGTCAACCCAGGTGTTTCGATTCACATCGCTGGTGCAGATGACAGTGCTACCATCATTTTGATCCAGAGCTACCCGTAGCCTTCCATCTTCCAGCATGACCATATCCATAGCATACCGGCAGTCCGGCAGAGCAATCTCTTTTTCCACATACCGACCAGTGGCAGCTGTGCTGATGGAAGGCATCAGGGCCATTTCCTCAGCTTCCACGTTTTTCTCTTTTCCGCAGCCTGCTAAGCAGCCCATCATAAGGACCACAGTCAGCAGAGCGGATAACATTCGTTTTATCTTCATGTGTCGTTCCTCCTTATTGAAGATGGAACCAGTATAATCCTGCTATCTCTAAACTACCTCTAAACCAGCGGCAATTCCACTACAAATTCGGCTCCGCCAATTGTGGCATCCTGT
>JAFSCK010000099.1 GCA_017436785.1 Oscillospiraceae bacterium | reverse complement strand
GCAGTCGGAGAAACGGCATTTCCCGATAAACTGCTCCACATCTGCAAAGGCATCTCCCAGCCCTTCCGATATATCCCACATACCCAGTTCCCGCATTCCGGGAGTGTCAATGATCATCACACTGCTTTTCAGCCGGATCAGTTGCCGGTGGGTGGTGGTATGGCGGCCTTTGCTGTCATCCTCCCGGATGGCGCTGACGGTCATGATTTCCTCCCCGGCAAGGGCGTTTACCAAGCTGGACTTGCCTACACCGGAAGAACCCAAGAATACCACGGTCTTTCCAGGTTGCAAATAGGCGTTCAGCCTTTGCAATCCGTATCCTGTATGAGCGCTGACCACATGGGTGTTCACTCCAGCAGCCACACGCTCGACAGCGGTCAGGTAGTCCCAGTAATCCTCTACAAGGTCTGCCTTGGTCAGCAGAATCACCGGGGTGGCCCCGGACTGCCACGCAAGGGTCAGGTATCGCTCTAACCGTTTGGGATTAAAGTCCAGATTCAGAGACTGCATGATGAACACATAGTCGAAATTCGCAGCCACCGCCTGATCTCTGGGGATGGGACCCGGCTCCCGGCGGGAGAAGAATGTACGCCGGGGCAGCGTGGCAATGATCTGACTATCCCCATTAGGGATATAGTTGATCATTACAAAGTCGCCGGTGGTTGGGAAATCCTGAGTGTCAACATAGTATTCTTTGGTTTTCAGCCGTGCATGGGTCGTGCCATGCTCACAGACGATCTCGTACCGCTCCTTATGAACGGCGGTGACACGGGCAGGAGTTCCCGGCAGGTTTTGTGTATTCGGCACGATGCCGTAATCGTTGATATTCAAGTTTATATTCCTCCAAAGTCAGTTGTAATGGTTTCGAAAGTGTAAATAATCTCATAACACAACACTCCTTTCTATACCGCTAACTGAAAATGGGCGCAAAAATACCGCAGCAAAGCAGCTCTCGTCCATGGCTGCATTCTGCGGTTACCACATATTACGAAAGTTACTTAAAAACGGCGCACCAAATCAGGAGGCCTGAACCCCCGTCTTTATCGACGCCCATATTCAGTTAGCTGGTGACGACCTCACGAACAATCATACTTTTAAGCTCCTTTCCGGTCTGCTTATGCAGACACTTCATGAGAAAAATATACCACTTCCGATTTCTCCTGTCAATTAGAAATCTTTCTTCCGAAAAAAGTGTGAGCCGGGATCGCTCCCGGCTCAAGCTTTATTTAGGAAGACCCCAGATCAGAAAATAGACGACCATAGAGACTGCATCAATAGCCAGAACCGCTCCGGCGATGATCCCCACGATCTTCAGCCCCTTCTTTGCTTTCTGCTTGTTTTCGGTAGTCATGACCTTTGCCCCCAATTCATCCAGTTTTGTTGTTACAGGAACTTTTCCCAGTACTAGTTCATCCAGAGAGATTTCGAACAGCTCCCCCAGGGCCACCAGCTTGTCCATGTCCGGGGCGGAATCGCCCAGTTCCCATTTCGAAACGGTCTGTCGGGTTACATCCAGACGGTTCGCCAGTTCCTCTTGGGATAGTCCCTTCTGCTTTCTCAGTTCGTACAGTCTGTTTCCAAATTCCATTGTGCTTCCTCCTTGGCTTGGAATGACATTATTTTAGGGGGGAGCGGGGATAAAGTCTACCGGTTTTGCCTTGCAATTCCGCAACGGAAATTAACATTTAGAATCTTGGAGCTGATACACCGCGATCAAGGTCCTTTCTTCATCGCCGGTATCGGGCATAAGCTTCCTTTCAAAGCCGATTCCCTCATGCTCCAGGCATAATTCCAGGAACAGCAGGAAGATGCCGATATCGATGCGGTTATAATGCGTCACCATGGCGGCAGGCATGATGCCCCGCTTCCCGGGCTTCTTGTATCGGTAAACAGTCAGAGCTGTCAGTGCTGCTTCCACGATCCATGGCTGGGTATTGCAGGCACTAGGTGCGAACCGGGCAATATTGCCGATATTGTTGCAACACTCCCCATGCCATACTTCACCCAGCGGTTTCCGCTTGCTTTTGAACATATCCTTTCGGAACTTGTCCTGGGACATTTTTGCAATGGCGATCATGATAACGAAATCCAGACCGTTATCTGACTGTTCCTCTGTTTTGCCAATTCCGAACCACAGGGCACCGATATTCATGGAAGCGAGATACAGATCCAGCTGCTCCCCGATGTAGCCGATATTGGGAAGATATCCCTCCTTCTTTTCGCTGTAGAGCAGGATGCAGTATTCCTGCCCCCGCTTGCAGGAGGTCTGATCTGCTGGGACGATCTTCATATCCACTTTGATTTCCGGGAACAGTGATCGGCAGGAATGAAAGGCTTCTTCAATCTGAGCCAGTTCTATATCCGATAGATGCCCGATGTCTTTGAATAAATGAAAGGACTTCCGTTTGAAGATCATTTGATACTCCATTTCGTTCATGGCTAACCCTCCTTTGTCGTTTTCATTATTATAACGCGAAATATTTTTAATGTCAAACGCATTATATTTAATGCCGGACATTAAAAAGAGATTGACAAACATTAAAACTTGTGATACGCTTTCCTCAACCAATCAATATATGGAGGTAAGCATTATGAAGAAAGTCAAAATCGGCAGCATCATCGTCAAAATTCTGGAGGTATTCCACTGGGTCGGCACAGTTCTGATGGCGGCTGCCACGGTCTGTTCTATGGCGGCGCCCCAATGGGTAGGCTATTTTGTAGGCTTCGATGCCAAGGAATGCTGCGGAGCGAATCTAACCGTATATGGATTTGAAGTGACTGCCCCTGTTATAAACGGAAATGTAGACATGACTACCTTCTTCCTGTTTGGCATCGGCGCTACCGTGATCCTGGGCCTGATGGCAATGGTGTTCCGCAACCTGAGCCTGATCTTCAAAAGGAGTGAAAACAACACCCCCTTCCAGAAAGACAATGTCCGTATGATGAAAGAAATCGGTATTTTCTCCATCGCTGTTCCTGTGGTCGGATTTGTTATGAGCGTGATTGCCCGAATCGTAATTGGTGCAGAAGCTGCTGAGATCAGCATCAACCAAAGCGGCATCTTCATGGGAATCATTGTCCTGTGCCTGACCCAGTTCTTTGCGTATGGCACGGAGCTGGAAAAAGATGTAGACGGTCTACTGTAAGAGGTGTGCGTTATGGGAAAAATCGTTCTTCGACTGGATCGGATGATGGTGGAGCGGAAAATGTCCCTGAACGAGCTTGCCGAGCGGGTAGGCATTTCCAATGTAAATCTGTCCAAAATCAAAAATAACAAAGTTACCGCTGTTCGGTTCACTACTTTAGCGGCGATTTGTGAGGCGCTAGATTGCGAAGCGGGCGACATTCTGGAATATCAAAAGGATGGCTAATTATGAGAATCGAAACCGAAAGACTGATTATTGCCGAGTTCACTATGGAGATGGCGGAAGCTGTCCATCTGAATTCTCTCGACGAGGACAACCGCCGTTTTGTCCCCGATGAAGTATTTGAGACCGTGGAGGAAGCGGCCGACACTGTGGGTTTCCTGATGAGCGTCTATGAAAACGGCGACGGCCCGCTGGTGTACCCGGTACTGCTGAAGGATGGCACCTACATCGGCTATGTCCAGGCCGTCCCCTTTGATGATGGCACTTGGGAGGTGGGCTACCACATCGGCGGCAATTACACCAAGAAAGGCTACGCCTCCGAAGCGGTCAAGGCATTCCTGCCGGTCATCATGCCCAAGCTGGGACTTTCCAAAATCTCCGGTATCTGCCTTGCGGATAACAAGGCTTCCGTCAAGGTTATGGAGCGCTGCGGCTTTGTGAAAGAGTACGAAGGCATTGGCCCTTACCAGGGCGAGGAACGCATGATTTGTAAATTCTACTATGCCCTATAAAAGAACTGGACTTCGCATTCCGCGAAGTCCAGTTCTTTTCGATTATTGCAACTCCTGTGCAAGCCGAACACCAACCTTTACACCATCAACAAAACCTGATCGTTGATGATCCCGGCAGAGGGTGCAAACCGGGTAGATAATCTTATCCATATCCCGAAGGGGCATGCCGTTCATAAGTAGATACAGTTCGTTAAAGTCCTCTTTGAGGGTGCCATCATCCATTTTATTGCATTCGGCATAGGCTTCATAAAGTAGCGTGAGGACAGATTCTCCATCACCAAAGTTTGGTTCGTGGCTGGATACATAGGCGTGTAGTGTCCGGATGTAATTTTCCATATTCATGTATAGATCAGCTCCTCTCGGATGACTTCTTCCGCTCTGGCGGCGATGTTGTTCATGCGCTGAGTCCAGCCGATGGGATCGGCTGCTTTTAACGCTTCCGTGATACCCTCTGCGGATCGCAGTTGGGCGACTAGCGTTTCCATTCTCTGTTGGGCCTGCTCGTTCAGGTCGGCTAGGTAGCTCCAGAGGTTGCCGGACAGCACCAAGTTGTTAAACTGAATGGGATGGTGTTCCCTGAGATAATTCCGGTGCATACGGCCCCGTTTGCCGATGGATCGAGTTTCCTCTGGTAGCTTCAGATCCGGGATAAAGTAACCTCCGGAGCGAGTATAATGGACATTCATGTGCATTCCTCCTTTGCTACATTCATTGTAACGAAGGCAGGTCTATTAGTCGAATGTGCCACAAAACAAAAAAATCCCGGGTTACCATTTCTGGTAACCCGGGATCAAACTTATTCAGATAAAGACTTCGCAATGAAGATCTTCCCACTGAGAGGGTCTTAAATACTGACCCTTGGCTTTTCTATACGCCAGCGCTTCCTCGTAACCGATGGAAAACCTGAAGTACAGATTAGGCCTCCCCAGTTTTGATAGCAGCCTGTACGGCAACTAAGTATTCTCCAAGCGGCCTCTTTTACAGAAATCCAGCATTGCAAAGCAGAAAACTTCCCATGCTGTCAATGTTGTCTGTGACGGGTCCCCTTCGTGGTCTACGACGGTTACTGTGAAAAACCGGAACGGATACTGAATATCACCATCGATAATTATGATGGCGGTTTTCAGACAGGTACTTACTTTCGGGAGAGGGGACACAAACGGGCTCTGTGTATTGCGGATAATGATATCTGTGTGGATATGGAGCGGTATCAGGGTTTCCGGGATGGATTTGCTTCCGG
>JAFSCK010000014.1 GCA_017436785.1 Oscillospiraceae bacterium | reverse complement strand
CCCTACAACCTGTTCGTTGCTACCTTCATCGGCACTCCTCAGATGAACCTGTTCGAGAACGCCAAGCTGGTTAAGGAGAACGGCAAGTACGCTGTCAAGATCGACGCTCTGACTGTCGAGCTGTCCGCTGAGAAGCAGGAGAAGCTCTCTGCCAACAACGTCGCTGAGCAGGACATCGTTCTGGGCGTCCGTCCCGAGCACATCACTCTGGAGTCCACCGGTATCTCCGGCACCGTCGATGTCTCCGAGCTGATGGGTTCCACCGTCCACCTGCACGTCGACTCCATGGGCCGCGATGTGGTCATGGTCGTTTCCACCATGAACATGACCGGCGCCGAAGTCGCTGCTCTGGCTCACGGCAACAAGGTCACCTACAACTTCCCCGGCCATGTCTGCCACGTCTTCTCCAAGGAGACCGGCCTGAATCTGGAGGCCTAATTCCCATAACCCTCAACAGCCCCGCCAATGGCGGGGCTGTTTTTTTCGTCTGGGGGAAAATCGTAATTTCTCGATGTGGTTACCCATGCCGCAAAAAACGCATGTCATTGCGAGGAGCCCCAAAGGGGCGACGTGGCAATCCCCTGCAAGTTTCCGGAATGTATCATTTTACGGTCCTGTGGGAACCTTTGGAGGGGATTGCCACGCCAGTGTGAGCACTGGCTCGCAATGACATCTATCTTTCGATAAATGCCCATTTACCGTATGTTTGCTTTTCGACAGGATTCGTCGCGTTGTACACACCGAAGTATAAGGAAAGTGCAAAAAGGGTAAAATCTGAACATTATGCCAAAATTTTGAAATCACAGCCCTTTTGCAGCCTGTTTTACTTGACAAAAAGGCAAAAAAGCGGTATTCTTTATGAGTATGTTGTGCAGAGTATGGAAACGTTTTAACACATTTCCAGCCGGCTGGGCAGAGTCGTCCCCGGTACTGCACGGGATATTTAGGAATCAAGTAACAGCGGTACAATTCCGCTTTTAAGAATGGAGAGCAAACACATGAATCTGAACTGCCGCGATATCATGAAGTGGACCGAAGCCCAGCTGAAGTACACTTATGACGTTTCCCTGAAGGAAGCAACTCCCGAAGAGCTGCACGAGGCTCTGGGTCAGGCTGTTATGATGGCGATTTCCGACAACTGGAGCCATGCTAAGAAGACCCGTATGCCCGAGCGTAAGGCTTACTATATTTCCGCCGAGTATCTGATCGGCCGTCTGGTCTACAGCAACCTGTTCAATCTGGGCATTCTGGATGAGATGAAGGCCCTGTTTGCAGAGCGGGGCGTGGATCTGGCGATTCTGGAAGACATCGAAGACGATGCTCTGGGCAACGGCGGTCTGGGCCGTCTGGCTGCCTGCTTCCTGGATTCCGCCGCTTCCTGCGACATCCCCCTGTCCGGCTACGGCCTGCGCTACAAGTTCGGCCTGTTCAAGCAGAGCTTCAACGGCAACGGCGATCAGGTGCAGTCCGCTGACGACTGGACCAAGTTTGGCGATCCCTGGTCCTACCGCCGCTATAACCATACCGTGAAGGTCAAGTTCCCCGACCACACCGTTCTGGCTGTTCCCTATGACGTTCCCGTTATTGGCTACGGCACCCGGAACATCGGCACCCTGCGTCTGTGGCAGTGCGAGGCTGAGGAGGAACTGAACTTCAACGCCTTCAACGATCAGGACTACCTGAAGGCTCTGGATGCCAAGAACAAGGCTGAGGATATCACCCGTGTCCTGTACCCCAACGACTCCACTTGGGACGGCAAGCGTCTGCGCCTGAAGCAGCAGTACGTTCTGTCCTCCGCTTCCCTGCAGGATATGCTGCGCACCTACAAGCTGGCCCACGGCAATGACCTGTCCCGCTTCGGCGAGTTCTATGCCGTTCAGCTGAACGATACCCACCCCGCTATGTCCATCCCCGAGCTGATCCGTCTGCTGATGCTGGAGGGCATGAGCTTTGACGATGCCTTCAAGGTTGCACAGAAGACCTTCTCCTACACCAACCACACCGTTCTGGGTGAGGCTCTGGAGAAGTGGCCCCTGAACCTGATGCGCTCTGTCGTTCCTCAGATCGCAGACATCATCTGCCGCATCGACCATAAGCTGCGCGAGGAGCTGCCTATGGACTATCAGGAGCGCAGATACCAGAAGCTGTTCATCGTTGACGAGGACATCGTCCACATGGCAAACCTGTCCATTTATGTTGGCTCCTATGTCAACGGCGTTGCTGAGATCCACTCCCAGATCCTGAAGGACGACTGCTTCAAGAACTGGTACCGTGTCTTCCCCGAGCGCTTCCAGAATAAGACCAACGGCATCACCCCCCGCCGCTGGGTGGGTCTGTGCAACCCCGAGCTGAGCCGTATGATCCAGAATAAGGTCGGCGGCGACTTCCTGAAGGATCTGGAGCTGATCGGCGGTCTGAAGGAGCACATCGACGACTATACCATCACTGAGTTCAATGCCATCAAGCGCATGAAGAAGGAGCAGCTGTGCAGCATCATTGCACAGAAGGAAGGCATCATGCTGAACCCTGACTTCATGTTCGATATTCAGGTCAAGCGTCTGCACATGTACAAGCGCCAGCTGATGAACATCGTCTCCGTGGTTGACATTTATTTCCGCCTGAAGGAGGGCCGTCTGCCCGACTTCCAGCCCACCGCTTTCATTTTCGGCGCCAAGGCCGCTCCCGGCTACGTCGATGCCAAGTCCGTCATCCGCTACATCAACCGTGTGGCCCGGATGATCAACAACGACCCCGCTGTGGCTGACAAGATGAAGGTTGTCTTCGTTCAGAACTACAACTGCTCCTACGCTGAGCATATCATCCCCGCTGCTGACATCTCCGAGCAGATCTCTCCTGCTGGTCTGGAGGCTTCCGGTACCGGCAACATGAAGCTGATGCTGAATGGTGCCATCACGCTGGGCACTCTGGACGGCGCAAACGTGGAGATCGCCGAGGAGGCTGGCCGCGAGAACGAGTATATCTTCGGTCACACTGTTGAGCAGATCAACGCCATCAAGGGCAGCTACAATGCCCGCAGCATTTACGATACCAACGCAGACCTGCGCCGCGCCCTGAATACTCTGGTGGACGGCACCGTTCCCACCGACGACGGCATGCGCAACCTGTTCAACCAGCTGGTGAACGGCGGCAATGACCAGTACTATCTGCTGCTGGACTACGCTTCCTATGTCGATGCCAAGCTGCAGGCCAACCGCGACTATGCCGACCGTAAGGAGTTCGGCCGCAAGTGCCTGATGAATGTGGCTTCCGCTGCCAAGTTCTCCTCTGACCGTACCATCCGTCAGTACGCTGAGGAAATCTGGCACATCAAGCCCACCAAGTTTTGATCCTTCACATCCCAAAGGATAGAGTTTCAAAAAATCCCGGCTTCCCTTAAGGAGGCCGGGATTTTTTGCGCTTTTTCGGGGTTAAATGGATATTTGTCGATGTGTGGGATACGCCACTGTAGGGCGGGGTCATGACCCCGCCGACCCGGTGGTAAGTTTTCGCATGGAGAAATGGGTGAGAAATGGTGCACTATACATAAAACGATACCATGTGCTTATCGATAGCGACCGGCGGGGTCATGACCCCGCCCTACAGTAGTAGATTGATAAATTACGATTTGTGTGCAATTATTCCATCATAATTTTTGCTGATCGGGAAATACTACCTCTGAAAAGGCGGTGTTTTTATGGAGGTATTTTCCTGTCCGACGAGGTTGATGGCGGGAAGCGGTGCGGTGAAGATGCTGGCGCAGCTGGGGGGAAAGCGGCTGTTTCTGGTTTCGGACCCCTATTTTTCTAACAATGGATGGGCAAAGCAAATAGCAGAAGCGGCGAACTGTCAGGAATACGTGATTTTTGACAAGGTGCAGCCGGATCCTACCGTAGAGCTGGCGGCGGAGGGGACAGCCCGGCTGAAGGAATTTGGGCCTGATCTGCTGGTGGCGCTGGGAGGAGGAAGTGCCATGGATCTGGCGAAGGCCATGGCTTACTTTGCAAAAGTGGACTGCCCACTGGTGGCCATCCCAACCACCTCCGGCTCCGGCTCGGAGATGACGGATTTCGCCATCCTGACCCACGACAAGGTGAAGCATCCCATTGTGGATCCGAAATTGCGGCCCAATGTGGCGATCTTGGACAGTGACCTGCTGCAGCAGCTGCCCAAGGGGCTGATCGCGGAAGCGGGCTTTGATGTGCTGTGCCATGCAGCCGAGGCCTATGTGGGGAAGGACGGGGGAATGATGACGGACCTGCTTGCCCGGGAGGCCTTCTCCACCGCTTATGCTGCATTGCCTGCGTCCTATGCTGGAAACACAGCGGTGCGGCTGAAGGTCCACATGGCATCTACAATGGCGGGACTGGCGTTCACACAGGCGGGACTGGGGCTCTGTCATGCCATGGCCCACAGTTTGGGCGGCATGTTCCATGTGGCCCACGGACGGCTCAATGCCATTTTGCTGCCGGCGGTCATCGGCTGCAATGCCCATGTGGCCGGAAAAAAATATGCGGAGCTGGCCCGGGCTGCGGGGATGGGAGGCAGCGCAGATACCATTGCCCTGCGGAATCTGAAAAACGGCCTTATCCGCCTGCGGCGGGAGCTGAATCTGCCGGAAACGTTGGTACAGGCGGGGGTCGATCCCCGGGTGCTGTGGCGCAGCGTGGATACCATCGTGAAGGCAGCAGTAGAGGATCCCTGCTGCAAAACCAATCCCATGCCGGTGGAGGATTTTCTGGTGCGGCGGATCTTGGAAGAGGTGACGGGCCGTGTCTGAGGTCCTTTGCAGCGTGGGACTGGATGTAGGGACCACCACCACACAGCTCATCGTGTCGGAGCTGACCATTGAGAACCGGGCATCCGGCTTTGCGGTGCCGGAAATGGATATTACGGAGCGGAAAGTCTTATACAAAAGTCCCGTCTATTTTACCCCGCTGGTGGAGGAAAGCTTGGTAGATGGTACCAAATTACGATGGCTGGTGGAGCAGGAATATCAAAAAGCCGGGATTACCCGGGAGAAAGTGGATACCGGGGCAATCATCATCACCGGGGAGACCAGCCGGAAGGAGAATGCCCGGACAGTGCTGGATGCCCTGTCAGACCTTGCAGGGGATTTCGTAGTGGCGACCGCGGGACCGGATCTGGAAAGTGTGCTGGCGGCAAAGGGGGCCGGAGCCTTGGAGGCATCTGCCAAAATCGGGAAACCGATGCTGCACATGGACATTGGCGGCGGTACCAGCAATCTGGCGCTGATCCGGGATGGGAACGTGGAGCGCACAGGCTGTCTGAATGTAGGAGGGCGGCTGGTCAAATTCCACCCGGATGGGACGGTTTCCTATGTTTCGCCGGTACTGCGGGGGATTTCCGATATCCATGTTGGGGACCGCCCCGGAGAGGAGAAGCTTCGGCAATTGGCACAGGTGCTGACACAGGCGCTGGAAATGGCGGCAGGACTTCGGGAGGAATCGGAGCTGCTGAAAAGGCTTTCCACGGAGGAGGCCGGGATGCCATGGGAGCCGCCTCGGGAGAATGTGGTGATCTCCTTTTCCGGAGGTGTGGCAGACTGCATCGAACAGCGGTACCCCTTGGAACAGTTTGGAGATCTGGGTCCGCTGCTGGGGCAGTGCATCCGGGAAAGCAGTCTGTGCCGGGGGGAGCACCGTCTGGGAGAAGAGCCCATTCGGGCCACGGTCATCGGCGCGGGCTGCCACAGCGCTCAGCTTTCCGGCAGTACCGTGTTTTATCAAAATATTCGGTTTCCTATCAAAAATGCGGCAGTTGTGCCGGCTTCGGAAGCATCTCAGGTGGCGGAACTGCTTGCCCGGCAGGAGGGGCCTGCCATTGTGGCAATGGAGGGGATTTCCTCC
Source organism: Oscillospiraceae bacterium (assembly GCA_017436785.1). Classification (GTDB taxonomy): domain Bacteria; phylum Bacillota; class Clostridia; order Oscillospirales; family Oscillospiraceae; genus Faecousia. The sequence goes on along the minus strand of JAFSCK010000014.1, from coordinate 85,886 downwards.
CCCACATACCGGGAGATCGGATTACTGGCAGATGCATTGGCCCGGCAGGCGCCGGGGGAGCTGCTGGTATGTCTGGAACAGGATATGGCAAAGGCGCTGGGGCAGGCGCTGGCTCTGCGCCTGCCGAAGACGGCCCGGATCTTGTGCATTGACCGGGTAAAGGTAAGCCCCGGCTGCTATCTGGATATCGGGGCTCCAGTGGAGCACGCTCTGCCGGTGGTGGTGAAGACACTGGTGCTGGGACAGTGAGATGGTATTTATGTTGCTATGGCGCGGGAGCGCCCGAAGCCTTCCCCCGGGGGGAAGGTGGGCGAGCGTAGGTGAGGTTGGATGAGGGGTGGCGTGCAGTTTCAAGACTGAAAAAGGTCCGAAACATGGTGCAAATCGCAACATTACCGCCCGCATTCCTCATCAGTCAAAAATCAAAGATTTTTGCCAGCTTCCCCCCGGGGGAAGCCTTGGCGCTCCCGCGCCACTATGTTAAGGAGGGTATCCATGAACAAACAGGAATTGGCTGCCATGGTGGCGGAGATTTTGGGCGGGCTGAATGGGCCGCCTATGGTGAAGGCGACGGAGTATCACGCAACCGAGCCCCAGCCGGAGAAAAAAGATACACAGTATCATGACGGGGACTTCGTTCCGGATGTGACGGCGCTGGATCTGCGGAAGCTGTATCTGACAGAGGATCCGGAAAACGGGGAAAAATACCGGAAAATGAAGGACAAGACTCCGGCACGGTTGGGAAGCGGAAAGGCTGGCGCCCGATACAAGACCCTGACCATGCTCCGCTTCCGGGCAGACCATGCGGCGGCTCAGGATGCGGTGTTTTCTCAGGTACCGGAGGATTTCGCAGCCCAAAACGGTATGGCAGAGGTGCAGACTCGGTGCCATAGCAAGGACGAATATTTGACCCGGCCTGACCATGGACGGTGCTTTGATGAGGAAACCCAACGCAAGATCCGCGCAGCCATACCCGGTACGCCTCGGGTCCAGATCGTGGTGGGGGACGGACTGTCTTCCGCAGCCATCATAGCCAATGCCATGGACTGTCTGGCGGCTATCCGGGATGGACTGAAGCTGAAGGGGATCGATTCCGGGACTCCCATTTTCGTCCGGTACTGCCGGGTGGGTGCCGGGGATGCCATCGGAGATATAACGGGCTGCGAGCTGGTTTGTATGCTGGTGGGAGAGCGGCCCGGTCTGGTGACGGACAAAAGCATGTCTGCCTATATCACCTACCGTCCCCATACCGGGGTCTCGGAGTCGGCCCGGACGGTAGTATCCAACATCCATGCACAGGGCACTCCGGCGGTGGAGGCCGGGGCCCATATTGCAGGACTCATTGAAACCATTTTGCAGAAAAAGGTATCCGGTGTAGGGCTGCTGACGGAGGCGGGCGCATGATCCCGGTAACGGTTTTGGCTGTGCGCTACTTGGCCAATGCCAGCCCTGCCCTCTGTCAGGCGTTGGGTGCACCCAAGGGTTATCCTTCCCTTGCCATGCTGACCACGGACAGTGACGATGCCACCTATATTGCGCTGGATGCGGCCACCAAGGCGGCAGAGGTGGAGGTAGCCTATGGCAGGAGCTTCTACGCCGGGGCTGCCAATGCCTCCACCCCCAATGCAGGAGAGGTCATCGGCATTCTGGCAGGCCGGACTCCCGGGGCAGTCCGCAGCGGCATGGAGGCGGCGCTGTCCACGCTTCAGCGGATCGGCTTTGAGGAAGTGAATAAGGTCCCGTATCTTGCGCATACTGTAAGCAGCAGCGGCTTATTTTTGGCAAAAGAGGCGGGAGTAGCACCGGGGACCGCATTGGCTTACCTGATCGCACCGCCGCTGGAGGGAATGTATGCCATGGATGCAGCACTGAAAGCGGCAGATGTGGAGCTGAAAAAGCTCTACGCCCCGCCCAGCGAGACCAATTTTGGCGGGGGACTGCTCAGCGGCACCCAAAGTGCCTGTGAAGCTGCCTGCACCGCCTTTGCTCAGGCCGTGGCAGAGGTAGCTATGCGGCCGGTGGAGAGATAGAAAAGCCTTCCCCCGGGGGGAAGGTGGCCGAGCGCAAGCGAGGTCGGATGAGGGATGGCGTGCAGTTTTAAGTCTGAAATAGACTTGAAACATTGTGCTGATCGTTACGTTACCGCCCGCATTCCTCATCAGTCAAAAATCAAAGATTTTTGCCAGCTTCCCCCCGGGGGAAGCCGAGGGCGCTTCCGCGCCGGTGCAATATACCATCAATTTAATGGAGTTCATCATATGAAAGGACGAATGGGTATGGATACGAATGCTTTGGGAATGATCGAGACGAAGGGTCTGATCGGTGCGATTGAGGCGGCAGATGCTATGGTGAAGTCTGCCAATGTGCAGCTCATCGGCAAGGAACAGGTAGGGGGCGGCCTTGTGACGGTGATGGTCCGGGGCGATGTGGGTGCGGTGAAGGCAGCTACCGATGCCGGTGCTGCGGCAGCGGAGAAGGTGGGAGAGCTGATCTCCGTTCATGTTATCGCCCGGCCCCACATGGAGGTGGATGCCATTCTGCCTAAGGGCCGTCTGGGTCAGAATCCCCCTGCCGGGAAGTAAGAAATGCTTTACAACGAGGAAGCGGCCCGTGCAAATGTCCGCAACCGGGACGGCAGGCGGGTCTTCTATCTGGGTAAGGGGGATCAGCTGACAAGCTCAGCCCGGGACTGGCTGAGCCGGGAGCGGATCGAGATTTTACCGGCAGAACAGGCGAGACCGGAGCGCTATGCCCTCCTTGGCGGGGGCTTCGTGGAGGAAAAGCCGGAGCAGCTGACCCACCTGAATGCACAGGTGCTGGTGCCGAAGACCCATCCCCGGATCGCGTTTCGGGGAAAGCTGGACACATTGGAAGCGGAGCTGATTTTGTGCCAGCTGGCGGACCCGGAGCTGGTGACTCCGGTGGGGGAAATTCTGATGCTAGCCCGGAAGATCATCCAATGTGATGTGCTGGAGCAGCCCCTGAAATGGGAGAAGCTGTGCGGCCTGACGGAGGCGGAGCAGCGAAAACGGAGTCATTTCCCTCAGGAATACTATGGGCAGTCTCATTTCATGCCCTCAGCAGCGGATGGGGCGGTGATCGCACGGCTGAACCGGACACGCTGCGCTGCCCGGGAGGCGGAATTGGCAGCGGTGGAGGCCTTTTCCGACCGGGAGGGCAACCCCACAAGACTGGATATCCTGCAGGCGCTGAATCGGATGAGCAGTATGCTGTATATTCTGATGATCCGGTGGAAGGGGAAAATATAGGAGAAAGCCTTCCCCCGGGGGGAAGGTGGATTCAAAAGCGCCGATATGGCGATTTTGAAGACGGATGAGGGATGGCGTACAGTATTGACCTGTGAATAGGTCTGAAACGCTGTACAAATCGTAACCTTACTGCCCGCATTCCTCATCAGTCAAAAATCGAAGATTTTTGACAGCTTCCCCCCGGGGGAAGCCTTGGCGCATACTGCGCCGCGAAGGTGGAAATTATGAAACTGAAAACGACCCTGTTGGGGAAAACTTACACATTTCGAGACTTAAAAGAGGTCCTTGCCAAGGCGAATGAGGAGAAGACCGGCGATAAGCTGGCGGGTCTGGCAGCGGAAACGGCCCGGGAGCGGATTGCCGCCAAGGTGGTGCTGTCTGCTGTAACACTGGGGGATCTTCGGGAGCATCCGGCGGTGCCTTATGAAGAGGACGAGGTCACCCGCATTATTCAGGACGATGTGAATGAGGCGGTCTATGGCAGGATCCGGGGCTGGACCGTATCGGATCTGCGGGAATGGATCTTGTCGGAGAACACTACCGGGGCGGATATCCGCAAAATCAGCCGGGGATTGACCGCAGAAATGGTGGCGGCGGTGTGCAAGCTTATGAGCAATCTGGATCTGATCTATGCCGCCAACAAGATCACCGTCACCGCCCACTGCAATACCACCATTGGCTTGCCGGGGACCTTGAGCTGCCGTTTGCAGCCCAACCATACCACCGATGACCCGGAGGGCATTACGGCCTCCACCTTGGAGGGTCTCAGCTTTGGTGCAGGGGATGCGGTCATCGGCCTGAACCCGGTGACAGACAGCCCGGAGCAGGTGGGGAAGGTGCTGCGGCGCTTTCAGGAGATCAAAGAGCATTGGCAGATCCCGACCCAAATCTGCGTGCTGGCCCATGTGACGGCCCAGATGAAGGCGGTACGTAATGGTGCCCCCTGCGACCTGATCTTCCAGTCTATTGCCGGCAGCCAGAAGGGAAACGAGGCCTTTGGCTTCAATGCGGCAACGCTGGAAGAGGCAAGGCAGCTGCTTCTGAAAGAGGGTACGGCGGAAGGTCCCAATGTGATGTATTTTGAAACGGGACAGGGTTCCGAGCTTTCCTCCAATGCCCATCACGGAACCGATCAGGTGACTATGGAGGCACGGTGCTATGGCTTTGCCAAACGGTTCCAGCCGTTCCTGGTGAATACCGTTGTGGGCTTCATCGGTCCGGAATACCTCTATGATGCACGGCAGGTGACCCGGGCGGGGTTGGAAGACCATTTTATGGGGAAGCTGACGGGGATCTCCATGGGCTGCGACTGCTGTTATACCAATCACATGAAGGCGGACCAGAACGATATTGAGAACCTGGCGAGCCTGCTGACCATGGCGGGGTGCAATTACTTCATGGGAATCCCTCATGGGGATGACATCATGCTGAACTACCAGACCACCGGCTTCCGGGAAACGGCGGCCCTGCGGGAGCTGACGGGGAAGACAGCCATCCCGGAATTTCAGCGGTGGCTGGAGAAAATGGGCTTTGTGGAAAACGGAAAGCTGACAAAGAAAGCCGGAGATGGGTCCAGTTTGTTGTTTTAAGGGAAATTTTTTTGATGTTGTGACTGAAAACGAATGTCATTGCGAGGAGGCCGCAGGCCGACGTGGCAATCCCCTGCTTTTTCCCGGATGGCATCGTTTTATGGTCCTGTGCGGACCTTTGATGGGGATTGCCACGCCAGTGTGCGCACTGGCTCGCAATGACATCTATCCTTTGAGAGTAGGTGCTGATATGGAATTTGACAAGGATTTGGCGGCGCGGCAGGAGGCGCGGGCGGTTTTGCGGGAAGCGAAGCAGGCTCAGCGGATTCTGGCAGACTTGCCGCAGGAGAAGCTCGACGCCATTGCAGAGGCGATAGCCAAGGCCTTTGCCAAGGAGGCTGTGCTGCTGGCAGAGCTGGCGGTAAAGGAGACCGGCTTTGGCAATGTGGAGGATAAAACCATTAAAAACCGCTTTGCATCGGAAACCGTGGTGGAGGCTATCCGGGGGATAAAAACCGTAGGCCTTTTGCGGGAGGACCGGGAAAAAAGGGTGTGGGAGATCGGGATTCCTGTGGGAGTGATTGCCGCCATCGTGCCCAGCACCAATCCTACCTCCACCGTGTGCTATAAGGCGGTCATTGCCCTGAAAGCAGGCAATCCCATCGTATTCTCTCCCCATCCCAAGGCCATTGTCTGTACCCGGAAGGCAGCTCAGATCGTGGCGGAGGCGGCGGAGGCTGCCGGGGCGCCTAAGGGCAGCGTGGCCTGTCTCAGTATCCCGGCACTGGCGGGCTGTCAGGAGCTGATGTCAGCTCCGGAGACCCGGCTGATCCTTGCCACCGGCGGTCCTGCCATGGTAAAGGCGGCCTATTCCTCCGGCAAGCCTGCCATCGGTGTGGGGGCAGGCAACGGACCTGCCTATATTCATCACACGGCAGATGTGGCAAAAGCCATTGCCTGTATCGTAAGATCCAAAACCTTTGACAACGGCACTGTCTGCGCCTCTGAACAGAGCATCATTGTAGAAAAGCCAATGGAAGCGGCGGTTCTGGAAGAGGGAAAACGGCAGGGGTTATATTTTATGAATCCGGAGGAGGCAGGGCGGCTGGGAAAGCTGCTGTTTCGGCCAAATGGCAGCTTAAATCCGGAAATTGTGGGAAAAACAGCCATTTATCTTGCAGAAAAAGCAGGTTTTTCCGTTCCTAAGACCACCAAGATCCTTGTGGCCCGGGAGCAGGAGGCGGGACCCTCCCGGCCCTACTCTATGGAAAAGCTGTGTCCGGTGCTGGCCTTCTATGTCATGGACAGCGAAGAAGCGGTGCTGCGCAAATGCATCGAGATCCTGGACCATGAGGGCAGCGGACACACCTTCGCCATGCATGCAGAGGACGAGGCTGTGGTACGGCGGTTCGCGGCCAAGATCCCGGTGTCCCGGTTCCTTGTGAATACCCCGGCGGCGCTGGGAGGCATTGGGGCATCCACCGGGCTGTTCCCGGCCCTGACCTTGGGCTGCGGCGCAGTGGGGGGCAGCAGCTCCTCCAATAATATTTCTCCGCTGGATCTCATCAACATCCGCCGGGTGGCGTGGGGTGTTGGGAAAAAGGAGCATGCAGCCGGAATGGATGAAGCACTGCTGGAGGCGCTGACGAAAAAGATTCTGGAGCGGTTGGGGTAGTACGATGTGATCGTTTGTACAACGGAATGTAGGGCGGGGTTATGACCCCGCCGACCCGGTATCAAATTTTATCGTGGTAAAAACAAAAACGATTACATTATGCCAATGAACGGAACATCGAGAATATCGATAGTGCCCGGCGGGGTCATGACCCCGCCCTACAGGGGTGTATGAAATTTGCAGATAGACGATCATTTACAGCAAGGAGCGGGTTATGGAGAATCAGGAATTAGGTGCGCTGGTGGAGGGGGTCCTGCGGCGCATTTTTGTGGAGCTGGAGGCCTCCGGGCGGCATGTGCATGTGACAAAAGAGCAGGCGCAATTGCTGTTTGGTCATCCGCTGACCCCTAAACGGCCCCTGTCCCAGCCGGGACAGTTTCTGGCCAATGAGCGGGTCACGGTGGTGGGACCGAAGGGAGAATTTCAAAACGTGGCGGTTTTAGGCCCGGAGAGGAAAGAAGCACAGGTGGAGATTTCCCTGACGGATGCCAGAACGCTGGGGGTAGAAGCCCCTGTCCGGCTCAGCGGAAGCGTTAAAGGCAGTCCGGGAGCGACACTGGTGACGGACCGGGGCCGGGTTCAGCTTCAGGAGGGGGTCATTGCGGCGAAACGCCATATCCATCTGACCCCCGAGGATGCGGCGCGGTTCGGGGTAAAGGACAAGCAGGTGGTGAAGCTGCAGGCCCTTACCGCACGGCCCGTGCTGTTTGAAGAGGTTGCGGTGCGGGTCAGCCCGGATTTTGCATCCTATGTTCATCTGGACTACGATGAAGCCAATGCCTGCGGCTTTCAGAAGGGGGATCTGGGGAGAATCCTGCTATGATGACGGCACTGTTGATCGGCCGGGAGCCGGGAATGGAGCTGGGCTACCGGTATGTGACGGAAGGATCCTATGATGCGGTGGTCATCGGATCCTTGTCGTTGTCAGAGCTTCTACGGTTTCGGGAGGAACGGGTGCTTGCTGCCTTGGCAGAAGGGAAACCGGTGTATCTGTACACCCCGGGGCTGCCGGAGGCACCCAAAAACCGGGCTCTGTCGGGAAGCTTGACCGCAGCCCAGCGGGAACTGAAAAACTGGGGCGTGCTGTTTACCGACGGGGGACGAAAGAAGCTCATTACCGCAGAGGAAGCAAGGATCCTGCGGTCATCCGGGCGGCAGCCTGCTCCCGGCGCCATGCTGACACCGCTGGCAAAGGAAATCATGGAGGGAACAAGATGAAGGTAGGAAAAGTGATCGGCTCTGTCTGGGCCACCCGGAAAGCACCCTGTCTGCAGGGACAGACCTTTCTTGTGGTGAAATCTGACGGGGAGGAAATCGTTGCTGCAGATCAGGTAGGGGCAGGCGAAGGGGACCGGGTTTTGCTGGCTACCGGCACTGTGGCTTCCCGGTATTGTATGGATGCCCCGGTGGATGCCGCTGTGGTGGCCATTGTGGATGAGAAGTAGCATCAGAACTGATGTAAAGGTAGTTGAAGGGAGGGGCAAGCCCCTCCCCTACGAATAACGGATAATCGAACATTTACATCCGAGGTGACGACTATGTTTCATGAGATTCTCATTGCCGTGATGGCAGGTTTTGCGGTTTTGGGGGCGCTGGACCGGATCTGTGGAAACCGGTTTGGGCTGGGAGAGAAATTTGAAGAGGGCATCCTTGCCATGGGCTCGCTGGCGCTGGCAATGGTGGGTGTGGTTTCCTTGGCACCGGTACTGGCGAGGCTGCTGCGGCCTGTGGTGGTGCCTGTATTTTCTTTTCTGGGTGCGGACCCGGCCATGTTTGCCGGAACCATTTTGGCCTGCGACATGGGCGGCGGTGCATTGGCAGCAGCCATGGCGGAGGACCCCCGGGCAGCGCTGCTGGGGGGTGTGCTGAATGGCTCCATGCTGGGCGCCACGCTGGTGTTTACCATTCCGGTCGCCATGGGGATCTTAGAAGAAAAGGATAGGCCTGCCATGGCAAAGGGAATCTTATGCGGCATCGTGACCATTCCGGTTGGTGTGCTGGCGGGTGGACTTGCTGGGGGATTTCCGGTTACTATGGTGCTGCGGAATCTGGTGCCCATTGTCCTCATTGCGGTTCTGATCGCGTTGGGACTGTGGCGGGCGGAAAACGCCATGGTGAAGGGCTTTGCGGTGTTTGGAAAAGCGGTGGTGGTGCTGGTGACGGTGGGTTTGGCAGCGGCGATTGTGGAGGCCCTGACGGGCTTTGCTGTGATCCCCGGCATGGCACCGATTTCGGAAGGCTTTGCCACCGTAGGGACCATTGCCATTTTGCTGGCGGGGGCTTTTCCACTGGTGTTCGTGCTGACAAAGCTGCTGCGAAGGCCGCTTATGGCGGCGGGAAAGTGGCTGGGCATCAACGATGCGGCAGCAGCGGGACTGATCGCCAGCCTCGCCAATTCCATTGCCACCTTTGGGCTGGTGAAGGAGATGAATCAGAGAGGAAAGGTGGTCAACATTGCCTTTGCAGTGTCGGCGGCCTTCGTCTTTGGCGACCATCTGGGGTTTACCGCCGGGTTTGCTCCGGAAATGATCGGCCCCATGATCGTGGGCAAGCTGACAGGCGGTGTCAGCGCCATCGCCGTGGCATTGTGGCTGACCCGGAAGGATGGATGAATCGTGCGTATTGCATGTCATTGCGAGGAGGGCGAAGCCCGACGTGGCAATCCCCCACAAGATTCCGGAATGTATCGTTTCAGGCTTCTGTGCGGACCTTTGGAGGGGATTGCCACGTCGCCCCCTTCGGGGCTCCTCGCAATGACATCTATATTTCGACAGACCGATAAATGCCCATTTATTCCCGGATAGGTGTTGACAAATGGGCTTCTTTTGGGCTATAATGTTCTGCGTATATGGAAACGCTGTGAAGAGAAGAGTATTCTTTGGCGCCCGGTCAGAGAGTCCCGGCAGGTGAGAGGGGACACGCAAGCGCGGAGAAGAACATGGTCTTGGAGCGTAGGCTGCCGATAGGTAGGCAGCTTCGGGTGCGCCCGTTACTGCGCGATTGAGAGGCGGCTGTAGTTTTTCGGAGATTGCCACGCCAGTGTGCGCACTGGCTCGCAATGACAGGAAAATTTGACAGCTGCGAATCAAGGTGGTACCGCGTCAATTTTGTCGCCCTTGGAGTGTTTCCAAGGGCGATTTTTCTATTTAAGGAGGAAAGAAAATGACTGAAAAGAAACCCTATTATATTTCTACGGCCATCGCCTACACCTCTGCCAAGCCCCACATCGGCAATACTTATGAGATCGTATTGGCCGATGCCATTGCCCGCTACAAGCGGCAGGCTGGCTTTGATGTGTACTTCCAGACCGGCACGGACGAGCACGGCCTGAAGATCCAGCAGAAGGCAGAGGCCGCGGGCATCAGCCCTCAGGAGTATGTGGACAATGTTGCCGGCCAGATCAAGGATATCTGGGATCTGATGAACACTACCTACGACCGCTTTGTCCGCACCACCGACCCTGAGCACAAGTCCAAGGTCCAGAAGATCTTCCGCCGGATGTACGAAAAGGGCGATATTTACAAGGGCAAATACAGCGGCAAGTACTGCACCCCCTGTGAATCCTTCTGGACCGAGAGCCAGCTGAAAGACGGTAAGTGCCCCGACTGCGGCCGGGATGTGCAGGATGCAGAGGAAGAGGCATACTTCTTCAAGATGAGCAAGTACGCTGACCAGCTGATGAAGCACATTGAGGAGCATCCTGAGTTCATCCAGCCCGAAAGCCGGAAGAACGAGATGGTCAACAACTTCCTGAAGCCCGGTCTGCAGGACCTGTGCGTCTCCCGCAGCAGCTTTACTTGGGGCGTGCCGCTGGATTTCGCACCCGGCCATGTCAGCTATGTCTGGCTGGATGCTCTGAGCAACTATATCACCTTCTGCGGCTATGATCCCGATGGCAACCATGATGAGCATTACAAGAAGTTCTGGCCTGCCGATCTGCACCTGATCGGCAAGGATATCGTCCGTTTCCACACCATTTACTGGCCCATCTTCCTGATGAGCATGGGCGAACCCCTGCCGAAGCAGGTCTTCGGCCATCCTTGGCTGCTGGTGAAGGGCGACAAGATGTCCAAGTCCCTGGGCAATGTGATCTACGCCGACGATCTGGTGGAGCTGTTCGGTGTGGATGCTGTCCGCTATTTTGTGCTGCACGAGATGCCCTTCGCTGCGGACGGCATCATGACCTATGAGCTGATCATCGAGCGTGTCAACTCCGAGCTGGCAAACATTCTGGGTAATCTGGTGAACCGCACCATCGCCATGGACAACAAGTATTTCGGCGGCGAAATCATGGCACCTGTAGCAGCGGAGGCCGTGGACGAGGAGCTGAAGGCTGTGGCGCTGGCCATGCCCGGCAAGGTGGAAGCCAAGATGAACGAGCTGAAGGTGGCCGACGCCATTGACGAGATCTTTGTCCTGCTGCGCCGTGCCAACAAGTATATTGACGAGACCATGCCTTGGGCGCTGGCAAAGTCCGAGGAGACCAAGCCCCGTTTGGGCACGGTTCTGTATAACCTGCTGGAGGCCATCCGCTTCGCTGCTGTGGCACTGAAGCCCTTCCTTCCGGATACCTCCGACCGGATCCTCGCTCAGCTGAATGTGGAAAACGGCGGCCTGGAGAGCCTTGTATCCTTCGGCGCTATGCCCGTGGGCGGCAAGGTGGGTGCAGGCGAGATCCTGTTTGCCCGTCTGGATCCCGTCAAGAAGATGGAGGAGATCGACGCTTTCAATGCCGCCAAGGCAAAGGAAAAGCTGCCCGCCATCGAGATCGAGCCCTATTCTGAGGAGAAGGTGGACTTTGACACCTTCTGCAAGTCTGACTTCCGTGCTGTGAAGGTCAAGGACTGCAAGAATGTCAAGAAGTCCGACAAGCTGCTCCAGTTTACGCTGGACGACGGCACCGGTACCGACCGCCAGATCCTCTCCGGCATTGCCAAGTTCTACAAGCCTGAGGAGCTCATCGGCAAGACCTTGGTGGCTATCACCAACCTGCCCCCCAGAAAGATGATGGGCCGGGAGAGCTGCGGCATGCTCATCAGCGCCGTCCACACCGAGAAGGGTGAGGAAAAGCTGAACCTGCTGATGGTGGATGATGCCATCCCCGCCGGCGCAAAGCTGTGCTAAGAGAATAAAAACTGTAGGGGAGGGGCTTGTGAATTATGGTATGATTGCCACCGGCAATCATTATCATTTGAGATTCGCTGCGCGGAGCACCACCCTCACCTACGAAATGGTACAATGCAGCAAACCCCGGGAGCATATGCTCCCGGGGTTGTTTTTTTGCTTATTCCAGCTCGAATACGCCGGTATAGAGCTTGTAGTAGGTGCCCTTCTTTTCGATGAGCTCGTCGTGGGTGCCCCGCTCGATGATGCGGCCGTGATCCAGCACCATGATGCAGTCGGAGTTCATGATGGTGCTGAGGCGGTGGGCGATGACGAAGACGGTGCGTCCGTGCATCAGGGCATCCATGCCGTTTTGGACCAGCCGCTCGGTGCGGGTATCGATGGAGGAGGTAGCCTCATCAAGGATCATAACAGGAGGATCGGCTACGGCGGCCCGGGCGATGGCGATCAGCTGCCGCTGGCCCTGAGAGAGGCTGGCACCGTTGCCAGTCAGCTCCGTCTGGTAGCCCTGAGGCAGGCGGGTGATAAAGTCATGGGCGTTGGCCAGCTTGGCGGCCTGAATACACTCTTCATCGGTGGCATCCAGCTTGCCGTAGCGGATATTTTCCATGACGGTGCCGGTGAACAGGTTGGTTTCCTGCAGGACGACACCCAGAGAGCGCCGCAGGTCTGCCTTGCAGATCTTGTTGATGTTGATGTCATCATAGCGGATCTTGCCGTCACCGATGTCGTAGAATCGGTTAATGAGGTTGGTGATGGTGGTCTTACCGGCACCGGTGGCGCCAACGAAGGCGATTTTCTGACCGGGACGGGCATACAGGGTGATATCATGGAGCACGGTCTTTTCGGGAACATAGCCGAAATCCACGTTGAACATGGTGATATCGCCCTTCAACTCGGTATAGGTGGTGGTGTCGTCGGCCTTATGGTAGTGCTTCCAAGCCCAGCGGCCGGTACGTTCTACGGACTCGGTAATGGTGCCGTCCTCTGCAATGTGGGCGTTCACCAGCTTGACGTAGCCTTCGTCGATCTCCGGCTTCTCATCCATCAGCTCAAAGACCCGCTCTGCACCGGCCAATGCCATGATGATGGAATTGAACTGGTTGGAGATCTGGTTGATGGGCTGGTTAAAGTTCCGGGACAGGATCATGAAGGTCATCAGGCTGCCCAGCGTCAGCAGGCTGCCGTTGGAATTGACCACGATGGTGCCGCCTACGATGGCGAGAATGGCATACTGGACGTAGCCCAGATTGTTATTGATGGGGCCCATCATGTTGGAGAATTTGCCGGCGGAGAAGGCATTTTTCTGAAGGATGCCGTTAAGCTCGTTGAACTCGTCCTTACAGATCTCCTCGTGGTTGAAGATCTTGACCACCTTCTGTCCGGTGATCATTTCCTCGATGTAGCCGTTCAGGGCGCCCAGAGAACGCTGCTGGCCGATGAAATACTTTCCGGCCTTGCCTGCCAGATACTTGGTAACGAAGACAACGCCAAGAACCGTAATCATAGTGACGATGGTGAGGATCCAGGATTCTGCCACCATGGCGGAGAAGACCACCACAAGGGTGATAATGGCGGAAACGGTCTGGGGAATAGACTGGGAGATCATCTGCCGGAGAGTGTCGATGTCGCTGGTGTAGCGGGACATGATATTGCCGGCGGTGTTGGTATCAAAGTAGCGCAGGGGAAGGGACTGCATTTTGCGGAACATCTCATCGCGAACAGTCTTCTGGATGCCCTGAGTCACACCGACCATCAGATAACTCTGCAGGAAGCTGGCAAGGGCACCAACGGCGAAAATACAGGCGATCCGGAAGATAAACTGGGTCAGGGGAGTAAAATCGGTAGAGCCGGAGGCCACCATAGGCAGGATAAATTCATCCACCAGATCGCCGAGGGCGGTAGAACCGGTGATAGAGGCAAAGGCGGTGGCCAGAACACACAGCAGCACGATGACCAGCGTGGGCCAGTATTTTTTCAGATAGCTGAGCAGCCGCAGGAGGGTCTTCTTGGGGTCCTTTGCCATGCGGCCGTCGCCGCGCATTTTTGCAGGAGGCATTATTCCAGCCCTCCTTTCTGCTGAGAGTAGTAGATTTCCTGATACACTTCGGAGGTCTGCATCAGCTGCTCATGGTTGCCCACGGCACCGATCTGGCCGTTTTCCATCAGGATGATGATATCCGATTCCTGAACGGAGGCAATACGCTGGGCAATGATGAGCTTGGTGGTGCCGGGGATCTCCTCCCGGAAGGCCTTCCGGATGGAGGCATCGGTGGCGGTATCCACGGCGGAGGTGGAGTCGTCAAGGATCAGGATCTGAGGCTTCTTCAGCAGGGCCCGGGCGATACACAGACGCTGCTTCTGACCGCCGGAAACGTTGGTGCCGCCCTGCTCAATCTTGTGATCGTACTGGTCGGGGAAGGACATGATGAAATCGTGGGCGCAGGCCAGCTTGCAGGCGTGGATCAGCTCTTCATCGGTGGCATTGGGGTTGCCCCAGCGGAGATTTTCCTTGATGGTGCCGGAAAAGAGGGTGTTCTTTTGGAGAACCATGGCAACATTGTCACGGAGGGTTTCCAGATCGTATTTTCGGACATCAATGCCGCCCACCTTTAGGCTGCCTTCGCTGACATCATACAGCCGGGGGATCAGCTGCACCAGCGTGGATTTGGAGGAGCCGGTGGAGCCGAGAATGCCCACGGTGGCGCCGGAGGGAATATGCAAATTCACTTCCTTCAGTGCCCGGTGCTGGGCGGTGGCGCTGTAACGGAAGGAAACATTCTCAAAGTCGATGGAGCCGTCGGGAACGGTGGTGACAGCCACGTCGGGAGACAGCAGGTCCGGCTCTTCCTCCAGAATCTCATAGCAGCGGCGCAGAGGGGTACGGCTCATGGTCATCATGACGAAGACCATGGACAGCATCATCAGGCCGGAGAGAATCTGGGTGGTATAAGTAAACATGGAGCTGAGCTGACCGGTGGTGAGGCCGACCATGGGATTGTTGCCGGATTCCACGACCATCTTGGCACCTACAAAGGAGATGGTCAGCATACAGGTATAGACACAGCCCTGCATAATGGGGCTGTTGAGGGCGAGGATTTTCTCGGCCTTGGAAAAGCTCTTTGCCAGATCGGCAGAAACGTCAGTGAATTTTTCCACTTCCTTTTCTTCCCGGACATAGGACTTCACCACCCGGATGCCGTGGATATTTTCCTGCACGGTGTTGTTCATCTTATCCATCAGCTTGAAGCCGTAATCAAAGATCTTAAACACGGAGGGGACCAGACAGATCAGTGCAATGGCCAGCACGGGGATAACGGCACCGTAAATGCCGGTGAGCTTGGGGCTGATCCGCAGGGCGGAGATCAGGGCCAGCACCAGCATCATGGGGCAGCGGATGGCCATACGGATCATCATCTGGAAGGTCATCTGCAGGTTGGCAACGTCAGAGGTCAAGCGGGTGACGATGGAAGCGGAAGAGAATTTATCAATGTTGCTGAAGCTGAACTTCTGCACATTGTAGAACATGTCATGGCGAAGATTGCGGGCAAAGCCGGTGCCGGCTTTAGAGGCGAACACCGCAGAGGCCACACCGAAGCCCAGAGAGGCCAGTGCGCACAGTACCAGCTGGAGGGACTTGATGACCACCACGTTCATGTCCTGCAGGACCACACCGTAGTCATACAGGTCAGCCATCACCAGCGGGATCAGCACCTCCATGGCTACCTCGCCCACCATGCACAGCGGGCTTAAGATCGCCGGCCATTTGTATTCCCGGATGCACCGGGCTAGTCGTTTTATCATTCTTTCGGTTCCTCCTTGTGTCTGCGGTGGCAGGGACTGCCGCCCATATTGGTGATGGCCCGCTGCAAAAGCTGTCCAAACAGCTCCTGCTCCTCGGGGGTAAAGCCGTCTACGATGCGCTGCTCATTGGTTTGAATGGTAGCATGTATCAGATCGTGGCATTGCTTGCCCTTGGGCAGAACGTAGACGCGCTTGCATCGCCGGTCATCGGGGTCGGTGCGCAGTTCGATGAAGCCTTTCTGTTCCATGCGGGACAGAATGCCGGAAACGGTGGGATGGCTGAGCTGGAACTCTTTTTCGATGTCCCGGGGGCAGGGAGGCTGGCTCTGATGGGCCAGATAGCCCATAATGTGTCCCTGTGCCGCAGTCAATTCCATGGTTTCCAATGCGTTGGTCACGGACTGATCGGTGCACCAATGCAGGATGCGGAGCATATGTCCATAGTGGTATTTCAGAAGGATCACCTCCCAAATAAAAATGTAGCACGCTACAAATTATTTTATCATGTGCGTATGGAATATGCAAGTTGTTTGGAAAAAGTTTACAAACCGGACAAAGAACGGGCATAAAATCTGTGAAAAATGTATCTCCGGAGGGAGCCGGAGCATACTATGAACGAGGTGAGAATGGATGAAAGACGACGAAAAAAAGCAGATCCCATGGGAAGCGGTAGACCCAAAGCCACCGGTGATCCAATCCGGGCATATGGAGAGCAGAGTGCGCAACGGGCAATCCTAGGAGCGATTCACGAATCGCCCCTACATAAAAAAACAAACCGGACCGAATTTCTTCGGTCCGGTTATGTTCGGTCTGTTTCAGCAATTAGCCGTTAGCACGCATCTGAGCGAAGCACTCGCTGCAGAAAACGGGGCGGTCGGACTTGGGCTGGAAGGGAACCTTTGCTTCGCCGCCGCAACGAGCGCAGGTAGCGGTGAAGAACTCACGGGGGCCACGGGTAGCGTTCTTGCGAGCGTCACGGCAAGCCTTGCAGCGCTGGGGCTCGTTCTGGAAGCCGCGCTCTGCGTAGAACTCCTGCTCACCAGCGGTGAACACGAACTCGTTGCCGCACTCTTTGCAAACTAAAGTCTTATCTTCGTACATTGGAAATACCTCTCTTCGGTTTGTTGTTGCCCCGTGAAATCCCAGAAAAATGTTATAACGCGAGGTCGATTTAATAGGTGGCAAACACTGCCACAAATCGGATTATACACAAATGTGAACAATTTGTCAATGGTTTGTGAAATAATTTCTGGGGAAATCCAAACAAGAATTGTCATTGTGAACCAGCCTGTGAGCTGGTTCACAATAACAATATTTCATTAAATGCTGAACTGTGCCTGCCCCTCGTAGGGAATGTGCAGGTGGTCATAGGCCAGTGCGGTAACGCAGCGGCCTCGGGGCGTTCGTGTCAGGAAGCCCAGCTGCATTAGATAGGGCTCATACACATCCTCCAGCGTCACGGCCTCCTCGCCGATGGTGGCGGCAAGGGTCTCCAGACCCACCGGGCCGCCGGAATAGTTCTGGATGATGGCGGTGAGCATTCGGCGGTCGATGTTGTCAAGACCCAGACGGTCAACCTCCAGACGGTGCAGGGCAAGATCGGCGGCTTCCTTCGTGATGGTGCCGTCGCCCATGACCTCTGCGAAGTCCCGGACCCGGCGCAGGAACCGGTTGGCGATTCGGGGCGTTCCCCGGCTGCGGGAGGCAATCTCCATGGCACCCTCCGGGGCAATGGGCATGCCGAGGATCGTGGCAGAACGGGTGACGATTTTTGCCAGCTCTTCGGGGGTATACAGCTCCAGCCGCAGATTGACACCGAAGCGGTCCCGGAGAGGTGCGGACAGCTGACCGGCCCGGGTGGTGGCACCTACCAGCGTGAATTTCGGCAGGTCCAAGCGGATGGAGTTGGCGCTGGGACCCTTGCCCACGATGATATCGATGGCGAAGTCCTCCATGGCGGGGTACAGAATCTCTTCTACTACCCGGTTTAAACGGTGGATCTCGTCAATGAAGAGAATGTCGCCGGGGTTCAGGTTGGTCAGCAGGGCAGCCAAGTCACCGGGTTTCTCGATGGCAGGGCCGGAGGTGACTCGGATGTTGACACCCATTTCGTTGGCGATGACACCGGCCAGTGTGGTCTTGCCAAGGCCGGGCGGGCCGTAAAGCAGGGTGTGGTCCAGCGGCTCATTGCGCCGCCGGGCGGCTTCGATATATATGGCCAGATTCCCCTTGGCCTTCTCCTGACCGGTGTAGTCGCTTAACAGCTTCGGCCGCAGGCCGATCTCCCCCGCGTCCTGAGGGGCATAGCTGGGAGAGATGATGGGGGTATCTAATTCTTGAGAAAATTCAAGGCTCATTGCGTGACCTCCAATGCAGAATGCAAAATGCATAATGCATAATGATGGTGTCGGCGCTGCCGACAAATTCTAAATAATTACGGAAAACAATTCTGCATTATGCATTCAGCATTTTGCATTTTTTAGCCCTTCATCACCATAGCTCTGAGGGCATAGCGGACCATTTCTTCTGTGGTAGCGTTGGGGTCTACGCCCTTCAGGGCGGCATTGATCTCCGCAGCGGAGTAGCCCAGCTCCTGCAATGCTGCATGGGCAAGGGCGGCGTTGTTGCCCTTTTGGATGGGAGAGGCAACGGCGGGGCCGGTGGAGAAGTCCAGCTCCATGGCACTGCCGCCCAGCTTGTCCTTCAGCTCCAGAATGATGCGCTGGGCGATCTTCTTGCCGATGCCCTGTGCGGCGGTGAGCATTTTTTCGTCCCCGGTCATGACGGCCAGTGTAAAATTCTGGGGGCCGCCGGAGGAGAGAATGGCCATAGCGGCTTTGGGACCCACACCGTTGACGGAGGTCAGCAGCTCATAGCAGCGCTGCTCCTCCCGGCTAATGAAGCCGTAGAGGTCAAAGGCATCCTCCCGGATAGACTCGGTAATATAGAGTTTTGCCTGCTGGTTCAGCTTCAGCTGCCCGGCAGTATAGGCAGTGACGCGGCAGCCGTAGCCCACACCGCCGCAGTCAATGACTGCCAGTCCGGGTTCTAATACGGCAACTTTGCCGGAAACGTAATATAGCATAGGGAGTTCCTCCGAAAAAACATGTCATTGCGAGGAGCAAAGCGACGTGGCAATCTCCTGCGAATGTTGGGATAAATCATTTTATGGTTCTGCGCAGACCTATGGAGGGGATTGCCACACCACTGCGCCCGCAGGCGCGTGCAGAGCGCAACCGCCGCAGGCGGCTCTTGGCGCGGAGCGGTGTGCGCACTGGTTCGCAATGACATCCTTCGTTTGTCACATTTTTTGCTGAATTTGTCCCAGCAGGGATGTACTGGACCGGGCGTGGCACAGGGCGATGGCGATGGCGTCCGCTGCATCGTCGGGCTTGGGCATGGCGCTTAAGTGCAGCAGGCGCTTGGTCATGTCCTGCACCTGATGCTTGGTGGCGTTGCCATAGCCCACCACGGCCTGCTTGACCTGCATAGGCTTGTATTCAAAAATGGGCAGTCCTGCCTGCCGGATGGCAAGGAGGATCACACCACGGCTTTGGGCCACGTTGATGCCGGTGGTGACGTTGTGGCCGAAGAACAGCTCTTCGATGGCCACCGCGTCCGGCTGGGCCACCCGGAGAAGCTCGGTCATATCGTTGTAAATGACCTCCAGCCGCCAGGAAAATTCTGTATTGGGAGGCGTGGTAATGGCACCGCAGTTGAGGAGGCGGAACTGGCTGCGCTGGGCATCAATAAGTCCGAAGCCGGTGATGCCGTAACCGGGGTCGATACCTAAGATCCTCATAGCATTCCCGCGGTGGCGATCTGGATCAGCTGCCAGACCACGAATAGAAGAAATACTACCAGACCTGCCCGGGCCATCCAGACCTGCCACTTGGGCCGGGGGACATAGGGCTGCTGTTGGTCAACGGATTCCTTTTCGGGGGTATTTTCCATAGAAATCACCTCTAACTGATATCATAGCACATTTGTTTAAAAATTCCTAGTGAGAATTTTTCGGAATTAGGAAATAGTAAGGGCAAAAAGGTAGGGCGGGGATATATCCCCGCCGGACGGTGCCTTATCTCTGAGCGGTAAATATAAGCGCTCAAAAACCAGAGGTGCCCGGCGGGAATGGATTCCCGCCCTACAGAAATTCAATTCGATAAATTATGCGTTGAAGACATACTTGTCCAGCCGCTCGAAGGCTTCCTTGACGCGGCTCAGGGGCAGGGCCAGATTCAATCGGATATGGGTCTTGCCGTGGAAAGCCCGGCCGTCCTGCCAGACAACGCCGACCTCCCAGCCGGCCTTCATCAGCTCATCCATGGTCTTGCCGTGCTTCTCCAGCCACTGGGCGCAGTCGATGAACAGCATGTAGGTGCCCTGAGGCTTGGAAACAGTGACACCCTCGAAGTGCTTTTCGATGTAGTCACAGGCATAGTCCACGTTGCCGGTGATGGTTTCGCACAGCTCCTCGGTCCACTGGTAGCCTTCAGGCTGGTAGGCACCGATAAGGGCGTGCATGGACATGACATTCATAGAGTTGTAGTGGCCCAGAGAGCTTTCCTTGTCGCAGCGGTCCTTGATCATCTTGTTGTAGATGATGTGGTAGCTGCCCACCAGACCTGCCAGATTGAAGGTCTTGGAGGGGGCGTACAGGGCTACGGTGCGCATCTTGGCATCCTCAGAAACAGACTGGGTGGGCACATGCTTGTGGCCAGCCAGAATGATATCGCTCCAGATCTCGTCGGAAATGACCATCACATCGTGCTTCTTATACAGCTCCATGGCCTTTTCCACTTCCCACTTTTCCCAGACGCGGCCGCAGGGGTTGTGGGGGGAGCAGAAAATGGCGGCGTGGATCTTGCCCTCCACGATTTTCTTCTCCATGTCCTCGAAATCCATGCGCCAGACGCCGTTTTCGTCCTTCACCAGAGGAGAATGGACGATATCATAGCCGTTATTGGTCAGGCTGCCGGTGAAGCCCACGTAGGTGGGGGAGTGGAGCAGCACCTTATCGCCCCGGGAGCAGAACACATTCAGCGCCGTGACCACGCCGCCCAGAACGCCGTTCTCATAGCCGATGTTGGCGGAGGTCAGACCGGTGACACCGTTGTGGCTTTCCTGCCAGCGGATGATGGAATCGAAGTACTCCTTGGTGGGCATGAAATAGCCAAAGGTGGGGTGCTGGGCTCTTGCGATCATGTGCTCCTGAATGGTGGGGCAGACGGGGAAATTCATGTCAGCCACCCACATGGGGATGGCATCAAAGCCCTCCCGGGGAGCGGGATAGGGAGAGCCGGGCATGCCTATCATGTCCACTGCAATGGCATCCTTGCCGTGACGGTCCAGAATGGAAGTGAAATCGTACTTCATGGAGATTCTCCTTTTTTCTATATAATATATCATTATTATAAGGTGAAAAAGAAAAAATAGCAATAGCCATTCCGGCGTGCCTGAGAAATTCTCTGACAAGATATCCCTGTTCTTGACAAGCTGTACCAGCTGTGATACTCTTATAGAGTATTTGTATCGCACACCAATGTGTTTGGAGGAGAGAAAAATGAAAAAGGGAAACCCCATTGCGCTGCTGCCCATCGGCGTGTTTCTGGTCATTTACTTAGGTCTTGGCCTGCTGTTTGAGTATGGTATGAAGATCCCCATGGGCTTTTACAATATCCCCATCGTCATCGCATTTCTGGTAGCCATTCTGGTGGCCTGCCTGCAGAATAAGGCCCTCAGCTTTGACAAAAAGCTGGAGATCATGGGTCAGGGCGTGGGAGATAAAAATATCATCACCATGCTGCTGATCTTCCTGACTGCCGGCGCTTTTGTCGGTGTTGTGGGCCGCAGCTCTGCCCAGAGCGTGGCGTACTTCATGCTGGACATCATCCCGCCCCAGTTTGCTGTAGCGGTCCTGTTTGTGGTGGCCTGCTTCGTTTCCACTGCCATGGGCACCTCTGTGGGCACCATCACCCTCATTACCCCCATTGCTGTGGAGGTCGCCAATGTGTCCAGCTTTGATGTTGCCCTGTGCGTGGGCACCGTGGTTGGCGGCGCTATGTTCGGCGACAACCTGTCCTTCATTTCCGATACCACCATCGCCGCCTGCAACGGTCAGGGCTGCGCCATGAAGGATAAGTTCAAGGGCAATTTCTGGATCGCCTTCCCCGCTGCGCTGGCAACGCTGGCGCTGATTCTGATGATGACGCTGGGCAAGGAGACTGCTCCCATTACCCAGAGCTACAATCTGGTGCAGATCATTCCCTATGTGCTGGTCCTCATCGGCGGTGTCGCAGGCATCAATGTTTTCGTGGTGCTGCTGGTGGGCATCGTGTCCGGTGCCATCATTATGCTGGCTACCGGCCAGACCGCAGCCACCGACCTGCTGGCCAGCATGGGCAGCGGTGCTTCCGGCATGTTTGAGACTTCTATGGTTGCCATTCTGGTGGCAGCGATGTGCGGCCTGATCCGAGTCCACGGCGGCTTCGATGCGCTGCTGAGCTTCATTCAGAGCCTGTTCAAGGGCCGCAAGGGCGGTCAGCTGGGCATGGGCCTGCTGGTTGGCGCTATGGATATCGCCACCGCCAACAACACCGTGGCCATCGTTATGGCAAACCCCATCGCCAAAGAAATGAGCGAGGAATACGGCATCAGCCCCAAGCGCGCTGCCTGCCTGCTGGATACCTTCTCCTGCATCTTCCAAGGTGTGATCCCCTACGGTGCCCAGATGCTGGTGGCCATCTCCGCTGCCGCAGAGCTGGGTGTGACCCTGTCGGCATTCAATATCATGCAGTATCTGTTCTATCCCTACCTGCTGCTGGTCAGCTCCCTGATCGCAATCTTCCTCATCAAGGAAAAGCAGTAAGGACATAGCAAACCTCCCGTCGCATAATGTGGCGGGAGGTTCTTTTGTTCGTAGGGGAGGGTCTTGACCCTCCCGTGAATTACCGATCAATCCAGCTTCAGGTCGCCGTCCTTGATCCAGCCCATCTTTCGGCAGGCGATGCCGATGGCCCAGCTCAAAACAGCGGGAAGGATAAAGCAGATCAGGGCCATAGCCAGCCAGTCTGTGCCGGTGATGGCAGCCTTGGCTCCGGTGGCTACGTCATTGACCCAGCCGGCGTAGACGCCGATGGGTCCCACCATGCCGCAGGTACCCATGCCGGAGGCAACGCCGCCGGAGGGGTCGTTCATCTGGAATTGGAACAGGCAGGTGGCAATGGGACCGGTGATGGCAGCGGCCAGCGTGGGAGGAATCCAGATTTTGGGGTTACGGACGATGTTGCCCATCTGGAGCATAGAGGTGCCGAGACCCTGACTGACCAGACCGCCCCAGCGGTTTTCCCGGAAGGACAGCACGGCGAAGCCTACCATCTGGGCGCAGCAGCCAGCCACGGCAGCGCCGCCGGCCAGTCCCGTCAGACCCAGCGCAGCACAGATGGCGGCGGAGGAGATGGGCAGAGTCAAAGCGATGCCCACGGATACGGAGACCAGAATGCCCATCCAGAAGGGCTGTAGGATGGTGGCCCATTCCACAAATTCGCCCACAGAGGAGGCGGCGGTGCCGATGGCGGGGGCGATGAGAGCAGACAGGCCCACGCCGGTGAGAATGGTGACGGCGGGAGTTACCAGAATGTCCACCTTGGTCTCTTTAGAGACTGCCTTGCCGCATTCCGCGGCGATAATGGCGATGAAGAGAACTGCCAGCGGGCCGCCGGCACCGGCGGAGCCGGAGAGGGTAGTGGAGCCAAGGGCATTGGCGGCATAGCCAACTGTTGCCAGAGAGAACAGCACCAGAGGCGGTGCCTGCAGGGCGTAGCCGATGGCGATGGCCATGGCGGGACCGCTCATGGCGGAGCAGTAGCTGCCCACCTCCACAAGGAAGGGGATGGCAAACTGCTGGCCCAGTGTTTTGACGATGGTGCCGATCAGCAGGGAGCAGAACAGGCCCTGTGCCATTGCGCCCAGCGCATCAATGCCGTAGCGCTTGGCAGAGAAAACGATGTTTTTACGCTTTAAAAATGCTTTCATGTAAGTACTCCATTTCTGTAAACGCAGGTGTCTTGTCAGTTGCATAGACAATTATACCCTCTGTTTTTTCCTTGTCAAGATGGAATTGACTTTCTTACGGAAATATGGTAAAAATGAAGAAAGAAAAGGGGGAAATACCGATGTTGACTGGTGAAAAACGCAGAATGCAGATCCTGCAATTATTGAAGGAACAGGGAGCGCCCCTGTCGGGCACAGCGCTGGCAAAGGCCTTCGGTGTCAGCCGGCAGGTTATTGTGCAGGACATTGCCCTGATGCGGGCGGAGAATCACAGCATTCTTTCTACCAACAAGGGTTACCTCTATCGTACGGCAGAATCCGAAAACACCCAGCCCAAGCGGGTGTTTTACGTCAAGCACACCACCGGGCAGGTGCTGGAGGAATTTTTGACCATCATAGAGCTGGGGGGAAAAGTGCTGGATGTGGCGGTGGAGCATGAGATCTATGGCTACATTCAGGTGGACCTGCTGATCGAAACCCCGCAGGATGCCCGGGATTTTGCAGAGAAGCTCTCCGCCTGTCGGGACAATCCGCTGAAGGTCCTGACAGATGACTGCCACTATCACACCGTAGCAGCCCCCTCGGAAAAGCTGCTGGACCTGATTCAGCAGGAACTGACGGAAAAAGGATATCTGATATAAAACACCCAGCCGGACAGAAACCTGTCCGGCTGGTTTTTGTAAACCGTAATTTATCGCGCTGTATCGAACATTGCATGTCATTGCGAGGAGGGCGAAGCCCGACGTGGGACCGAAGGGAATGCCTGTGGTGCAATCCCCTGCAAGTTTCCGGAATGTATTGTTTCAAGTTTCTGCGCGGATATTTGAAGGGGATTGCCACACCAGTCTGCGGACTGGTTCGCAATGACAGCTATCTTTCGACAGACCGATAAATGCCCATTTACAGTCCCAGCAGGGAGCGCCAGAGCTGGACATAGTTTTTGGCCTGATGCTGGGTATTGCCTTCTGCAGCGATACGCAGCAGGGGCTCTGTACCGGAGAAGCGGCAAATCACCCAGCTGCCGTCTTCAAAATAGACCTTGCAGCCATCCTCCCGGTTGATTTTCACCACAGTCTCTACGAAATTGGGCAGCTGACCGTCCTCAAAGACCATTTTTTGCAGTTCCGCTTTCCGCTGCGGGGTCATTTGGAGGGAGATTTCTTCATAGTACAGCATGCCGTAGCGCTGGGTGATCTCCCGGTAGAGCTGGGATACGGATTTGCCGGTGACGGCCAGCATTTCTACCAGCAGCGCTGCCGCATAGATGCCATCCTTGCCGGGGATGTGGCCCTTAACGGCCATGCCGCCGGAGGACTCGCCGCCGATGATGGCTCCGGTTTCGGCCATTTTTGCAGAAACATATTTGAAGCCCACAGGAACCTCGTGGCATTCTTCACCGAAATCTGCGGCCACCCGGTCCAAAAGGTGGGTGGTGGAATTGTTGCGGACGCAGGGACCCCGCCAGCTGCGGTATTGGAGGAAATAGTAATACAGCAGCACCAGCAGGGTATTGGCGTGGAGATACTGTCCGTTTTCGTCGATGACACCCAGCCGGTCTGCGTCGCCGTCGGTGGCGATGCCCAGATGACACCGATTGTCCACCACATAGTTTGCCAGCAGCTTCAGGGCATCCTCACTGGGAGCGGGCATCCGGCCGCCGAAAAGGGTGTCGTGCTGCTCGTGGATCACATTCACATCACAGCGGCAGGTCATGAGGATGGTCTGCAGGCTGTTGTAGCTGACACCGTACATGGGGTCGATGGCGATCCGCAGCCGGGCGGATTTGATCATGCCGATCTCCACCATGTCCAGAATGCTGTCAATGTATTCGTTGAAGGGATAGCCCTCCCGGACGATGCCGGAGGTCAGCGCCTCGGCATAGGGGATGCTTTTGATCTCCTCGGGGCGGAGTTTTTCAATCTCGGCTTCGATTTTCCGGGTCACGGTCTGGTCGGCATCCCGGCCTCCTTTGGTGAAAACCTTGATGCCATTATAAATGGCGGGATTATGGCTGGCGGTGATAGCCATGCCGTAGGGAAGGCCCATCCGCTTTACGGTGAACATGACCATGGGGGTGGGAACCGAGCGGTTGATGATATAGGGGTGGAAGCCGTAGCCTGCCAGCACCTCCGCGGCCCAAAACATGGATTCCTTGGACAAAAAGCGGCGGTCGTAGCCTAAGCAAACGGTGGAGCCGCTGTGCCCCTCCTTTTTCATCAGGGCACACAGGCCAGCTGTCAGAAGACGGATATTTTCCTTGGTAAAGCCGTCGGCGATGATGGCCCGCCATCCGCCGGTTCCGAATTTGACCATGCTTTTCCTCTTTTCTCAAATATCAGGATACGGCTGCAGGGCGGAGGTATGACCCCGCCCTGCAGTTTTTGTTTTACAAACGGATAGAAATACCGGATTGCTGCATTTGGCGGCGCAGGAGCGTGACATCGCCGTGGAATACGGCACCGGGGATGCCGCAGTAGAGGGCACCTTCGATATTGGCGGGAACGTCGTCGATGAAGAAGCATTCCTCCGGCTTCAGACCAAACCGGGACAGGGCGCGGCGGTAATAATCCGGGTGGGGCTTCATCACCTTTTCGTCGGCAGAAATGATCTTTCCGTCAAAATACTGCCAGCCGGGGATCTTGGGCCAGTATTCGTGTTGACGGACGCTGGCATTGGACAGCAGATAAAGACGATAGCCCTTGACTTTCAGCTCTTCTGCCAGCTGGGCCATGCCGGCAATGGGCAGCATGGGCTCATCCCACAGGGACACCAGCTCATGAACGGCAGCATGGAGGTGCTGAGGAAGCCGCTTGCACATGAGAATTTCCGCCTCCGGTTCTTCCAGTGTGCCCCGATCCATCTGGACCCATTCCACGCTGAGGAAAACCTCCCGCAGCAGAAGCTGCTTTTCTTCTTCGGAAACGTCCAACCGGTTCAGAAAGGCATTCCGGTCGAAATGGATCAGGACATTTCCCATATCGAAGAGGATATTGCGGATCATACGATCTTCACCTTGCCCTTCGTCAGGCGGAACACGATCAGTAGGGAAATGATGGTGGTGACGGTGAGGATGGTAGCCAGCGCACCGGCGGTGCCGTCGGACATGCGGGTGACTTCCTGATAAATGGCAACGGCGATGGTGGAGGTCTTGCCGGAATAGAGCATGATAGAGCTGCTAAGCTCATTGATGCAGGTGATCCAGCTCAGGACTGCGCCGGACATGACTCCGGGCAGCATCATACGGGCCGTCACGGTGAAGAAGGTCTTCATGGGAGAAACGCCCAGATTGATGGAGGCTTCCTCCACCGAGGGGTCCATCTGGTACAGGAAGGCCGAGCCGGAACGGACGGTGTAGGGCAGCTTGCGGACGATGTAGGAGATGATCATGATGGCGGAGGTGCCCACTAGGATCATGGGCTTGCGGTTAAAGGCCACGATCAAACCAATACCCAGAACAGAGCCGGGAATGACGTAGGGGAACATGATGAGGGTATCGATGAGACTTGCCACCTTGCCCTTCTTCCGCACCAGAATATAGGACACCAGAATGCCCAGAATAATGATGAAGACAATGGCCACCAGAGAGAAGACATAGGTGTTGCGGATGTTGGTGCCCAGCCGGGACAGGATGGCCTTATAGTTATTCAGATTGATGCCCTTGACCATGCCGGAGAAGCTGCGCTCCACGAAGGACTGGCAGACCACCACGATTTGGGGCAGGAAGGCAAGAAATACCACGATGTAAATGGGCAGAGAAACAAGGAACCGCTTCCAGCCGTGGAGCTCCGTTTCCTGCGGGGGCCGCAGGGAGGACATCTGGTAATTGCGCTTGTCAATGACCAGCTTCTGGAAAGCCAGAACCGCCAGAGAACAGAAGACGATAATAACGGACAGGGCGGAAGCCATGTAGGGGTTGACGGCACTTTCGGACATGTACTCGTTATACACCAGCACGGGCAGGACGGTATAGCCCTCGCCCAGCAGCATGGGGGTACCGAAGTCCGCCAGCGCGGTCATGAACACCATGACGCAGCCAGCCAGAATGGAGGGCAGGATGACGGGCAGGGTAATGGTCCAGATGCGCTTGAGCTTGTTCATACCCAAGTTTTCCGCAGCCTCCTCCAGAGACGCATCGATGGAATTCATGGCGCCGGAGGTATACAGGTAGATATAGGGGAACAGGTGCAGCGTAAAGACGAAGATGATGCCCTCCCGGCCGTAGATGGTGGGGGCTGTGGCACCGAAGAACTTAAACAGCTTGGAAACAAGACCGTTGCGGCCCATGAGGATGATCCAGGAGTAGGCACCGATGAAGGGAGGGCTCATGAGGCTCATGATGATGAAGATGTGCAGAATCTGTTTGCCCGCAATGTTGTAACGGGTCATCACATAGGCAATGGGCACACCGATGATGGTGGTGGTGATCACTGTGACACTGCAGACAACCAGAGAACGGATCAGGGTCTGGTAGTAGTAGGGCTTGGTGAAGAACCGGACGAAGTTGTAAAGGGTCAGCCCCTCTACCTTGTTGGAGAAGACGCTCTTGGTCAGGATCGTGTAAAAGGGATACACGATGAACAGGCACATGCTGACGATGACAAAGAATTTGGTGAAGAACCAGAAGTCAAGCTTGACTTTTCCCAACCGCTCTTTCACTGGGAAAGCACCTCCTCGGTGTCCGCCCGGTACAGGCTGATGCGGGCAGGATCGAAGCTCAGGTGTACCCGTTCGCCGTCGGCGTGGACCTCGGTGGTGTCCTTGGTATACTCATTGACGATGAGGTTCTGACCGTTGTCCAGTTCTACTTCATACTCGATAAAATCGCCAAGGAAGGTGGAGAACAGGATCTTACCGGGCATGCCCTCCTGACTAAAGAACAGCTGCTCGGGGCGGGCAGAGATCTTGCCCTTACCGGTGTAAGCCTTCCGGACGGGGATCTGGATGGAGAGCTCTCCCTGAATGGTCACATCGGCGAGGCCGTTTTCGCCGCCCTTAACCTCGCAGTCCATGAAGTTGCTGACACCGATGAAGCCGGCAACGAAGGGATTCTGGGGCTTGGCGTAGATCTCATTGGGGGTGCCGATCTGCATGATGTTGCCATCCTTCATAACGGCGATACGGTCAGAGATGGCCAGCGCCTCCTCCTGATCGTGGGTAACGTAGATGGTGGTGATGCCAAGACGGCGCTGGAGCTTCTTGATGACAGAGCGCATCTGAACACGGAGCTTGGCATCCAGATTGCTGAGGGGCTCGTCCATCAGCAGCACACTGGGCTCGATGACGAAGGCGCGGGCCAAGGCAACACGCTGCTGCTGGCCGCCGGACAGCTCATTGGGCTTGCGCTCTGCCAGATGGGCGATCTGCACCAGCTCCAATGCTTCTTCTACACGGCTGCTGATCTCAGCCTTGGGGGTCTTTCGGGCCTTCAGACCGTAGGCAACGTTCTCCCGCACGGTTAGGTGGGGGAAAATGGCGTAGTTCTGGAACACCATGCCGATGTCCCGCTTGTGGGCTGCCACATCATTGATCCGCTTTTCGCCGAAGTAGAAGTCGCCGCCTTCAATGGAGTTGAAGCCTGCGATCATGCGCAGCAGCGTGGTCTTGCCGCAGCCGGAGGGGCCCAGCAGGGTGAAAAATTCGCCCTCCCGGATATCCAGAGAAACACCGTTCAAAGCCGTAAAGTCGCCGTAGCGCTTTACCGCATCCTTGATAATGACTTCGTTGCTCATAAAAATCGTCCTCTCTTTATGTATGCGTGGGTATACAACTCAGGAAAATCCTCCCGGTGGGATGATTTTTCTCAGCTGTACAAAGCGCAGCAGGAGCCGATACCAGCATCGGCATGCGGTGCATTCGAAAAAGGAAAGGGGCGATGTGGGCATCGCCCCCTACGTTTTTTGCATAGCCTTTGGGAAAAGGGAGTCCCCGTGGGGACTCCCTCCCTTTGAAATGTAAATTAGCCGACGGTCAGGTCGTTCCACTTCTCAACGATGGATTCCTTGTTGTTGGCAGCGTAGGCGAAGTCGTAATCGCCCAGATCCAGAGTGGACAGCTCGCACAGACCCTCGGGAGCCAGATCGGAGCGGACAGGACGGCGCTTCCAGTTGACGTTCTGATCCTTCTGGCAGTCCATACCGGTGACGAAGTCGATGAACAGCTTAGCATTCTCTTCGTTGGGGCAGCCCTTGATCAGAGCAACACCGTCGGGAACAGCAGAGTTGGCTTCGGGATACAGGTAGCCGATGTCGGGATTGTCGTTGTACAGGACAGCGGACTTCTCGATGGTGACACCGATGGCGTATTCGCCGGCGGCCACCAGCTTGTGGCAGTTACCGGAGGAATCCTGAATCTTGCCGTCCAGATTGGCGATGAACTTCTCGACCATGGCCCAGCCGTCGTCCAGAGTGGGCTGGCTGAACAGCATGGTGCACAGCTGGGTGTAAGCGGAGCCGGACTTGGCGGGGGATGCGTAGGCGATCTGGCCCTTCAGAGCCTCGTTGCACAGGCCTTCCCAAGTGGTGGGAACGTCAGCCTCGTCGATGAGGGTCTTGTTGTAGATGAAGACCATGGGCAGGGGGGATTCGCCGATCCACAGGTCAGCGGCATCCTTGTAAGCGTCGCCGATGACATCATCGTTGGCGCAGACGTAAGCAGCGAAGTAGTCGACATAAGCAGCCAGCGTATCAGCGCCGCCGCCCCACAGGACGTCGCCCTGAGGATTCTCGGACTCAGCAACCACTCTCTGGCACAGCTCGCCGGTACCGGCAGCAATGACTTCCACATTGATGTTGGGATATGCAGCCTGGAACAGGGCAACGCCGGCGTTCAGGGGGTCTGCATCGTGGGGGGAGTAAACTACCAGATTACCGGTGTAATCCTCGGGGGCCTTTTCGGCGGGAGCAGCGGGAGCTTCCTCAACGGGTGCCTGTGCCTCAGCCTTGGGGGCTTCGGTTTCAGCGGGAGCCTTTTCACCGCAGGCAGTCAGACTCAGGACCATGACCAGAGCCAGCAGCAGAGCAAGGATCTTTTTCATTTTTGTTTCCTCCTGTTAATTTTTGCCGCGAGGTGCGGCAGGTGATTTGAAGATGGTGTTGGCGATCTTCAATGCAAATATTATAGCACAAGCAAAGTGTGTCAGCAATCAACGAACCTGTACAAAAATACCGAAAAATTTTGTATATTTACGCTAAACGCAAACTTCTGGACGAGAGCGCGGTTGTTTATATTTGCTATGAAAAAGACGGTGTTTTTTGAAAGAGCGGTTGCAGTTTTGCCTTGGGAATGCTATGATAGTGTTATATTCAAAATCACGAAACAGTTAAGAAGGAGGATGCGGATGAAAGCGTATACGATTACAGACGGTGCGGGGCTTCAGGCGGTGATCCTGCCGGAAAAGGGTGCCACCGTGGTGGCATTAAATAAGGACGGGGTGGAGTATCTGTACCGGGATCAGGAGAATCTGCTGTCTGCTGAGCGGCCCCGGTGCGGGATCCCCTTCCTGTTTCCTATTTTTGGACGGCTCCAGAATGGGGTGTATACATGGGATGGCAGGGAATATGCCATGGCCATCCATGGCTTTGCCCATACCAGCGCTTGGCAGGTGGCAGAGCATACCGAAGCTTGCCTGAAATTGGTGCTGGAAAGCAGGGAAGAGACTCTGGCGGTGTATCCCTTCCGTTTCCGGGTCACGCTGGAGATCGTGGCAGAGGAGGGCAGCCTGACCATCGGCCAGACCTATGAGAATCTGGGAGACAGCCCCATGCCTTATAACTATGGGTTCCATCCCTATTTCCTGACAGAAGACCCGGAAGAGATCCGGGTGGACACCACAGCCCAGACCCTCTTCGACTTTGCAGAGGGCGCGAAGCCCTTTGGCAGCGGCAGCGTGGGCGTGACCATGGCTCCCGGCGCGCCGGAGGCCGGTGCGGCCCTGATGGGGGTAACTGGTCCGACTGCGCTGAATTGGCGGGACGGCAGAACACTGACCATGGAATTTGATGACAGCTTCCATACTCATGTGCTTTGGGCTCAGGCAGGGAAGCGCTTCCTTTGTGTGGAGCCGGTAAACGGCAGCGCCAACGGCTTGAATACCGGAAATTATCTGACCCTGCTGCCCGGACAGAAGAAGACTGCATTTGTACGGCTGCGGCCGGAAATGAGATAAGGAGGAATCACGATGGCACAAGTATTTGTCAATGCAACACTGGTTCTGGCAGACCGTTTGCTGGAGAACGGCTGGCTGCTGGAGGAAAATGGAAAGATCGCCCGGTATGGAACCGATACGGCCCCGGATGCGGATGCTGTTATTGACTGCGGCGGAAAGTATCTCTCTCCCGGCTTTATTGACGTCCACTGCCACGGCGGTGGCGGCGGCAGCTTTATGAGCATGGATTTAGAGCAGCACATCAAGGCTATGCAGATGCACCTATCCCATGGTGTCACAGCCCTGACCCCCACTCCCGGCACCATTGACCCGGAGCAGATCCGTCAGCTGCGGGCAATCAAAGAGGAGATCGACAGGCGGGAGGACCTGCCCCATCATCTGGGCTATTTTATGGAAGGACCTCTGACCCAGCCCCATCCGGACATGGCAATGGGAGATGCCAAGGCACCTGTGATCACCCCTGACATCTACGAGCCTGCCTTGAAGGAGGCCAAGGGCATCGTCAACCGCTGGATGGCAGCCCCCGAGCTGGAGGGCGGCATGGAATTTGGCCGGGCATTGCGGGCGGCAGGGATCACCGGCTGCATGGGCCACTCCAATGCTACGGTGGCAGATGTGGAAGAGGCCATGAGAAACGGCTATTCCTGCGTGGTCCATCTGTACAGCGTTAT
The DNA here is from genome assembly GCA_017436785.1 of Oscillospiraceae bacterium. Taxonomy (GTDB): domain Bacteria; phylum Bacillota; class Clostridia; order Oscillospirales; family Oscillospiraceae; genus Faecousia. The sequence goes on along the minus strand of JAFSCK010000014.1, from coordinate 53,598 downwards.
GTCTACCGTTACCCGGGATAACGGCTTCCGCCGGGGTGGTCTGGTGGAGGCGGGCTTGCTGTTTGATGATCTGGATGTGGAGATCATCTGTGACGGTTGCCATCTGCCGCCGGAATTGATCAAGCTGGCGGTGAAATGCAAGGGCTATGACAAGCTGATGCTGGTTTCTGACTGCGGTCCGCTGGGCGGCTTTCCCGAGGGCGAATACGAAGCCGATTTCGGCCCCATGAAGGTGAAGGTCTTCATTGAGGATGGTGTCTGCAAGCCCCCGGCCCGGAACTGTTTCCTCGGATCCGTAGCTACCGGCGACCGGCTGGTGCGTACTGTGTACAAGCAGGCCGGCATCCCCCTGTGGGGCGCCGTCCGCATGGCCACCAAGACCCCGGCCCGCCATTGTGGCTGGGAAGGCCGCAAGGGTGAGATCACCGTAGGTGCCGACGCAGACCTTGTGATTTTCGACGATGATATTCAGGTCAGCGCCGTATACCTCATGGGCAAGGCAGTGAAGTAAATGAGGGTTCCCGGCATTCTAGGAATGCCGGGAACTTCCGTGGGATCCAAAGACATGTCAGACCGAGCCAAGGTGTACGCAGGTTTGCAATGAAGGCCTGTTTTGGTTTTTTGACAAGCATATCAAAACAAGAAGGTGCCTGCTATGTATAAACAATGCACAACAGAGCTCACAACGGCCAGACAGCGAAAGCTGGAGCAATGCCTTCTGGAGCTGCTGAAATCCAACAGCTATGAAAGCATCACCGTTAAGGATATCTGCGCAGCTGCCGGCGTGCCCCGAGGCATGTTTTATCGGTATTTTGACAGCAAAAAGGACGCATTGGATGCGTTGATCGACCATACCTTGGTGGAATACATGACGAGCGAAGTCTTTGTGACCAAACGGGAGGCCGATGACCCGATGGGGATGCGGGCGCTGCTGCAATACTGGAAGTCTCAAAAGCCTTTGCTGGATGCGCTGAAACGGAATAAGATGGAAGTGCTGCTGCTGGAACGGAGCATCCGCTACTGCACGCAGGAGGAGCCGGTCTTGTCCCGGCAGCTGGAGGCGGTGGGACGGCCCTCGGAGCTGGAAGCGGTGGTGTTCTGCATCAACGGGGTCATCTCCACGATTTTTCTCTGGTACCAGAGCGGCTTTGCCAGATCCGCAGAGGAAATGGCCCAGATCCTACGCGCCTTGCTGGGGCCCATTGTAAAAAGAAATGGGGCCGAATAACAGGCAAATGTGCATAAAAAAGGAAACTGTATTTTTGAAGCAGCCCGTACAAACGGGCTGCTTTGTACGTTTTCTTATTTCTGTTCCGATGGTATAATTAAAAAAGCAAAATCTAAAAAATCGAAATAGAAAGGATCGTTTCTATGCGTCAAATCGTAAATCTGAATACCAAATGGGCATTTTCCAAGGAAAGCACTGCTGTTCCTGCCACCATGCCCGAAAAGTGGTACTGGGTGAACCTGCCCCATACCTGGAATGCCATCGACGGTCAGGACGGCGGCGGTGATTACTACCGGGGCACCTGCTACTATGCCAAGACCATCGATAAGATCGATCTGCCCGAAAGTGAACGCTACTACTTGGAGGTAAACGGTGCCAACCATACTGCCACCGTTTACTGGAATGGCAAGAAAGTAGGATTCCATCAGGGCGGCTACTCCACTTGGCGCGTGGATGTGACCGATGTGATGGCTTCCTCTAACCTCATTGTCTTTGAAGTGGACAACTCCATCGTGGACAATGTCTACCCCCAGCATGCGGACTTTACGTTCTACGGTGGTTTGTACCGGGATGTGAATCTGATCTGCGTTCCCGAAAGTCATTTTGAGCTGGAATACTACGGCACGCCCGGTATTAAGGTAACACCCATTTTGGACGGTGCTAACGCCAATGTAGAGGTGGAGGTCTGGACCAAGAATGCTGAGGGCAAGGCTCTGACCTACACCATCACCGACGCAGAGGGCGCAGTGGTTGCCGAAACCACCACCGCCGATACCAATGTCAATTTCGTCATTGAGAATGTTCATAAGTGGCAGGCAAGAAAGGATCCCTACCTGTACACCGCCACTGTCAAACTGGAAGACTGCGACACCGTTTCTGCCCGTTTCGGCTGCCGCGCTTACGTCATCGATCCTGACAACGGCTTCATCCTCAACGGTGTAGAATATCCCCTCCGTGGTGTAGCCCGTCATCAGGACCGGCTGGGTCTGGGCAACGCACTTCTGCCTGAGCATCATGCACAAGACGTAGACATGATCATGGAGGGCGGTTTCACCACCATCCGTCTGGCCCACTATCAGCACAACCAGTATTTCTACGACCTGTGCGATGAAAAGGGTCTGGTGCTCTGGGCAGAGATTCCCTATATCACCACCCATCTGGTAAATGGTAAGGAAAATACCTTCCAGCAGATGAAGGAGCTCATCATCCAGAACTACAACCACCCCTCCATCGTTGTATGGGGACTTTCCAACGAAATCGATGCCAACGGTGTCAACGAAGCCGATGTCATTGACAACCATCAGAAGCTGAACGCTCTGGTTCATGAGATGGACAAGACCCGTTTGACCACCATGGCTGCGGTTTCTCCCTGCCCCACAGACCATCCCTATATTTCCATTCCCGATACCGTCTCCTATAACCACTATTTCGGTTGGTACGGCGGCACCATCGAGACCTACGGTCCTTGGTTCGATAAGTTCCATGCCGAGCATCCCAACCAGCCCATCGGCATTTCCGAGTATGGCTGCGAAGCCCTGTGGTGGCACAACTCCAATCCCGAAGCCGGTGACTATTCCGAAGAATATCAGGCTGTTTACCACGAGTCTCTGATTAAGCAGCTGTTCACCCGCAAGTACATGTGGGCCACCCATTGCTGGAATATGTTCGACTTTGCCGCCGATGCCCGCAACGAGGGCGGCGAGGCCGGTCAGAACCACAAGGGCCTGGTGACCTTCGATCGGAAGTACAAAAAGGACGCTTTCTATGCCTACAAGGCATGGCTGTCTGACGAGCCCTTCGTACACCTGTGCTCCAAGCGCTACATTGACCGGACTGAGGATGTGACCAAGGTCACGGTTTATTCCAACCTGCCTGCTGTGGAACTGTTTGCCAACGGTGTCTCCATGGGCGTGAAGGAAGCAGCAGACCACTTCTTCTACTTCGAGGTTCCCAATGTGGGCGAAACCAAGCTGGTGGCCGTTGCCGGAGAATATAAGGACGAGAGCATCATCCGCAAGGTATCTGAGCCCAATCCCGCCTACATCCTCACCGAAAAGGGCGCAGTCCTCAACTGGTGGGATATCATCCACGTCGATGGCTACGCCGACTTGAATACCAAGCTGGGCAAGGTTCTGGAGGCTGCCGGCGTGGAAATGGTTTGCCAGCTGCTGCAGCCTGTTCTCGGCCCCGCAGCCCAGCCGGCTGCCGTGAACATGCTGGATGCCATGACGGTTCTGCGAATGATCAACGTTATCACCGGCATGATGCGGGTGCCTGTCACGAAGGAAATGCTGATGGATCTGAATGCCCAGTTGAATAAGATCCGCATTGGATAATGTCAAAAAAGATTTTGTTACAGGACTGCCGTGAGAGAAAAACCGCTCACGGCAGTTTTTTGTGGAATATCCTCCCACCCTTTCCGCCACTCTCCATTCATACCTTTTTCGACTTTGGTCAAACTAGGGTTACGGAAAGAAAAAGACACTCTCCAGCCGGAAAGTGACTTGCTTTCCGGAAACGACAAAAAGGAGAGAATCGAAATGAGCAACTCTAACAACAACCAGCTGAACATTCCTCAGGCCCGGGAGGCTATGGACCGCTTCAAGATGCAGGCAGCTCAGGACCTTGGTGTCCTTTTTACCTATTAAACTCCCCCCGTCGAGGGATTTTCGGTGGTTTCTGTGGCCTTCAGACCGGCAGGAGCCATCTCCCGAACAGGTTCATTCACGATTTCGCCAATGAACTTGTAGAAGATCCGGATGCTCTGCTGATAGCTTGCATTCTTTCGGGGCATTTTCGTGAAGCCCTCCGGCAGGATCTTCTCACCGATTTCAATTCGATCAATGAAGGTCACAAGGGTGTCACGATCCAGGGTTTCAATATAGGTGTACTGCTTTGCCAGTGCGAAGAACCGTTCGTAGTTTTCCTGGATTTCGTCCGTAGGGTCATCCACATCCAGTTCTGCGATTTTGGCTTCCAGAGTGCTTGCTTCCTTTTCCAGATCGGGGACCACACGGGCAAGCCGTTCATCGGAAATCTTCCCTTCTGCATTATCCATATACATTTTGGTAATCATCCGGTCAATCATTTTCAGACGGGCCTGCGCCTGCTCAATCTGTGCTTTTTTATCAGCCAGATTCATTCTGGAATTTTCATGGGCAATCACAGACTGAACAAGCGCATCCATCTCCTCGTCAGTTAAGGCAATCAGACTGTTCAGGTCCTGCCGGACAATTTCGCATATATCGGAATAACGGATGTTGACGCCGGTGCAGGGGTTCGCAAGGTGCTTCTTGGTGTGGTTGCAGGAAAGAAACCAGTATTTCTCCCGCTCTCCTTTGTGGACCGTTCCGGATGAGCAGAGGGAGTATCCACACTTGGCGCAAACGGCGATACCTCCGAAGATGCTTTTACGAACATGGTCATACTGGCGGTAGTCACGGGAAGCCTTTCCAATATTGGTCTGTGCCTTTTCAAAGATAGCAGCATCGACCAGGGGTTCATGGGTACCCTCGGTGATCGTCCAGTCCTGCTGCGGAATAGGAACTTTCTTTTTCGATTTCACGCTAACCTTTTTGGTCTTTCCTAAGACTGTATCTCCCAGGTACACCCTGTTTTTCAGGATTCGCTTGACCGTTGTGTGGTTCCAGATGTCAGATGCTCTCGCAGCTCCTTCCGGGGTGAAATTGTCCCGGCACAACGCCCGGTACTTGAGCGGAGGCATGATACCCTCGGCACTCAGGTCCGTTGCAATTTTGATGCAGGAATCACCCGCAGCTGCCCGTTCAAAGATTCGCTGAACAACGGGAGCGGTATCCTCATTGGCTACCAAAACATCCTTGTTCTGCGGATGCTTCATATACCCATAAGGAGCGCAAGCGCAATACTCACCACGCTGCCGCTTCATCTTCAGAACATCCTTGATCTTTCTGGAACCGTCCCGGAGATAAACCTCATTCATTGCAAACTGGAACGGGGCCATCACATTTTCGGTCTCAGAGTCAAAGTTGTCTGCAATCGCAATGTAGCGGATTTGGTTTTCCGGAAAGAACTGTTCCGCATAATAGCTGGATTCTCTCATGTCACGGCCCAGCCGGGAAAGGTCCTTGGTGATGACCACATTGGCCTTTCCCGTTGCCAGCGCACGCATCATCTCCTGGAAGCCAGGGCGTTCAAAATTGCCACCGGACCAGCCATCATCCACAAAGAATTTCAGGATCGTAATACCATGCTGCTGACAGTAGGTTTCCACGATCTTCTTCTGATTGGAGATACTGGTGGACTCGCTTTTTTGAGCTTCTTCACGGGACAAACGGTAATAAGCATAGGCAAACAACTGAACTCTGCTGCTCATGCCGTAGCCAGCTCTGGGAAAAGAAGGATAGTTGTTTTTGACAGTAGAATAAGATTGAGTATTGTTACGCATGGTTCCTCCTCTAACCAGCGTTTCTTCCGCTGTTATTATAAGATGCAGACGCTGAGTTTGTCAAAGGTAAGACCTGGGAACGGTTTTCCTCCACCCGCTTCTGGATCAACTCAGATACATTTTTATTTCCAACAAAAACCCGGCTAACAAGATACGTTGCATTACCGATCACAATGTTTTCCATGGTAGTTCCTCCTTGAACTGGAAAGCTGTATCATCCTGCAAAAAGTATTTACAAAATTACTAGCTTATATGCTTTCTTATTTGTTTTCGTGTAACGTAAATGGCCAAAGTTACATGAATGCGCTGGGATATGACACCCCAGCGCATGGTATCTAACTTTGGAAAACGCTGCACCTACCATTTGCTGATCCGTAACATGGAACTCGTGGAACAGCGTTGTCCTGCCGTTTTGTTGGTTGTTATGTAATGATTCATTTTCGTCTTTGTTGCCACGCCCCCTGACGATGGGCATATTACAAGTCGCCCCTGGCAGGGCTGTCATAACTCCACAACGCCGTTTTTCTCGTGCGCCGCAGGGTTCCCCCTCAAGTCTGTGGGAGGTCGTGAGAAAGTATCCTTAGCCCCTGCATGGGTCATCGCAACCGGAAAGCCACTCCCGGCTCTAAGACTTCCGTTGATCGCTCGGACAGCTTGGGCTATCACCTCTCGAAGCTATCGTCATGGCGGCGGGTCTTTATCGCTCGTCACGCAGGTTTCGTACTTGTAATACGGTGTATTCAGTTTTCAAGATGCCTGAAGGTTGAGAAATGTCCCCCTCACTTGTTTCCTAACTAAATCGGAAAAAGTGTAGTCTGAAATCATAATATTTTTCAAAATTTTTCTTTCAGCTTTTGCAGGGCCAGATCAACGCTGAACTTCACAGCTCTCTTGGTGCAACCCTCCATGACTGCGATTTCCTCATAGGTGTATTCCTCGAAGAAATACAGACGGACCCGTCTGCGCTGCAACTCCGGCAGCAAGTCAATGGCTGCGTGTAATCTGATATATTCCATCCCCCGGATCGTGGTTTCCTCCAGGTCATCCTGCTGGCGGAATGCCCTGGCATGAAGCGAGATTTCCGTCAGCTCCGAATGTTCGTAGTGGTTGTCCACTTCATTCAGGAATGACAAATCATCCAGTTCGTAGGAATTGAACAGTTCGTACAGCTGCTGGGCGATTTCCATGCAGTGATGCTTCCCCTGACCATCCCGGAAAGAGATGTAGTAGTGGGGATCATCGGTTTCGATGCCGGTGGTGAAGATGTTATAGGGATTATCCCGGTCCTTTCGCCGCTTCGGGCGGGGATCTGCGTTTTTCGGATGTCTTGCATCCATATTGTTTTCCTCCTGTCAGTCTGAAATTTTGAGAATTTCAGACCGGCGGGAGGACTGCGGCACCGGGCATCTACCGGCGCATAAACAGAAAAAGAGCATCCACAATTGCGGTCAAACGCAAGAGTGGACGCTCTGCCAAGGGCTGTTGGATGCACAAAAAGCACCCCCGTAGGAAAGAGTCAAGGCAAGCAATTTGCTCTTGCCCGGACAACTTATCCTACGGGGGTGTTATGGATGGTGTTACGGTGGTTTTACGGTGGTGTTATGGAGGTTGCATGACAGTGTTATGGGAAATTTGGGGTGTTTTCAAAGTGTTATGGTGGTGTTGCAGTGGTGTTATGGGCTTGGGGGCCGCTTTTCAGCTGGCTTTGAGTCTTTCCAACAAATCCTCATATTCCTCCGCCAGTAGCTTCCCTTGGGCTCTACGAAGCTCTCCACGGGCCATTTCTGAATGCCCCATCTGCATCATTGATCGAATCATCCAGTAGTAAATGCCCTGGCTGTGGGGCGCATAGGTCAACACCTTAGACGCATAGCTGTGAACGCAGGAATAATCATTTTCATCAAACAGGGTCTTCAGCAGTTCACCTGCCAGAGCAACATACTTGTAGTGATAATCTACGGAAGTCGCCATAATCCAATGCTCGCTGGCCGCTGATTGAAACAAATCGCCGCAATATAGGTCGATTGCCCGTTTCAGTAAATCGATCTTCTGCTCAACCGTTGTAGCATTCAGCGCATGTGTCCGTTTCTGCTCAAACAACCGGAAGTCTGTAATGATATTCAGCTTCGGATTCAGTTTGTATCCGCTTGGAGTGGATTCTACCAATCGGCAATCTGAGATCAGGCTGAATGCCTGCTGCAAGCGGTAGATCAGTCCTTTCATATTCTTCACTACACAATCAGCATCAACATCCGGCCAGATAGCATCGGCCATCTCCCTGGGTGATACGCCGTTCCGCTTAGAAAGAAGCAGGTAAACCAGCACTCTGGTAACCTTTGGCGCATTCAGCTCCGTTTCGGTCAAGACCCCTTTGGGGCCAATGATTTTCAGTTCTCCAAACAGGCTGATATAAACATCATTATCATTGGTGATCCTGGGGGAAGTCAGAGTCAACTTACTGGTTTCAATCATAAAATACTCGCTGAGAGAGCTGACGATCACATAGTTGAGCATACGCAGGCAACTGGAATAGGTGGCAAACCGCTTCGGGTTTCTCAGAACCAGGAAGCCCGAAGGTCCTTTCCAGAAAGGAACAGCAATTAGGTTATGAACCTTCAGTCGCTGGTAAAGTGCATATTCGTCCGGATGAGTTTCCAGAAGATTAGCAATATCAGAGATTATAATGGCTTCATGTTCTTTCAGGCTGTCAATCCACCGCTGATACTCGAAGGCTTCAAACTCACCGATCATGGTTTGCGCCATAGGGCCAAGTTCACGGTTATACCACCAAAACGGTGTAAATACCCCCAATTCCAGGTCAACTTCGATAATACCGCACCAGTCGGCATCATAAAACTCCGTGGCAACTCGCATCACATTCAGGGCAATCTCCTTCGGGTCATAGCAGACCGCCAAGCCCCTCTGCATTTGGGTAAAAGTACGCTCGATTGCCATGGTATATCGGGCGTACTGTGCAACATCGCTGATGTCAAGTTCCTCGTTTTCTTCAAAGATTGGGTTCTTATCGTACATAGACTATGCTCCTTGAACAAAATGAAAAGCCGCAAAGTTGATTTGGTCAGATCAGACCATGACAGCTTTGCGGCTTTATTCATCGCATGAGATCATTTGGCTGTCATATCTGAAGATAGTGGCAGTCAAGACAACGGTTCTTATGGTGCATTACAGGCATCGGGTTTTGTTACGATACGGAATGGGCATCCACGGCAGCATTACGATTGCTGGGTGTCTTGTCTTGTGGGCTTGCAGCCCGAAATTATTACGGATTAGGTTCATCCTTCTTCCGGCATTTCCAGAAAATCAGGAAGAACAGTACGATTGCGGACAGAATCAGGAGTCCTACCCACAGGAAGATATGGCTGTTGTCTCCGGTTTCGGGAAGCCATTGGCTTGCACCGCAGCGGATACACTTGCCGTCCTCGTACTTGTGGCCAAGCTTGCTGCCCTTATCTGTACGGGTATCGGTTTCACCGCAGCCGTGGTCGCACTTGGCTGTTTCGGTGCCGTCCTTCTTACAGGTGGCATCGTTATTGGATTCGTACTTGGTGAAGCTATGTCCGGTGGCAGGCTCCGCCTTGGTATAAGTATGGCTGCTGTCGCGCTTACAGGTGAAGGTTCTGACACCGTCCTTTTCACAGGTGGGCTTGGTAGTCACGGTGCCCTCGTCCCAATCGTGGCCCAGAGGATCGCCCACGGGAACGGTCTTTTCTGTGGTATGCGCAGAGCAGTTATCACACTGTACATAGTAACGGGCAGCTTCGGTACAGGTGGCATCGGCAGCCTTAACGCTGGATGCCTTGTCGGTGAAGCTATGTCCATCAGGCCCGGTAGTGGAGGTATCCACCCAGCCCACCAGAATGGGAGAAAGGCCCGTCACATAGAACGAAATGTATCCATCCCCTTCGGTAACAGCGGGATACTCCACATCACCAGCCTTCTTTCCAAAGGCATCCTTGCTGAACATATGCACCACATGGTAGTCATGGGTGGCCGTGCTTGTGCCTGCGGGAACAGGCAGGGATACCAGCAGTTTTCCATCTTCGGGGAAGTGTTCCTCGTCGGCCTTGAGCCAGGTATTGCCGCCGTCGGTGCTGTACATCAGTACCACATCGTACAGTGCGGTGTTTTCTTCTTTCACACCGCAATTCAGAGCAACCACCTTTGTGGTTAACTGGGTTTCGATCTTCGTAACGGTATCATAGCCTGCATCCTTCAGACCGTCTGTAATGTCCTCAGAGCCGAAGTCCTCAACCTCCACCTTGGTATGGTGGTCGTCCTCGGCCTGCTTTTTGGCGATCACATAGTAGTGACTTCCATCGGTAGTGAAAGACACCTTTTCGCTGGACACTTCGCTGGTCAGCTTGCTATCTGCACCGGAGGTGGTGACAGAAGACACGGTCAGCTCCGTACCGGAAACGGTGATGCTTACCTTTGCACCATTGGCATTGATGCGGTTGCCGTTGGCATCCAGAAAGTGAATGTCGAAAGCGGCAATGGCATCGGCATCCACGCAGCTGTCAATCCAGGTCAGGGCTTCGCCCTTCATAGGAATGACAACCAGGGTCACCGCACCGTTGGGAGCATTGGTGACGGTAACAGTTCCATCCGGAGTAATCACGGATGCGCTGCCATTCTCCACGGCAGCGGTATATTCGCCGTCGATATTCTGCTCTGTTTTGGCATACACGCCGATCTCAACAGGATCACCTTCTGCCGCAAATACGGTCACGGTGCAGGACAGAAGCAGCACCGCCGCCAGCAGTAAGGAAGTTAATTTTCTCATTAAGCAGCACCTCCAATTTGGGTATTGAGAACAACAGCACCTGCGCTGGTGTAGGTATCGGGTTCATAGCCCATGATCTTCAGCTTAATGGGCGTTCCGGGGGCAAGTTCTTTGGTGAGTGTTACATACTGCACATACTCACCGGGTTTAATCAGTCCGGTTTCGCCCAGAACATTGCCGCTTTCATCGTGGACCCGGAGCTTGGTCCAGGTATCATTTTCTGCCGGGTTGGTGAAGTACACCAGGGCCTGCTTTCCATCCATCAGTACATTGCCGCAGACGGCGAAACGGTAGGCCATACCATCCTGATAGGGGGCGGAGTAGCCCAGCCCCTCCGGCACCTCCGGGGTTCCTGCAATGGCAGAAGAATCAAAAGCAGGGGGTACAAATTCGCCCCGCTCTGCTTCCTTGGGGATGGATAGGGCTACGATCATTATGATAAAAGCCACGGCAAATACTGCCGCCAGCACGGTCACCTGTTTGCTCTGCGTGGGTTTATTCTGTTGGGGTGTTTTCTTTTTTGATTTACTCATGGGTACACCTCATTATGGGAATCAAATCTCATATTGCGCCGCCGTCAGCCGATGGCGCAATATCAAATCTGATTTCCGGGCGGGGGCTGTTGCCAGCCCCCAGCCGAAGATCTCTAAGATTGGTTATTAGTTAGCCTTTGCGATGGTCACGGTGATGGTGCCCAGAGTATCCTTGTTTTCGGTGATAGCGGCACCACTAATGCCGAACTCAGCAGTAGCAGAGGGGGCAGCATTGACCTCAGTGCCGACTGCGGTAGCCAGCTGCAATTCGGTCTTGTCGAAGGTACCGACAACACCGGTAACAGCAGGTGCGAAGCTCAGAGTAGCAGTCACAGCAGCATTGGAGTGGTTGGTGACGGTAACAGTACCCTTGTTGGTAGACCATGCGCCTTCGCCATCTTCTGCGTACTTGTGTTCGCCGGGGAGCCATTCACCAGCAGCACCCTCGGTGTAAGTAAATGCCATGCCTTCCCAGGCAACATCTACGGAAATCTTTTCGCCAGCTGCACCAGCAGTCTTGAAGGTACCGGAAACATTGATGGTGGTTGCCTTGCTACCATCATTGGTTTCGGAAGCAAAAGCGGTAACGGACAGGCTCATAATCATAACCAGAGCCAGGATCAGGGAAATAATCTTCTTCATGGTATTTCCTCCCTTTCAGAGAATCAGTTATTGGTGATGGAGATGGTGACAGTACCGACCTTGTTAGCGGCATCCTCTGCGGTCATGGTGCCGCCCAGAGTCAGGGTAACGGAGCCGGAGGGAGCTTCTTCATAGGTGGTATTCTCAGCGGTAGCCAGTTCCAGAACACCGTTGTTGGAGAAGGTGCCGGTAATGGTTTCCACAGCCTTGGTGTAAGTAAAGGTAGCCTTAATGCCAGTGTTGGAGTGGTTGGTGACGGTGATGGCATTATCCTCAGCCTTCCAGGTACCGTTGCCCTTTTCACCGTAGGTGTGGGTAGCGGGGTTCCACTTGCCGTCAGCACCGTCGGTGTACTCAAAGGTCATTGCGCCCCAGGAAATATCCACGGAAACGACTTCGTCTGCTGCGGTACCTTCCTTGTAGATAGCGGAAATCTCGATCTTGGCGGCTTCACCCTCGCCGTTGTTCTTATCTTCAGCAGCGAAAGCAGTGACGGACAGGCTCATAATCATGACCAGAGCCAGGATCAGGGAAAGAATTTTCTTCATATTTCAGTTCTCCTTTCGGTTCTTATGTCAAAATCACTGCTTGGTGATCTTAACGGTGATGGTGCCGACCTTGGTAGAGGTCTTGACAGAATCGGCCAGAGTACCGGCCAGAGTCAGCTTTGCGGTATCCTTATCTGCGTTTGCGTAGGTCAAACCGTCGCCGGAGTCCAACAGCAGGGTGGCCTTGTCGAAGGAGCCGGTAACGGTGTTGTAGGCAGTATCAGCGGCGAATGCCAGCTCTGCCTTCACAGCGATGTTGGAGTGGTTGGTCACGGTAACGGTGTTGCCGGTTGCAGTCCATGCAGCATTGCTGTTGGTGGTGTACTCGTGCTTGGTGGCATCCCAGGTCTTAGTGCCGCTGACGGAGTAGGTGAAGCTCATTGCGCCCCACTCAACGTTCACGGAGATCACTTCGGGAGTGGACACACCGTCAGAGTACAGTGCGTTGACATCGATGCTGGTGTTCTGGGAGCCATCGTTGGTTTCAGCCGCAAAAGCGGTGACGGACAGGCTCATAACCAGGGCCAGCGCCAGGATCAGGGACAGGATCTTTTTCATTGGTCATTTCTCCTTTGCTTTTTTTTAGAATTATAAATTATGTTCTTGCCTTACGGCAGTAAAAAGGGGGATTCCCCCCGGTGGTGGATCATTCCACCACCGTCAGGGAGAGCTGGCCTTTGGTATCCACCATGGCCTTTTCGCCGGATTCCGGGTCGTAGGCCCGGATGACCAGTTCTGCGTCATAGCCGCCGACGCTGAGTTTGCCTGCGGCGTATTCATCCAGAGTCAGGGTATCTACGCCGTTGCCGGGGCTGATCAGATCGGACTTGGCGACCACCAGATCGTCGATCATAATGAGGATCGCCACATCCTGATTGGATGCCTGGGGATTGGCATAAAGCAGGCTGACCGTTCCTTCAGACAGGTCAACGGTTGCGTTGACATTGTAAGTAACGTTGATGGAGCCGCCGCCCTGGGGGCTTTCCATCTTCTCACTTTCGTCGCCCTCCAGGGGCTTCTGATTGGCTTCCGTTCCCTGGGGCGGGTAGTCTGGGGCGATGGGCTTGCCGCCATCCCGGAAGAACAGCGCCCACATGGTCACCGCCAGGCATAGCACGATGCCGATGCAAAGGACCGGGACCAGCCATTTATTCTTGTTCATGTTCGGTTCCTCCTTTCTTACTCTGCAAATTCAACGTCCCAAATATAGAAGTAAGCAATATGTCCTAGATTCTGGAATGTAGAAGATACCTTAACTTGATCAGCCCACACTGCAAGCCGTTTATTTCCACGAGAATATACACAAATTATATGCGATTGGTGGTTCTCAATGTATGGAACAACAAAATTATAATATTCAGCTGTCCAAGCCGCAGGGAACCTTGCACCCACCGGATCCAGGTATGTAGATTGGAAGTAGGAAAAAGTCCCGTCAGCACCATTACCGCTGAGGTTGTAATTCCAATGTATACCGACATAATCGGAAACAAGCACCATTTTCGCGTCCGTGACCTCTGCCACCGTAGACGGATAATCCTTGCCGTCCTTGGCATAGAAGGTAACCTTCTCGCCGGTCGTCCAGCCGGAGCTGCCCAGAGATACGGTGACGGTGCCAATCTGCTCGTCCACAAATCCGGATTTCTGGGGGTCGCCGCTGACGGTGAGGGTGGTGGTCGCCGCTCTGCCCGGGGCCAAAGCCGCCTTTTCTACATCAAACCGGCCGGTGACTTCGCCCATGGTTCCGGCAAATGTGAAGCGCACAGGAACATTGGCAGCGCCGACATTTTTGACTGTGATCTGCGCCGCACCATCATCCGCCGCCCAGCTTCCGGTATAGGTATGGGTTTCGGGGTCCCATTCACCGGCGGTGTAGGTAAAGCTCATCTCCGTCCAGGAGATGCTCACGCTTACGGTATTGCCGTTATGATATGTATCACTATCGGTATTGTAATTAACGACAAGGCCCTCAAACTTGGGGTAAGCATCCATACCAATGTTCTGATACCATACCAGGTCGCCCTGATCTGTGGAACCGTTCAACAGCCATGCAACCTCGCCGGAGGCAAACTGGTCGGCGGTCTTATAATCGCCGCAAGAGCCGGTGTTTTCGCTTTCTGCCAGATAGTAGCAGTTGGTCACAGCGTCAGCATTACTTGCTGTCAAGCAACCGTAAGTGGTAAAGCAGTTTGTCAGTGTGCTATCTGCACACTCTCCGGCGATGCCGCCCGCCTGTGCATGGGTCGTGGTAACAGTGAGATTGCCTGCACTGTACACATTGGCAACAGTACACCGATGCAGCTCACCGGCAACGATACCCGCCCGGTAGCCGGTGCCATTCACAGGATCGCTGACCACGGCAGCATCCACGACACCGAAATTCAACAGGGTTGCGTCTTGTGCTCTGCCGAACAGGCCCGCTTCACGTCCATCCGTCACGTGGATGCTCAGATTTTTGATTACATGGCACTGTCCGTCGAAGACACCCATATAAGGCATCTTTACATTAGGGCTGACGGATTCGTTCTGGGTGCCGATGGGAGTCCATGGGCGGTTTTCCAGATCAATGTCAGCAGTTAACACTGCATTGATGGTATTATTGCCGCCGTTGACAAGCTCTGCAAACCAGAAGAGCTTGCCTGCATTGTCGATTACATAGTATCCGTCCGCGTTCTGCACAGCTTCTTCATACCCGCCGCAGGCACAGAAGCCATTGGTGTATTTATGCGCAGCAGCAACTGCTTCATTCACATTGGAATATACATATTCCCCCTGTGCCGGACAGCCGATGTTTGCAACCTGATAAACCGTTGCGCCGCCAAAGACAGGGCAGCCATCCGTTCCAATGGTCTGACCCCAGCCGTTGCCAAGGGCGTAAGCGATCTCGCCGGAGGCGAAACGTTCCGCACTGACGCCTGCTTCACAGTTTGTAGTTGTGCCAGCCTCAGAGCTTGCCAGCGCAGAATAATCGGTATAGCAATTTTCCAGTTTGCCGCCCGAATAGTCGCCGCTGATGCCGCCGAAACGGTTGTTGTAACCGGCAAGGGTCATATTGCAGGTATAACAGTTTTTAACTGTGCCTTTGTTCATGCCCACGATACCGCCGACAACTCTGCTGGATGCTTTCACAGTAGAGTTGATAACATAACAATCGCTGATGGTACTGTCCGCCAACAACTGACCTGCAATACCGGCTGCACGATGGTCATAATCGTTATTATCAAAGGTAAGGTTCTCAACACCCAGGTTTTTCACTGTGCCGCCGGACTGAACGGTACCGAAAATACCTGCCGCCATCGCCGAAGTGGGTGCTGCAAACGTAATATTGCTGATAACATGACCCTGTCCGTCAAAGGTGCCTGTATAACCATCCGTGACACTCTCACCCATAGCCGTTACGCCAATCGGCGTCCAGGTATGGTTTGTCAGATCAATGTCATTCATCAGAACGGCATTTATGGACTTTTCGCCACCGTTGACCTGTTCGGCAAACCAGTAGAGCTGACTTGCATTGTAAATTTCGTAATAGCCATCGGCATTCTGCGCTGCGCTCTCATAGATATTGCAGATACCGCCGGAAAGCAGGGTGTTGCTGCAACGGTAACCGTTTTCAGCATTGAAGGTGTGGTTCATGGTTTCTTCCGCAACATTGGAATAGGGAACACCGCCGCCGCAGTTACCGTGATATACGGTTCCCCCTGTAAAGCTGGGGTAAGTATCCGTATCAAGGGTCTGCTTCCAAATGCCCTCTGCGGATTCGCCGTTCAGCAGCCAGGTCAGTTCGCCGGAGGTGAACTTATTTGCAGACATGTTCATTCCGGCAGATGCGCTGCTTGCCTCCTCTGCCAGATAGTAGCAGTTTGTAACTGTTACGTTGGCAGAAGCGGTCAGATTGCTGTAAGTGGTGAAGCAGCCATTCAAAGTGGAACTGTGGCTCTCGCCTGCGATACCACCCTTTTGCGCATTGTCCGTAATCAGGGTGATTTCCCCTGCGCTGAATACATTGGTCACGGTGCACTTATAAAGCTCACCGCCGATTACGCCCACGCGGTATCCACCCTTGCCTTCCACACGGGCATTCACGATGCCGAAATTCTGAATGGTTGCGCCTTCCGCACGACCGAAGAAGCCTGCTTCGCAGTTGTCTTCCACGGTAACGGACAGGTTCTTTACAATGTGGTAATTGCCGTCAAAGGTGCCCTTGAAATGACAGTTTTTCGCGCTGTTCGTATCGTCGTGGGTTCCCATGGGAGTCCATGCACGGTTTTCCAGATCAATATCAGCCATCAGCTTGGCGTTGATGGTATTCTCGCCGCTGTTGACCTTCTGGGCAAACCAGAACAGATTTCCCACATTGTATATTTCATAATAGCCGTCGGCATCGGAGTCCGCTGCGGGTTCGTATGCGCCGCAGACGGTGCAGACACCGTTATCAAAAGTATGGTCGGCTCGTTCCGTAGCTTCCTCCGGATTGTTTGTATAGAACTTAGCGTCCTCAAAACAACCGTTGGAATAGCCGCAATAAACGGTTTTGCCGCTGAAGCTGGGGTAAGTATCCGTATCAAGGGTCTGCTTCCAAATGCCCTCTGCGGATTCGCCATTCAGCAGCCAGGTCAGTTCGCCGCTGGCAAAAGCCTCAGTGGTCTTGCCCTCCACTTTGGTGAGGGTGCCACTACCTTTGCTGCCGCTGTTATATCCTACGGCATTTCCGCTGTAAATTAGATTATCGTGATAACAGTTGGTGATTTTAACGTTGGTGGTCAATTC
Source organism: Oscillospiraceae bacterium (assembly GCA_017436785.1). Taxonomy (GTDB): domain Bacteria; phylum Bacillota; class Clostridia; order Oscillospirales; family Oscillospiraceae; genus Faecousia. The sequence goes on along the minus strand of JAFSCK010000014.1, from coordinate 36,653 downwards.
CTCTGCAACAAGACCTACAACACCACCGACATGTAACGAACCCTTGACTGTGCCGCTGCTGAAGCAATTGCTGATATTCGAGGTAAATTGTACACATCCTGCAATACCGCCCGCGCGATTACCGGTAGCTTCAACAGCGCCGATGTTGTAGCAGTTGTTGATGATTCCGTCTGATACAAGGGCTGCTATACCGCCAACATGTCTGTTGCCGCTGACTGTGCTGTGGTTGGAGCATTTTTCAATGGCACCACTGTTAGATCCGGTGATGCCGCCGATATATTCAGTACCACTGACCGTGCCGTGGTTGGAGCAATTCCGAATTGCTCCGCCGGCTACATTGCCACAAATACCGCCGACATATTGATTGCCGCTGATCGTGCCGGAGTTGGAACAATTTTCAACAGAACCTGCGTTTATGCGTCCGACGATACCGCCGACCTGATTAACGCCGCTCACAAAGCCGGAATTGTGGCAAATACTGACGGTTCCGTAATTCAAGCCGGTAACGGCACCGGCTCTGCCGTCGGAATGGGTGGTATGGATATAGGCGTCCGCAATGGTCAGATCCCGGATGGTTCCGGCAGAATAACCGAACAGACCGGCATATCTGGCAGTGTCACCGTAGTGATACAGGCTGCTGATGGTTTTTCCGTTGCCGTCAAAGGTTCCGGCAAAGCCCAGATTATCGGTATCGGAATTATAATGTCCAATGGGCGTCCACTGGCGCAAACCGGAGGTGTCGCTGATCAGATTTCCGTCAGCATCCAGCACCTGAGAATTGATCGCAATGTCATTCATCAAAATGGCATTGATGGTGGTTTCGCCGTTGTTGACTTTCTGTGCGAACCAATAAAGCTGACCGGCATTGGAGATTTCATAAACCTCGCCATTGCGCACGGCAGGCTCATAGCAGCCGTTGGGGCAGAAGCCATTGCTGTCGAAGGCAACGGTTTCGTCGTGGTTTGTCTTATCCACATCGCCGTACTCTTTACCGCAGGTGTCGCAGACTGCCAGAGTGGTGCAGGTGGCGGTGCCGCCGGAGTGTTCCTCGGTGACGGTGTTGCCGCAAGTGGTGCAGGTGAAGCTGTGGGTGCCGTCGCCATTGTCGGTGTAGGCAGCATCATCCGCATGGGTCAGCGTGATGCTCTTCCATTCGGTATTCCACCAGATTCTGGTATCAAGGTTTGGCTGATATTCTGTTTCTGTATTCATCTGTCCGCAGTTGAGAACAAGGTTACAATCGCCAATTTTGTATCCGAGGTCATAAAATACCTCTCCACTATTGTCGGTAATATCAGTAACCACAGAACCGAAGGTCAATGTTTCCAGATAATAGCAAGCCCAAAAGCCTCGGTCACCTACTTTTGTTACTTTGGGGAGAGTAATGCTTCTAAGCACATCACAAACATAGAATTCGTATTCTACAATTTCCGTAACATCCTGATAAATTAAATCAACTGTACCCCAATAGCTGTCAATATTTTCGTCCTGATAAACATAAGTTAGTTGTTCAAAAGCGAGGGATACCACCGGAGTAAGATATCCGTCTGTAAGAAGCTTAGCCTGATTATTGCCGGTTACGATAATCGTGGTGTTGCCGCTTTCTATGTAACTTCTGAGCAATTCCACCATAGCTGCAAGATCTTCCTCGGTAGCGGTTTCCTTGCCGCCCAAAGTGCCGTCGATGGTCAGGGTGTTGCCTTCAACAGTCCAGAATGTCAGACCGCAGGCGCACTTGCCATCGGTGCCGATGCTGTGAGGTTCGGTGACGGAGGTGTCGCAGACGGAGCAGGTGAAACTATGCTTGCCGTCGCCCAGATCGGTGGCAGAGGTGTGGGTACTGCCGCTGTGGTCACAAGCCTTGAAGGTTGCGCTGACAGTAACATCCCCGGCGGGCATGGTAAAGCTGTTTCCAGTAACTTCCACAGGGGTATCACCGTTCATTACGGTCAAAGTATCCAGTATATATCCCTCGGCAGCAGTCACGGTCAGGGTGACAGTCTCACCCTCGGTAGCAGTGGACTTGTCCGCGGTGACAGCGCCATTTTCGATTGCACTTACTTCGATTGAATATACAAACGTGATAGACTTGAAAGTATATTCAAGTTTTCCTCCATTACTGTTTGTAGTCTTCCAAGTCGCCGTACCATCAGCATTTTGAGTAACTTGACTTTCCTTGTCTTTATTCAACACAAGATTGATTTGTCCCGTCGGAGTATTCGCAAAGAGATTATTGCCAAGCGTAAAGCCTCCAGCAGCAGTCAGTTCCAGAGTCTCCAATCTTGAGCAATTTCCCCACGGATAATAGTCGATTGTTGTAGCCTTCGGTGCAGAGCAAGATACAAGGTTATAATTATTCAAGAATGCTTCGCCATCAATTGTCGTTACTTCAGGTAAGTTAAGGGTGCGGAGGTCGCAATAACCGAATGCAAGCACTCCAATATTAGTTACCTTAGGTAGATTTATAGATGTTAGCAAAGAACTATAAGCAAATGCCCAATCGCCAATCGTTGTTGCATTGGGGAGATCGAGAGAGGTCAATTTTGTACCTTTTTTCCACTCATTAAATGCACACTCGCCAATTGTAACCACCTGAGGCAAATTGACAGATTCTAAATACGTACAAGCCGAGAAAGCAAAATCTCCGATTGTTTCCACATCGGTAAGCGTCAGACTCTTGAGTTTGTCACCAGCTATATTTTTTTCGCCATTTTCAAAATAATTATCATTATCAAAGAAGCCAAACTCAGGAACCGTCTTTGCACCGCTGATAGTTAAATTGATGCTGCCGTCTGCAATATCGTCAGCAGCGAGGGCTGCTGTAATGGCAGAAAACATCGTTGCATCAGTATCTTCGGCAAGAATGATTTCAATATCAGTCGCACCTACCGCAAGTTTTTCTGCCACTGCTGCTTTCATCTCGTCAGCGGTCATTGTGGTGGCATCGATGGGGCCTTCCAAAACGGCAACAGTACCAATGCAAGCGCTCAGATCGGCGCCTTCTGCGGAGCAGACAGCGCACTCGCCGTTCACATTATTCTCGGCGCACTTGACTTCGCAGGTGCATTCCGCATAAGGAACAGCCGTATCCTCGCCGGTGCAGGCGGTAATGTCAAAGCCGCAGATGTCGCACCACTCGTTGGGCTCGGTGCATTTCATGGCGCACTTGCACACGGGATTCTCGGGAGCCACATAGACTGTACAGGTGGTGGCGTGGATCGCCGGGTCATCGGTGCCGCAGGTACAGACTTCCTCCGCACCAGTGGCTCCCTCTGCCAAGGGATTCTCTCCCCCAGTCAGCTCCGCTGACAGCCCCCTCTCAGAGGGGGCCTTTTCGTTCTCGGCACACTCGGCACATTCATAGTGGCACTCGTGGGCTTCCACTGCTTCTGCATAGCCGCAGGCATCGTCATGTCCGCCGTCCTTATGGGAGCAAAGGAGCTTGTAGCAGCTATCGTCGCTGTCTACCTTCACCTCGCATACATGGGTGCAGGGAGTACCCTCGGTGGCTGGGGCATAACCGCAGGTATCATCACAGGCGGTATGTCCGCAGGGCTGACCCTCAACCGCTGCCACGTAGCCGCAACTGCCTAAGTGGTCACATTCGGGGTCAGTCTCAGCATTGGCGCAGGGGTTACCTGCCACGGCTTCTACGTAGCCGCAGTTCTCGTTATGGACATGACCGCAGGGAACTTCAGCGGTTCCCTCGCTGTAGCCGCAGTCACCATGGACATGGCGGCAATCCAGCTCCATGGTGATGCACCCGTTATCTACAGTGCATTCATGGGTGCAGGGATCATCGCACTCGTCATTATGGGTATGCAGGCACTCCAGAATCTCATAGCAATCCTCGCTATGCTCATGGGTGCAGGCACTTCCTGCGCTGCCCTCGCGATAGCCGCACTCGGCTGTATGCTCGGTATGGTGGTCACACAGATTGTCCGTAGTGACAGCAAAGGCAGGTAACGGCACGCTGGACAACACCATATTCAGCGCAAGCAGGGCGCTGATTCCTTTCTTGATCCACTTCATTTTTTCCATACGCATTTCCTCCTTGGGGAGATATGAGAAAAGGGACATTCCCTCGTTGTTTCAGTAGCTCTGGATAGTTCACCCAATTTTACACTTTGCATTTTATTTCAAGGGTTTCCAAAAAACAATGGGCCTTGCGTGAGATGTATCAAATCTTGCATGAAATGTCAGAGCGGAAGATTGACACTATCCTTTTTCCTGATTATGATTTATAATATGGAATATTATAAATAGGAGGTGACCCCTATTGTGCGATAAACTCATACGGCACGGACCGCTGATTCTTGCACTGATCCTGGCGGTTTTCTGCGCCGGTGTTCTTATGATGTATGCGGAACCTATGGAGGATGTTTTTCTGGATCTGTCCCTGATGAATCTGGGGGATGGTGTTGCCCCCACCCCGGAAGGTCCTGACACCAAGGGCTGGACTGTCTACACCCAGGAGGGCAGCATCCGAACAGAGTTGACTCCCGATGGTTTTGGCGGTTACACAGGTCTCCAATTAGGGCAGACCTTCTATTTTTCCCGTGTCATGGAGGAAGAACTGGACAGTCCCACCTTGCAGCTTGGAACTGTGGAACGGCAGTTTTCCGTCTGGCTGGATGATATGCTGATCTATACCGACTGCCCAGATCTGGACAACCGTATCGGCTATGTGCAGCTGCCCATGAGCGAGTGGGTCCGGGATGACCCCATTACCATCAGTCTGCCCGCCGACTACCGGGGCAAGACCCTGACCGTCGCCCAGTCTTTCCCGGAATGGACAGAGACCAGTTCTGTGGTCGCATGGCCTGCATCTGTCCGCCTTTACTGCGGCTATGCTTACGAAAGCGGCTTGATCTCCGAGACTTTCCAGACCGCCCTTCTGGCAGCAGTTGCCTTCGCGTTGACCGTGAGCCTGCTTGCGGCCTTTGTCCGCAGCCGGGACTGGAGCATTCTCTGCCTTGCTGTGGTCGCGTTTCTCTGGATGGCACAGAAGCTCGCAGGAACCAGCTACTTTTTCCGGTATTATGCAATCAATTCCAACTCGCTGATCACCGAAGTTCCGCGGATTTCCGCTCTTGCGCTGCTGTGCTATCTCACACTTCAAGGTGGGACACGCCGGAAGTTCCTCTGGATTCCGGTGGGAGCCTTCGCCCTGGTGGTAATCGCCGACGCCATCATTCTGAGCGTATTCCCCGGTGCTTCGACAGGGCCGGTTCAGTTCTCTACCGTGATCCTTTATCTGCCCCTATGGTTTGCCTTTATCAGCCTGACAGTCTTGCTGGTGATGGGAACCATTTGGTGGAAAAAGGAAAATCGATTCTACCGGCTCTTTATTCCGCTGGCCTTTACCGGGATCGCTGTCAGCTGGGTAATGCAGTTCTTCCTGGAGGGCGCAGACTATGTCTGGCAGCAAATCACGGCTAACCTGCTCAACTACCAGATACACTATGTCTATACCCATACGCTTTCCGGTGTTACAGTTGCTGCCCTCCTTGCCGCTTTTGTGGAGGCGGTCAGAGCAGAACTGAATCGCCGTACAGAACAGCAACTGATGCAGCAGCGGCATGAGCTGGCCATGTCCAGTTACGAAAACCTCCGCCGCCAGCATGAGGAAGTCATGATGCTGCGGCATGATATGCTCCGTCACTACCACACCCTCCACGATATGGACAGTGATGAAAAACGGACGGCTTATCTTGCAGAGCTGATCGGTCAAAATCAGAAAATCCGCCCCATCGTTGAGAGCGGAAATGAAATGCTGGATATTATTATCAATGGCAGACTTGGCGCTGCCGTAGATGCAGGTATCCATGTTGAGATTCCCCATGTAACTGCTCCTGCTGAATTACGCCTGTCCAATCCGGATCTATGTGCCTTGGTTATGAACATCATGGACAATGCCATTTCCGCAGCCGCCAAAGCAAAAGCCCCATTTGTGAAGCTGACCATTCACGAGAAGGCAGGTTATCTTGCTGTCTTCTGTGAAAATAGTTTTGATCCGGAGCAGCAAAACAGGTCAGCAAAAAAAGAAACCGTGCCGAAGCACGGTTTGGGATTAAAAATTATTCGCAGTATCGTTGCAAAATATGAAGGTGTGGTCCTGGATGAAGTGAGGAACGGAAACTTCGTCGTGGAGATCGTGATCCCACTCAGCTAATCCCGGAAGAAAGACACAAACTGACGGTTGATCTCGTTATAACGCAGACGGCTGATGGGAACGGTGGCACCGGATTTCATCAGAAACTCATATTGATTGATACGCTTGGTTTGGGCAAGGTTGACTATGTATGCCCGGTGGCAAAGAAGGAAACTCGCCTTGGGAAGCATTGCTTCTACCTCGCTGAATTTCAGTTTCGTTTCCACCGTTTCATCGGTCAGAACGAACCGGGTACCACGGTCAAATGCTTCCACATATTGAATATCTGCAAAAGAAGTCCTGTACTGCCCCTTATCGGTTGGCAGCAGGATTTCTTTTTTTGCCAATCTTTCGCGGCAATACAGCAATGCTTCCTTCAGTTCCTCTTTGTCCAGAGGTTTCACAAGGTATCTGGATGCCTCCACATGATAACCCCGGCGGCACAGCTCCTGGCTGATGGAGATGAAGATGATCATGGTGCTGTCGCCCTGGTCACGCAGAGACTTGGCAAGGGCCATACCGTCCATTTCGTCCATCAGAACATCCAGCAGGATGAGGTTATATTTTTTGCCACTGCGCAGATTGTCAAGGAGGGATTTACCATCCGCATAGCTGTCAATGCTATGGGAGATCTTTTCATTGCACAGAATACCCCTTGCCATGTCTGTGATTTGAACACGATCCTTTTCCAGGTCATCCACGACAGCGATCTTCAGTTCCGGATGTGCAAGCATGATACAACCCCCTTTCCAGCGCAGTCGTAGTTTTCCAAAATTAGATTATACACCTTTTGGTTGGAAAAGTCTATCGCTGTTTAGAGATTTATTTTTACTTCAGGATAACGGCAACAGAATCACTCATACCGATTGGGACAGTAATGGATCAGCAGGTCGATAGCACCATTCTCCTTAAACTCACAGTCAATGCCAAAGTTCCCGGATACAAACCAGGGATGTGCGTTCAGCAGCGGCTGGATCGTCTTTTCTTCAAAGCTGACCACCGCATATTCTGCCGGTGGCTGCGTTGTGAACCATAGACTGTTGATCGAATCGAGGCAAGTTTGGCAAAGTTTGCTTTGAATCAGATCCCGGTCAATGGCATACTGCACTCCGGTTATCTGAACACTTGCATAGGCATTGTCCGGGAAGCAATAGGCATGGGCATAGCTTTCTGCTTCCTTGTCGCTCAGTCCTACGCCGGACATATAGCCAGCCGGTTCTTCAATCTGTTCTCCACGATCATCATAGCGGTTGATCTCCAGCCGCATCATCTCAAAGGTGTTCAAGTTGACGATCCCCACATTGTCCTCGCCCCAGTAAGCTGATACGGTGTAGTCACCGCCGTTCCCGCACACATAGCACTCCGACTCCGTGATTGTAGACACATAATCAATATGTTCATATTCTTGCGGCTCTTGCTTCCTGGCAGCACTGATGTTTGCGGCAATTATGATTGCAACGAGCATAAAAAGCGCACCGGCGATTGCGGAAAGGATACACTTCTTCATTGGCTGTCCCTCTTATACAGAATGATACTTTTCTGCTTCTGCTTTGCGTATTCCAGGGTCTGAGCCGCACCGCCCCAGCCGTGCAGAACATAGGCCACAACGAAGTTTGCTTCTTCCACCATGTAGCGGTTTCTGTGTGAAATCGCATATCTTCTCGGAACATTCTCCAGACCGGGATATACCGTCCAGTCATATTTGCTTTCGTCCATCTCCCGGTCAAGATAAGGCTTTACAAGGACCGACTGGATATGGGGATATTTCTGTTTCAGATCCCATACCACAGATGCCGCCATACGGTCAAAGGCACCATAGCCACCCAGCAGAAACATATCCGCATCTAGCTGGATCAGCTTCTCCACGGTTTCATACAGCCATGCGCGAACTTCTTCCGAATTGGCCACATCACTGTGTCCACAAAAGGTAACTTTCATTGATGTCCTCCTCCAACGAAATAGAAAAGAAATACCGGAACCCGGCCATGTTGAAGCAGGGTTCCGGTACAGTTTTTCCGTGCAATAATCGTTCTATAATGACCGGTACAGGGTGAATTGCGACCATCACCCAGGCCAACCGCCTATTCAGAGTAATTATACCCAGTTATACCGTGTAAGTCAACGCAAATTCACGGATGTGCTGGGTAAAATTGAGTATCCTGTATAGTAGAATTGGTTGTAGCAACAACAGGAAGGTGGTGGTCTGCGTGGAAAGAGAAGATTTTTGCAAACGGTTGACTCAGCTGCGTATGAACAAGGGCGTATCTGCCAGAGATATGAGCTTATCTATCGGTCAGAGTCCCAACTATATCAACGGCATCGAAAGCGGAGAAAACTATCCGTCGATGGCAACTTTCTTTTACATCTGCGATTATTTCGGGATCACCCCACGGGATTTCTTCGATCTGGATTCCAACAATCCTACCAAGGCACAGGAGCTGCTAGAACTGGCAAAATCCCTGCCCAACGAGCAGCTGGATAACATCATCTCCCTGGTCAAAGCAATCAAGCGATAAGTAGTGTAGCAGCCCTGCGGGGCTGCTATTTTTCGTTATCCGAGACCGGAAACGAGGGGTACAGAGAGAACGGTCAAAGAAACCGGCAAGCAATGCTTGTGGCTATCCACATAGCCGCAAACGCTTGTTGAGGGTAATCCCCCAAGCCCCCTGAGAACGCATGATTTCATCATGCGGCTGCGCATCCTTCGGACGCTACTTTAGGACAGGAACCGGATCAGACAACAAAAAAAGAACGGGCCGGTAAAGTCAAAATGACCTTACCAGCCCCAAAATTTCAGGCGCAGGATCAGCGGTGATTCTGCGTCTTTTCCTGTTCGGATTTCTCCGGTTCCTGTCTGCCCAACAACTTGTCGATGTTGTGCTTGGTGACACTCAGTTCCTTCATTTCATCACGGGCCTGCCGGTATTCTCCGTAGGCCGTTTTCTTTTCCGTCAAAAGTCTTGCATACTCTGTATCCAGACTTTTCTTCGTCGGGATTTTTGTAACTCCCAACTCGTCAAATGCTTTCTTTGCGGCTTTGTGCAACAGAATTTCCGATTCATGCTCTGCAAGATATTTCTTAGAGTAGCCGGACTTTCGATAGGCCACATACACATCACGGGTTTTGGAATAATTGATAATATGCTTCCGCAGAACATCAATCTCGCCCATGCGTTTTTCCGCTGCCTTGATTTGCGCTGCCAGCGCATTGTGCCGTGCGGTGGCAGCAGCAACTATCTCTGCCAGCTCCGGATATTCAATGTTATGTTCCTGGATGTAATTCATGGCCTGAGCCATCTGTTTCAAGTTAAACACAGACGCAAACCGGGCATAACCGGCACCCTTGCCCTCCTGCAGCTTGGCCTGAATATCAATGGCAAGCTGGAGCTGGGGCTGTGCCTGGGCAACCATTTTTCTCTTGCGGGGTGTATGGGACTTCTCGCCCTTCAACACCGCAAGCAGATCGTCCAGAGCATATCCATCTCCCAGGGTATCCATGCGGAGAAACCGTTTCTGACCGGCGCAGCGGAAGGACAGCTGCTTACCGTTGTTGATCTCATATCCGGCATCTTTCAGCATCTGCAACAGAGCTTCCAGATCGTCCGGCTTTTGTGCCAGAGCGGTATCAATGGCAATACGAAGCATCTCCCGCTGGGAGAGTTTTGCCCGATCTCCCAGCCACTTGTCATAGCTTTGCCCACGGCCTTTGGGGTTCTCAACAATGGAGTAACCATTCTCTATGCAGATGGTATCATTGAGCCGCCGTACCGCTTTGGAACTGCCCCAAAAATTCCGGAACTTCCGTTCGTAGTCCATCGTAGTTGCCGTCCAGATAATATGGTTGTGAACATGGGCTTTATCGATATGGGTGCAGACAATAAATGCGTGGTTGTCCTTGGTGAAACGACGGGCCAGTTCGCAGCCCAGCCGGTTTGCTTCCTCCGGCGTGATCTCGCCGGGAACAAAGGACTGCCGCAGATGGTAGGCAATCACATCATCCTCACCACGGACCCGGCCTGTCTTTTTGATGTACTGCTGCTTTGCAAACAGAAACTCTGCATCGGCAATCTGGCTGTTGCAGCCATGACTGGTAATGAGCCTGCCATGATCAGTTTTCTCCGGATTCTTTACATAGTCGATAATGTCAGAAATGGCCTTGCCCACAGTCCTGCCTTTGCCGCAATGCAGGGGCATGATCCTCGTAGTTGCCATGATGTTTCCCTCCCTTCCAATGAAAAAGGAGCAGCCATAACAGCTGCCCCTTGGTGTTTATGATATTGTAACTGCGGATTTAGAAATCCAACAGCTTTGCTACTTCCTCCACGGTGTCCATCACCTCATGGAAGGCAAGCTCTCCAATGTATTTGTTATCTGCCACATAGTTGTCCCACAGCTGATACAGCGCCGGTTCCTCACGGATGTCTGTCAGAATGTCTTCCCAGTCATGGATGTCCTCAACAGAGTCCCGCTTCTGTGCCGTGTGTGATACTGCCGCTTTCAGAATCTCCGGGCGGATCTCATGCTTGCGACTCCGGTACAGGGTATGCAGGTCATAAAAATCTCTGGCTCTGGTGGTTCCGATGTTTCGGCGGATAATCGTTTCGTACTTTTCAGCCAGCACGGTTTCCAGTGTATAGGCCATGACCGAAACTGTCTTATCATCAAAGAGCATAGGGAAATCATACTGGATTGCAGCAGGCGTAATCACATCTCCGGTAGTAACATCGATCTTCATGGGGCTGTCGATTTTGCCGTACTTCGCCCGCAGATGTACGCGGAAATTATTGTAGGCATCTTCTTCCCGGATCGGCTCAATACCTTTATATTCAAAGGCAATACCATCGCCAACATCAATGGACAGTATTTCATTTACCGCAGCAACAATTTCATCTTCTTCCATCTGGATGCCGCGAACGGTTGTGTCCATATCCATCGTAGTGCGCTCACTAATTCCGATCATGGACGAAATCAGCAGACCGCCTTTCAGGATGAAGTTATTCTGATATTTGGATGCGGCCAGCCGCTCCAAAATGCGTTCAAACAGGAACATTTGCAGCACTTCCTGGGCACGAAGATTTTTCTTCGCTGCCATGCTGCGAATGGAGCCTTTTAACTGTTCAGGTGTTTTCATTATAGCACCTCCATATAGGTTCTGATTTTTTCTTCGATACCGAACTTTCTGCCATACTTGAGCAGCTTTCGGTTATTGGGCTTGGATTTGAAATAGTCTTTTATTGCCTGGGTGTAAAGCTGCATATCCACCTGACCCTTATCCCGGATCAAGTCACAGATACACCGCTCCCGGTCATAGACTTTAACCATAGCCCCCTGCGGAGACTGGACCTCTGTTATCCCCAGGTCATAGATGTCCTGCTGCACATAATGACAGCGGAGATTGGAAACATCCTTTTTCAAAGAATTGATGTTCGCGCCCCTGGGCAGGGTAATATCATATACATGGGGTACCCGATCAGAAAGCCCCCATAAATACAATGCCGTTCCGTAGGAGAATACAGCGAATTTGCTTCTGACTTGCAGCAGCGCATATTCATCTGCAATTTCACCGGCCAGAATATACAGCCCTTTGCGGATGCGCTCCAGCTTACCGGCATCAGAATACTTTTTCAGCATGGGCCTGCTGATCCCCAGTTCTTCTACCTGGGCAGTCTGGATAAAACCGTTATTCCCTTTGGCAGCTTCCTCGATACGATTCCATATCTGATCCACGGCGACACACCTCCCAAAGCAACCTTTACATTCGCTCTACACAATATAGCATATTGCAGAGCAAATGTAAACGGATATTTTCAGATAATAGTATGTCCAACCAATGAAATTTTATGAGCTGACCGCAGAAACAGCCGGAGCATTTGCCCCGGCTGTCCAGCTTGGTTTGTTATTCAGATGGACTGGATTACATACCGCAGATCCTGCATCTTGCCCAGCAGCCACGCAGCTGCCATGGGGATACCCACCGGACTGACCAGGAATGCGATCACCGCCAGGATCAGGGCATTGGTAAGATTGCCGGAGAGCAACACCAGCAGGGCCAGTATTCCAACCAATGTGCCTGCCAGCCCAAACACGAAAGCGGAGCAATACAGGATGGCGGAACAGAGCCAGACAAACAGAGTCAGGACCAGAACAACAGGGGCAGTCAATATCTTCAAAATCACTTTCATAGGGAACCTCCTTGTGACGGTCAGTTGTTTTCTTACTTTATTTATACAGCACTTTGGGCCTAAAACCAAGGATGCGGCAGGGCAAAAAGAAAAGGCGGAGGGAGCGACGGCGCAAACACCGTTTCTCCCTCCGCTGAATGGGGTTTATATCCCTGTTACGAAATCTTTCCCAGCTGGGTCAGTATCTCTTTCAGCCCATTCCAGAGGGCATCCTGTTTTTGGAGTATATCCTCCAAATCCGCATCGTAAATACGCCCGGTTTCATGCACTCGGCGGGTCAGCTGATTGATATTGTTACTGGTGTAGCGCATCAGGGACAGCAACTCCTTCATTTCCGGTATTTCCAGATTGACCACGATCCCGTCAATGGCCATCTTTCTTAGATAGGCTTCCCGATTTTTTGTCCCAACTTGGGACATCTTTTTTTTGATCAGTTCCAGCTCATACTTGGACACACGGAAATTCAGCTGCACATCACGGGTTCTGTTCGCTGCCATTGCCTTATCGCTCCTGGGTCAGTTTGCGGGCAGCGGTGCCCTTTGCCGCATCCGGAGCCGCTTTCAGCTGTCCGATCACAGAGGGCTTTTTCTCCCGTTCCTTTTCCTTGCGAACCTGGGACAGAAAAAGGTCCGTCAGGCCGGGGTGACTGTTCACCACAAAATAGCGGTTCCGGTCCGTTCCCCAACCATCCGGGTTCTCCATCACCGGGACTGTCTGCGCCCAGGCTTTGCTGGAAGGAGAAATACGCCCGTCCCAATCCTTATGTCGAATCGTAACGGCAAGCACATGGCATACCCGGTCATAGCCGAACCTGTCGATCACCTGCTTGGTTGCATCGGCATCCAGCCGATTATCCCGGTAGTGGTCACGAATAGCTGCTTCAATGGCTTCCTTGCAAGCGATATTGGCCTTGGTGGATGCACGGTAGGCAGGAAGTTCGTCATGCTCGTCGGCGTAAGCACCGGGATACTTGTAAACAGGTATCTCTTTCATATCACAGCACCTCCTCATGGTTTTTTTGCTTTTTCTCCGTGGTACGCTGGGGAACCGGCTTGCGCAGGCTTTCCAGAACAGAGGGTCTGGCACTCTTTGCGATTTCACGCTGGGCAGGTTTCCGCTTTCTGCCATCCATATTCAATTCCATATCCAGTTGCACCAGTCGGGCTGTTTTGGTTCGCAGCTCCTCCTCAAATGGGAAAGGTTTTCCCACCTCGACTTTTGCTGCCATCTGCTGCTGATGCAGGTTATCCAGCTGGGCATGAACGCCATCCAACCGGGCCTGCATCTGTCCCAGCGCATTGTCGATACGGATAAGGTTGCCACGGGGGTCTGCGCCCAGGGTCGCCTTATGGGTCATCTCGCCACGCAAGGACAATTCATATTCCTGGTGGAACGCATCAAAGGACACATACATATCGAAGCCCCTATAGCTGCCGATCTGCACCGGCTCCTTGCCCCTTACTTCCTTGCAGGCATCCAGCAGGGCGGCACCTGCGTTCTCTTTGTCAGTAAGCCTGTCCCCACGGACTTCCATCCCGGCAAACCCTTCCTCCGGATGGGGATGCGCCGCCAGTGTCCGCATATCCGCTTCCAATCCACGGATAAATCCCTTATTCTTTTCAATCTGCTCCGGGAAATAGGTCAGCAGATTGTCCTCCAGACGAAACTGCTTGCTTTGATGGTCTGCTTTCATAAGCTTCAGGCGGGCCACTTCCACATCCAAATCCATGCGCTCCTTGATACGGGGATCACCGGCGCACAGGGCTTTGATTTCCGCAAAGGATAGTGCGGTTTCATCCACATCATCGCAGGAACGAACCGGGGATTTGGAGGTCATAATCTGGCTGATGAATTTCTGCTTGTTTTCCACGGTCTGCCACAGGTAGGCATCAAAGGTGCCCTCTGTTACATAGCGGTACACATGGACCAGCTCGTTCTGATTGCCCTGGCGTTCAATGCGGCCCTTGCGCTGCTGCAAGTCACCGGGTCGCCAGGGACAATCCAAATCATGGATCGCCACAAGCCGATCCTGCACATTGGTACCGGCTCCCATTTTGGAGGTACTACCCAGCAGCACCCGGACCTGTCCGGTGCGGACCTTGGCGAATAGTTCTTTCTTCCGGACTTCCGTATTCGCTTCATGGATGAACGCAATCTGCTCCGGGGGAACACCCTGGGCGATCAGCTTGCTGCGAATATCATCATATACCGTAAAAGCAGGCTCCGGATCAGGCAGCGGCACCATGGTTTCGATGGCATGAAGTTCCGGATTATCAAGATTACCACTGACCCCCTTGGCAACCTTTCGGCTGGGAGCTGCTTTCGGGGTGGAAATATCGCAGAATACCAGCTGCGTCAGCTTTTCAGCTTCGCCGTCCCGCCATATCTGCATGATGTTGGATACACACTGGTTGACCTTGGTGCCCTCCTGGTCAGGCAGCAGCGGATTGATAATACGCTGATCCAGCCCCAGCTTGCGGCCATCGGAGGTGATTTTCAGCATATTATCGACGGAAGGATCGACATTACCGGCATGGACTTCTGCGGCTCGTTCAGACAGAGCGGCAACCATATCCTGCTGATGTTCCGTAGGCTTGGCTACAACCGTATGATACTCCACTTCCGGAGTGGGCAGATTCAGCTGGTCGGCGGTTTTAATGTCCGCAACCTCTTTGAACAGGTTCATCAGTTCCGGCAGATTGAAGAATTTGCTGAACCGGGTCCTTGCCCGATAGCCGGTTCCCTCCGGAGCCAGTTCCAGGGCGGTAACAGTTTCACCGAATCGGGATGCCCAACAGTCGAAGTGGGTCATGCCCATCTGCTGTAAACGGTCATATTGCAGATACCGCTGCATGGTGTACAGTTCTGTCATACTGTTGGAAACGGGAGTACCGGTGGCAAAGACGATACCCCGGCTTCCGGTGACTTCATCCAGATACCGGCACTTGGCAAACATATCACTGGATTTCTGCGCATCGGTGGTGGAAAGACCGGCTACATTCCTCATTTTTGTATAGAGGAACATATTTTTATAGTTGTGGGCCTCGTCCACAAACATCCGGTCAACGCCCAGCTGCTCAAAGGTAATCACATCATCCTTCCGGTGATCGGCCCGCAGCTTTTCCAGTCTGGCTTCCAGACTGCGCTTGGTTCGCTCCAGCTGTTTGACGGTGAACCGTTCACCGCCGCTGGCTTCCACCTCAGAAATACCCTCGGTGATCTCCCAAATTTGTTCCTGAAGCAGCCGCTCCTGCCGCTCCTTACTGATGGGAATGCGTTCAAACTGGCTGTGTCCAATGATGACCGCATCATAATCGCCGGTGGCAATTCTGGCGCAGAACTTTTTGCGGTTATGGGTTTCAAAGTCCTTTTTGGTGGTGACAAGAATATTGGCAGAGGGGTACAGCCGCAGGAACTCAGATGCCCACTGCTCGGTCAGGTGGTTCGGCACAACAAAGATGGACTTACTGCACAGACCCAGCCGCTTGCTCTCCATGGCAGCGGCGACCATCTCGAAGGTCTTGCCCGCTCCCACTTCGTGTGCCAGCAGGGTGTTTCCACCGTAAAGCACATGGGCAATGGCATTCTTCTGATGCTCCCGCAGTGTGATTTCCGGGTTCATGCCAGAGAAAACAATATGACTGCCATCATATTCACGGGGCCGGGTGCTATTCATTTCCTCGTTGTACTGACGTACCAGGGCCTGTCTGCGCTCCGGATCACGCCAGATCCAGTCTTTGAACGCATCCCGGATGGCCTGCTGTTTCTGCGCCGCCAGGGTGGTTTCCTTGGCGTTCAGTACACGGCGCTCCTTGCCATCTGCGTCCTCAACCGTGTCATAAATGCGAACATCCCGGAGATTCAGAGAATCTTCCAGGATGCGGTAAGCATTTGCCCGGTCTGTACCGTAGGTGGTATAGGCTGCAATGTTGTTGTATCCGATTTTGGTCTTACCGGTTATCTGCCATTCGGCGGTGAACGCAGAATACTTCACATCGATAGCCCCACGCAGATACCGGGGCGTATCAAAGGTTTCGTACATGAATTGGCGGATATAGTCCGGATGAATCCAGGTGGCCCCCAAACGCACCTCAATTTCCGAAGCATCCAGGTCTTTAGGCTGGGCAGCTTTCAGGGCTTCCACATTCCCCGCAAAAGAAGGATCACGGTCAGCGGCCCGTTGTGCAGCCCTTAGTTTCTGGCGCACATTGCCAGACAGGTATTCGTCAGCGGTCTGCCATCCGGAAAGCGGGTCATTTCCGAAAGAGGGGTCTTTGAAAATGACACCTTTCAGTTCTGCGGCAATTTCCTCCGTGTTTTTTCCGGTGAGCCGGGACATATACTCCATATCCACACAGGCTTTTTCCGCAATGGAAACCGCAAGTGCTTCGCTGGCTGTGTCCACGGTGCTGACTGCCTGGTGCTGCTTGATGGTTCGCTTGGTGAACATATCCGCCTTGCGCTTCAGCTTGCCGTCCTCGTCCAGCACTTCCAGAGAACACAGCAGATAATAGGAAGAATCATCCGAGAAGGCCAGCCGATTTGTCCGGTCATTGATAAGGCCGAACTTAGCAGAAAAGGCATCGTACAAATCGTTGAGCCGCTGCTGTTCCTGACGGATTTCCAGAGGATCGGACTCCCACATCTGAAGGTCGATCAGATGATGCACACCGTCCCGCAGCTCCACCATGCCCTTTACCCGTTCCATGGCAGTGGTGTTCAGATCAGGCTTGACCATGCGGCTGTTTTCCCGGTAGTACACATCGCCATCCACAATGGTATAGGAATAGTTCTTCACATTGGGGTCAGCAGGGATGGACGTGTCGATAGCTTCACCGTCGCCCAGGTCGGGCAGCTCCGCTTCCTGATAGGTTCCACGGATATACTTTACCGCATCGTGCAGCTGATCGGACAGTTCCAATGCTTCGATAGGCTCCACTGTGTAGTCCATACCGTGTGCGGTGCTTTCCTCTGTGCTGTTGCCCAGCACCATCTCCGGATGGGACAGGAAATAGTTGTTGACGACATAGCCCTGCTCATTGCGTCCGGTATGCACCCAATCCGGTTCTTCCACGGTTGGGTGATCCCGCTTCTGGAGGAAGATAATATCGGAAACTACTTCCGTACCGGCATTGGCCTTGAACGCATTATTGGGCAGACGGATGGCTCCCAGCAGATCCGCCCGCTGTGTCAGATACTTGCGGACTTCCGGATTCTTGGAATCCATGGTATACCGGCTGGTGACAAAGGCCACAACACCACCGGGGCGAACCTGATCCAGCGCCTTGGCGAAGAAATAGTTGTGGATGTTGAAGCCCAGCTTGTTATAAGCCCGGTCATTGACCTTGTACTGACCAAAGGGGACATTGCCAATGGCGAGGTCATAGAAGTCACGGCGATCCGTGGTTTCAAAACCAGCAACCGTAATGTCCGCCTTGGGGTAAAGCTGCTGGGCGATGCGCCCGCTGATGGAATCCAGTTCCACACCGTACAGCCGGGAACCGGACATTTCCTGGGGCAGCATACCAAAGAAATTGCCGACACCGCAGGCAGGTTCCAGGATATTGCCGGTGGTAAAGCCCATTCTGCCAACCGCTTCATAGATGGCCTGAATCACCGTAGGGCTGGTATAGTGGGCGTTCAGGGTGGATGCTCTGGCGGCATCGTATTCAGCCGGTGTCAGCAGCTCTTTCAACTGCTTGTATTCTTCCGACCAACCGGCCTTGCTGCTGTCAAAGGCATCTGCCAGACCGCCCCAACCCACATACCGGGACAGCACTTCCTGCTGTTCCGGGGTGGCCTGTCTGCCTTCCTCCTCCAAATGTTTCAGCAGCTTGATTGCGTTGATATTGGCATGAAATTTCGCTTTTGCTCCGCCAACACCCAAATCCTTGTCAGTAATACGGAAGTTCTCTGCTTCGGGAACCGGCTGGGGCGGCTCCGGTTCTTCCGTGCGGATCGTTTGAACCACAATATCGTAGGGCATATTGTGCTTCTCACCAGGATAGACCGCAACCGTGTCCGTTATAAACTTGGAGGGTTCTTCCGGTGTCTGCGCTTCCTCCATTTCCTCCATGTGGCGTCGCACAAAGGAAATGGGTTCCGTGCGGAAGATAGGGAATCCCGTGGCATTGGAGAAAGTGATGTCCTGGAAGTTGACGGAACCGGCATCCAGGTTCACCCGATCTACCATAAAGGTTCTGCCGTCGATTTCAAAGGTAGTTTCGCCGGGGATCAGATTTTCCCTGGCAAACTGTTCGTCGGCAAACCGACTTTCATCCACCTCGGTTTCAGGGATTGGTTGTTCCTGACGGGCAATGGCTTCCACATCCCGCATTACCTGCTGGACAAAGGGCGAATCGCTGTCTTTGTGAGCATCCAGCCGCTCCCGGATTGCCACCGGGTCAATATCTTCCAGACGGTCATATTCATCCTGGGTATAGAATTTTTCCGTCCGGATCAACTGGGCAATGCGGCGCTGCACCTTGGGCCAGGGTAGTTCTGTCCGCTCCGGGCTTCCATCCCGGACAACAAAGGGCTGATTGCTTTCGCCGCCATATTCACGGGCCAGCCATTCTGCGGTAGCTTTTTCTCTGCCATGCTGTTCCATGTACCGGACAACCGCCCGCTTACTATCCATATTCCCATTCCACCGGCGCAGCGCATCATCAATGTCATCCTGATGCAGCGGACGTAGAAGCTCATGGAGCTTGGGCTGAGTTTCCTCAATGACTTCCTGATGGAGCCGGTTGCGGAACTCCGGAACATCCGAATACAGCTGGATCAGCTCCAAATCCCCGGAGCTGAGAATAGCACGGCGCACAGCGGCATTGCCCTCGATTACCGCATTTTCACGGTCAGAGTGGCCGCAGGCATTGCGATATGCGGTATCTTCGGTGATGGCAGCAATTACAACAGGCTTGTATTTCTCGTACTGCTCCCGGATCGTTGGCTGGGCAGGCTCCGCTTCGACTGCCGGTTGCAGCTTTTCCAGAGAATAAGGCTTATGCTGGCCGGTTGCTTCATCCACGGCGGCAATGGTCACATTATGCGCCTGCCGCAGCTGCTCCACATACTGTTCCAGCCGATGCTTGGGAATACCGCACATATCAACACGGCCACCTGTCGGAATGGGCCGGGTTGCAAGGTATAAGTCCAGCTTCTCAGCAGCAATGGCCGCATCTTCGCCGTACATTTCAAAGAAGTCGCCTATCTGATACAGAACAATATCATTGGGATGGGCTTCCTTGATGGAGTTATATCCCCAAATCGTTTCTGTCACCGGTTCTTCCGTTACCGGTTCCATTTTCGGCTGGGATTCTTCAGTTGCCTTTTCTGCTTCTGCCGCAACTTTGGCAGCAGCCTTTTCCGCATCCAGGGCTTGCTTTTGGGCAAGCTGTTCCGGGGTATAGAACCGTCCGGTGCGCATCAGTTCACTCATGCGCTTGGCAACCTTCGTCCAGGTCAATGTTACCTCGGCACAGTTGGGTTTCGTATAACGGATACCCTTGCCGTCATACCACTCATCACTGCGGAAGCACCGGGACAGCGCATTGTTTCCGCCGCCGGTCCCATATTCCTTTTTTAAGAAAGCGATTTGATCCTTTGGTGTGGGATTGGTCTGGTAAAAATCATAGATTCTGCCCTTGCTGCCCTGGTAATTGCTGCCGCCAGACAAGGCTTCGTTGATTTCATCCTCTGTAATGAATCCGGCTGCCTGGGGAATCTCTGTCAGTTCGGAGGGGAATGTTTTCCGGGGCAGGGTCAATCCCACCAAACTGTCCAGCACAGGCTCCGGCCTGGGATGACGGAACCGCAGCACTGCTTCTCCCTGCTGACGGGCAGTGACCAGTTCCTGAAACTCCCGGATGATGGTTTCCAGGGACTCCGGCTCCATAAGCCGGGAAGCAATTACTTCCGTTTCATCCGGGAACCCACCACGCAGACCACGCACAGAGGTCAAATGGGCATCCCGGTATTCCTCAGAGATATTCCGGGCAACATACCAAATCTGTTCCGCAATGCGTTTGCGTTCATAGCTGGGAGCTTCGGTTAGCTCCACATTGGTGGCAAATTGCCCCTGTTCGATCAGTTCCCCGATTCTCGCGGTTACGGCATCCCAGGGCACAGTCTGCGCTGTCCGGGCATACCGGGCAGAATCCCCTCTGGCAATCCGCATCCCATCCTCGCTAAACCAAACACTGATATTGCTTCCGTCGATCTTCAGACCGTTGGCACCGTGATAGATCTTCTGCACGAAGTCTACCATGTGTTCCTGGGACTTGGGCTTCGAAAGTTCATTGACCAGCACCGTGCGGTGATCGTCAGTATTGGAACCCAGGCGCAGGAAATGGTCAATATATTCCTGGGGAAAAGTAAGAGCGGAGGGCGTAACCGATACGCTCTCCGCTTGATCTATCTGACTGATTTGTTCCGCTTCGGACAGGAACAGTTCAAAACTTAGCTGTTGATAAGCTCCGCCAGAATCAGCTCCTCGGCCTGGGCCTTGCAGTTGTTCGCCAGTCCCACCCACTTCATGGGATCGCTGGCCTTCAGTTCTTCCGTTACGCCTGCGGCCTGCATCAGCCGGGGCATCAGCAGTTCCAATCTGCTGTTCGCTGCGTCCTCGATCTCCAACAGGTGCGGGTACAGCTTCTCCGACAGGAGCAGCTGGCTGTACAGGATCGGACGATGCTCCTTCAGGTAGGTCTTTCTCATCCTGCCGTACTTGCCCAGGGGCCTCGTGGGAGGATTGGTCAGGGTCAGGTTCGGGATCAGATAATCCCCGGTCTGGAGATAATTCAGGTTGTTTTTCATGGCTTGCGCTCCTTTCATCGGTATGCTCATGGTTTTTGTTCTGTAATTTTTCCCGTTCTGTGTTCTGGATCACAATGCCGATCTGCCGCAGAATCTGCTGATTGATCTGGCTGACCGCTGTGCCCAGGGAAGAAATGGCCTGGGGTGTATTAAAATCAAAGATTGCCATGAAATCCTCATGGTCAAAATACTGTTCCGGCTCCAGACCGCAGCGGGACATCAGGGAATAGGTGATACTCACCGTTGCCGCAGATTTGAATTGCAGCATCAGGTTAAGATCATCATACTCTTCCAGCAGCGAACCGTCAACGATGCGGCGGACATCGTGCTGGTTGTCCTGCCAGTATTCATCTGCCAGCATTGCGGCCACATCTGCCAGCTGCTGGGCAAGCCCCTCTTTTCCGGTAACACCGAATTTGTTTTCCAGCATGGTCTGTACCGGTTCGATGTGGTCTGCTTCCATCTTCCACAGGAAAGGTCGCTGGGAGTGTTCCCGTTCTCCGGTGTCGGAAATATCAAAAACATAACGCAGCCGGACCCGATCCCCACTGTCATCCAGCAGGGCGATGCCCGTGGAACCACGGCGGACATAGCGGCCCATGCGTTTGTTCCACAGTTCGTAGTCTGCGCAGGCGGTTGCATCTGGACGCTGGGCGTAGATCATCAGCTGCTCATGGAAGGGGTACTTGTAGAGTCTGGATGCGGTAGTCAGGAACGCCGTCCATTCCATCCAGCTGCCGGTCAGCTGAACAGCCATTTTATCGGCCATCTGCGCATACATCTGAGCTTTTGTAGGCATGATCGTTTACCTCCTTTCAGCCTTGGATACAGCAAAGGAGCGACCCGAAGGCCGCTCCCTGCAAGGTATGGGATTATTCATCAAAATCGGGATAGAGGTCCAGCTGTGCAAATTCAGCGTCGCTCATGCCGTACAGCTTGGAAAGAACGGATGCCGTCATTTCTGCCAGCTCCGTTTCATCGGTTTCCAGATGCCGCTGCATCTTTTCCAGCGCAGCGATCAGACCGTTCCGGGTTCCGTCTGCTCCAGCATTGTAAATGCACATCAGATTGGTTTCTTCAAAGGTAAAAGTATCGTACATGATTATAACTCCTGTTCTGCGCATTTCTTCTGCGCTGTTTTCTTCCGTGGCTGCTTCGGTGCTTCCTTCAGCTGCTCCATAACCGACTTCTTTTTCCGCTCCGGAGCCGGTTCCGTCTGCCGGGTGCCGTTGTTGATGATGCCGTCGATCATGTTGTAGTCATCCTCGATCAGCATCTCCGCATTGCGCAGATAATTCTCTGGACGGAGAAAATCGGGAACATCCTTATAACCGATGCTGTCCACATAGTGACAGGATACAACACCACCCACCTTCAGCGCAACGATGTCGCTGACAGACAGGCTGGGCCGGTGGTAGTCTGCCGGATGCTCCTGATTGAATTTGTACCACAGAGAACCCAAATGGGCATTGAGGGTTACATCACCGGACAGCTCGCCGGTGTACACAAGATCATAGCCGCTGCGCTGGACACCGCCTTTCTGCTCGTCAAAAGGCCGGAACCGTCCGGGGGAATCATCCTTTTGCTGATAAATCGCGAAGCAGTCTGCGCTGTACTGCAAAAATGCCTGTTCCCGCTGCTCCTGCTGGGACAACCGATCCACAGTCCGCTGATGGAAGTCCGGGCTGCGTTCCCATTCCTCCCGCTCCACCGCAAAAATCACGGTGTCAGCATGGGTGGTAAAATCCTCTGCGTCGAAGATCATCTCCGCATCACCGTCACCGGAAATGGCATATACGGTAAAGTCCTTCTCGTGCAGTTCCATTGCCCTATCTCTGGACAGGGGCAGCATATCCCCGTCCAGGTAGCTGTGCGCTTCCAAATCTGCAACCGTCAGCTGCGGATCGGGCATGGGGTATTGGTCGAGAGTCAGTTCCGGTATGCTGTCATTGTGGGAATCCTCCTGAAAAATAGGCTCTGCCGTAATGTCCGGGATTTGCTGGGCATCCTGCAAAGCCTCCACCATGGCCAGCGGCGCATAGGAAACCTTATAGGAATCCAGGCCATACAGTTCACAAATTTCCACACAGGCAGTAGATATATGGGCATCCGGTTTATCCAGCTGTCCGCCATCCAGCAGTGCCAGGGTGTCCTTATCGTAAATGGAATAATCAAAACCGGAATCGGTGCGCTGGATATGCAGATACCGGAAGTCCGAAACAAGGTATAGCTTTTCGTCCTCGTTCATGGCCTTCACCTCATCAGCGGTAACGGCACCGGATTTCAGCCCCTCTTGCAGTTCCAGACACTTATCATAAGTGCCAACATACAGCACCTCTCCTGGCACCGGCGCTTCATTCCCGGTGTAGGTGTACGCCTGGATGTAGGTGGTATCTTCGGGAGCCGCCCTGCGGAAATTGCTTATGATCCGGTAATCTACCTGTTCAGGCGCAACGGTTTCCGGAATCTTCGGTTGCGGTGCAACTGGCTCCGTTTCCGGAAGCTGCTGGGAAGTGTTCAGCTCGATCCCTCGCTCCTTGCAGATTTCCTTAAAATGCCGGTCAATGGAGGTAATCAGCTGATTGGCGGTTTTATTGATGGTTTCCAGACTTTCCCGCAGCTCCTTCAGTTCCTTTCCCTGGGACCATCCGGCGATATAGCCAAAGCTGTTGTCGCCGGTCTGGATACCGAAATACTGGCACACCGCATAGGAAACACTTTCCGCTTCCACTTCCTCCGTATGCCTGTCTTTCTTTTTCGCAGGCTGGGCAGCATCACCCTCCACGGGAGCCGGTTCCTCCTTGTCATTGTGAAGAATGGCATGGGTGATCTCATGCACCACAGCGGAAACGGTCTGCACCTCGCTCATCCCGGCCCGGATGGTAATGCTCTGGCTGTCCAGATTGAAGAAACCATCCGTGTCCCGCTCAATGGGCAGGACGGAGATAGGCACCGGGGAAGTGCGTCGCAGGGCTTCCATAAAGGCATCGAACTGCTGGACATCGCCGGTCAGGTCGCTGGCAAGATGGGGCAGCGGTTTTCCATCCGTCTGGCTTACATCGAATACCTTCACCGGCTTGAACATGGGGATTTCAATGGTCTTTTCCTCCATGATAACTTTGCCCTCTGCATCCAGCATGGGAGCCTTGGTATCCGGGTCCAGTTTCTGCTCCTCGATCTTTTTCCGGTATGGGGTAGGGGCAATGATGGTTATGCCATGTTCGCCCCGTTTTACATGGCGTTCAAACTGGTCACGCCATTTGTTGTACCCGGCAACCAGGGTCGCATCAGGCCGCTGCATATAGATCAGCATGGTGTTGTTCACCGAATAGCGGTGGAACCTGGACATTACAGACAGGTACTGCCGGTATTTTTCGCTGTCAAACAGTTCCTTGATGCCCTGCTCAATGCCCTCGGTTATCTCCCGCAAGCGGTCTTTATTGGATTGTTTCTGCTCTGCCATGGGTATTCACTCCTTTCGCAGCAGTAAAAAAACGGCCCCGGAACAGACGGGAAGAATCTGAACCGGGGCGCAGCATTATTCTGTTTTGGCAGCGGCTTCCCGTTTGGGAGGACGACAGCCACTTGCCAGCGCCCGCTCTCTGGCAGCAGCACGACGCTGTTCGCTGTAAGGCTCCCGAATCTGGACACAGCGCTTTGGCACCAGAAAGGTCAGCTGATTTTTCCGGATCACCTGCTCCGGGAATTTTTGTGCCAGTTTTTCCAGCTTGGTCACCAGCTTCGGATCATGGGTGTATACTTCAGCGGTGCTCTCTCCCTGGTTATACAGGATGATGGTTTCCTGCTCATACAACGACAGGCTCATTTCCTGCCGCCTTTCCGGGGAGCAAACTCCATGCTGAAATCCACCTTTTCGCCGTTGTCCGCCATAATGACCGTTGCGTCGTAGGTTCTGCCCGTCTTTTCCGAATAACAGCCAGTCAGCTTCACCCGTCCGTCTTTCAGAAGGGCCTGCACAATGGGCTTCGCAACGGTCTTTCGCTTCGCTGCAAAGAACCGGCTGTTTTTCCAGATAGCGAACTTGCAGTCCGGGGATTGGCAGAGGAAGCCTTTGGGCATCTCGGCAACCTGTCCTCCGCAGCGGGGACAGATACCTACGGAATCTGCCTTGGTGGGAAACAGCACCTCTGCTCCCTGAATAACACGGTAGGTGGATACCAGTTCCTGAAGCATGGCGCAGATCTCCGCCATGAACCGTTCCGGCTCCGCTTCGCCACGCTCGATCTCCTTCAGCCGGTATTCCCAATCCGCAGTCAGCAGCGGAGATTGCAGCTGTTCCGGAAGTACCGTAATCAGGGATACCGCAGCCTGGGTGGGGATCAGCTGCACCGTCTTTTTGGATTTCTTTCGCTCCACGAAACCAGCAGATACCAGTTTTTCCAGAATACCGGCACGGGTGGCCGGGGTACCCAGCCCTTTGCGCTCCGCATCTTCGGGCATATCCTTCACACCGGCAGTTTCCATGGCGGACAACAGACTGTCCTCGGTAAAGTGCTTGGGCGGAGTGGTCTTTCCTTCTTTGATGCCGGGAACCATAACCGCAAAGGACTGTCCCTCCGTCACAATGGGCAGATTTTTGGCATCACTGTCAGGTTCTTTTTCAGGGGCATTTTTCATGTAATTACGGTAGTTCTGTTCATACTGCTTCCAGCCCATGTTCAGGATCGCTCTGCCCTTGGCTGTAAAGGTATGGTCGGCACAGCGGAGTGTTACCGTAGTTTCCGCATATTCATAAGGCTGGGCCCCCGCACACAGCAGCCGCAGACAGATCAGCTCCAACACAGAGCGTTCCCCAACGGTCAGCGCATTTCTGTCCATATTCTGAATGTTTCGGGTGGGGATGATGGCATGGTGATCGCTGACCTTTCCATCATTGATAACACGGCCTGCATCCATCCGGACCGCAATACCCTTGGCGAAGGGCATATATTTTGCGGTCAGATTCACCAGCACCGGCAGTGCAGCGGCCATATCGGAGGTAAGGAAGCGGCTGTCTGTTCGGGGGTAAGTACACAGCTTTTTCTCATACAGACTCTGCACATAGTCCAGGGTCTGCTGGGCCGTGTATCCCAACAGCCGGTTCGCTTCCCGCTGGAGTGTGGTCAGATCATACAGCGCCGGTGCCTTCTCACTTTTTTCTTTCCGTTCCACACTCTGTACAACGGCAGCATTGTCGGCGCAAGCCACCTGGAGTCCACGGGCGGCAGCGGCATCGTTGAAACGCTCACTGACTGCGGTGAAGTCCGTCAGGGCCAGCACCACATTGTAAAACGATTCCGGCTGGAACGCGGAAATATCCGCTTCCCGCTGTACCAGCAGGGCCAATGTGGGGGACATGACCCGGCCAATGTTTAAGGTTCTGCCATAGAGAACCGAAAAAAGCCGGGTGGCATTGATGCCAACCAGCCAGTCCGCTTTATTTCTGCACAAGGCGGCATGATGTAGCCCATCGTAATCACTACCGGGGCGCAGATCGGAAAAGCCTTTGCGGATCGCTTCATCTTCCATAGAAGAAATCCACAGCCGCTTCATGGGTTTCCTGCACCCGGTCAACTCGTACACCGTCCGGAAGATTGCTTCGCCCTCCCGACCTGCGTCGCAGGCATTGATGACCTCAGTAACCTGCGGATCGTTCAGCAATCGATGCAGTACATCGTATTGCTTTTTCTTGTTCTTATCCACAACAAACTTCCAGTTCTGCGGAAGGATGGGAAGATCATCATAACGCCACTTGGTATACTTGGGGTCATACTGCTGCGCATCGGCAAGGCCGGCCAGATGGCCCATACACCAGCTGACACGGTAGCCGCCGCCCTCCCAATAACCGTCACGGCGTGTCTTTGCGCCGATCACCGCAGCAACACTCTGTGCCACGGAGGGCTTTTCTGTGATTACAAGTCGGCAGTTCATTTACACATCCTCCATTTCTGCATCGGCATCCTCGCCGTATTCAAAGTCCAGGTCAATGGCTTCGATTTTTGCCGCTCTCAGCTTCGCTTCCGCAGAATCGTGTACATACAACTCGTCATTGGGGCAGTAGTATTCTCCGTACAGCTTTTTCAGCACAGCCAGGATCAGTACCTTGCAGACGGTCAGAATATGGGCCTTATTCTTACAGGCGAACCGATATTTCTGATAGTCCAGATAGTAGGCAGGCATATTGAACCTATCGGACAGGCTATCCTCCATAAGCATATCGAGGGGGTCCCGTGCTTCCGGATCGAAAATAGCCTGCGCTGCGTTCAGCATTTCCATGACCATGGAGAAGTTCTGCTCATGCTTCGGGGCATGAAGATTCAGATACCTGAAGCAGGAGGAAAGCAACAGAATGACAAAGGTTTTATCTTCCTCATTCAGCTGCTCCGAGATTTCTTTGGAGAGGGGCAGGATTCTGTCCGTCACCAAGTCCTTGCAGCGGCTCCCATACACCAGACGAATGGAATCCACGCATAAGGGCGGAGCCAGACTGAACTCCTCGTCCTCCACATCAATTTCAAAATTCAGGGTATCCGGCTTCTTTTTCTTTGTAATTTTGGTGTAGATTGTGCTGCAAAGGTCATGGCCGAAGTAGAGGAAAAAGTAAACCACATCAAATACAACCATGACCATAAACATCGTTTTCAGGATATTCACTGTTTTTTCTTTCCTTTCTCCAAATGGGCCAGCAGTTCCCGGTGGCAGATACCCACACATACCTGATCGACAAATGTACAGCCATAGCAGGGATGATCTTTGGGGAGAGTATTGCGGTGGAGACTGGCCCCACCGCTGGGTTTCTGCGTCATCATGCGTTCATAAGGACTGTCCGTGAAGTGTGTCAATCGGCATTGTCCCCACTGTTTTCCTCGCCGGCAGACTCGTCATCCTCACTCTCCCAGGGGATGTCCTCGTCATCCTCGCTGCCGTAGTCATAGTCATCCAGATCGGCATTGCCCTTTGTTGCAGGCTTATTCTTGAAGAACTTAATATAGGCAAATACGCCACCACCGCCCAGCAGGGCAAGAATCAGAAGCAATACAATGGGATTACTGCCGGATTCAGGCTCCGGTTCCTCCACCGGCTCGGTGGATTCTTCCGTGGGTTCCGGTTTTGCTTCCACACCGGCACACTCAGTCATGTTGGTATGGCAGATCTCGCAGCCGGTATTGACGGCACCCGCAGCACATTTTTCCTTGCAGGAGCAGACCGGCGCAGCCTTTTCCTCGGTTTCGATCAGGGCCATCAGGTCCGCTTCGTCTACAAGGTTCATAAAGTACACATTTTCTGTGTCGCCGGTGCGGTCAATCACAAGGTAGAAGTAATTGCCGCTCTTGGACTGGAGGGTAATGAACTGCTTCTCTTTCAGTTCTGTATCCTCCGTAGCGGGAACTTCTACCTGCAAAATATCATCGATCAGAGAAAGATTTCCGCCCGGTGTGAAAGATGCCTGGAATTCCGGTTCCGTTGCAGATACATCGCCCATATTCTGGAACATCATAGTCAGCAGAAGCATCAGCATGGCAGAATCGATCTCGCTGTTTTCCTCAGCGGTTTCCAGCAGTTCCAGATAGTCGCTATGAACATATCCGGTCTTTTCCGGGACGATCACTTTATACCAGTCACCTTCGGTGCCAATGACGGTCACTTCCTCGCCGGGGCGCAGCTGGTCGATGATCTCATAGTTCATACCGGCACCGGTACGCAGATTCAGCCGGGAACCTTTGGTCACGACCTTGCCGATGGTAGTGCTTTCCTCCGCATCCTCGGTATCCAAATCCCATTCCTCACCGTTGATGGTAATGGTGATCTTGCCGTCCTCGGAAATGGTATAGGAATAGGGCACTTCCTCCGTGCTGTTCTCCTGTGTGTCGGTATCTGCTTTCCCGGTGTTTTCTTCGATGGGAGTCGTTGCTTCCGTCTGGCCGGAAGCAGCTTCCTCGTTGGCGTAGGCAAAGGCCGTCAGCGGGGTGATGCCCAAAACGAGCATGACCGCAAGCAGGAAACTCATAATCCGCTTAGATTTCGTCATGGGTATCATCCTCGCTTTCTCCCTGCACACCGCTGACAGGGGTATCTTTCATAGTCCGAAGCAACGCAGCCAGCTGGGTAATACCCAGATTGTGACTATGCACCAGTTCCAGAATATCGTTGTTTTCCAGTTCCGTGCGCTGCCGGATCAGTTCCTTCTGACGGGCCTGAAGCTCGTCGATCTTTGCGGCGTTCTTTGCGTACTCCGCATTGATCTTCTTAATTTTCGGATTCATAAGGTTTCAACCTCCTTTTCAGGGCAGTCTGCCAAATGCAAGGAAATGGCTCTGCCAGTAACTCGAATTGATATTGGCATAGGAAATGGGATCGCCGCAGTGGATCATCATGCCGTTACCCACATAGATGCCCACATGGGATGCCCCGGTGGTATCGTAGGTTCCCTGGAAGAAAATCAGGTCGCCGGGACGGGCATTGGAGCTGGAAACACGGGTGCAGATGTTCAACAGTCCCTGTGCGCCAAGTCTGCCCACATCCCAGCCGCTGTGATTGATGACCCAGGATACAAACCCGGAGCAGTCGAAGGAAGTGGAGGGAGAGCTGCCGCCCCACACATAGGGATAGCCCAGGTATTTCTCCGCTTCCATAATCATGGCTGCGAACACTTCATCCTCCAACGCTTCCAGGGGAATGTCATAGTCCGTATAGTCGCCACGCATATTGACACCGGGATATTGACTTTCCGGGAACAGATCGGGCCGGTTGCCGTAGGTGGAGATATAGGCTGCGTACATTTCCAGCTGATCCTGGCCCATGATGTAGATGGGCAGATGGGACAGGTTGAAATTTTCCAGTTCCACGGTGCAGATGTAGTAGGTATACGGCACTTCTTCCTCATACTCGTATTCCTCCCAAATGAGCCAGCCATCTTCGTCATACAAATACTCGCCGGTGTATGGGTCGGTAGCAGGCCGCTCACCAATCATTGTTTCCGTGCGGTATCGGGTTTCCGTTTCCACGGTTTCCGTCAGGATGTACTGCTTTTCAAAGAGCATTTGCAGCGTTCCCTGGACTTCCTCTATCGTCCACGGCCCACCATGGTAGGCTGTCAGAATAGAGATCAGCACATAAGGGTCATGGCCGATTTCATCCAGATCGAAGTGGTATTCGTCATAGCCGGGGTGCAGCCGCTCGTAGTTGTCCAGCCCATACTGCAAGTCCTGTTCCATGGCGGCATAGGCCGCTTCTGCATCCAGCATATCCGCATCCTCGGAAGGATAGGTTGTGGAGGTAATGCCGGACAGCACACCTTCAAACAGGATGGAACAGGAGGACAGGCTGTTCAGCATCAGCGCCAGCAGCACAAAGAATCCCAGGGCAATACCGATACCACGGCGATGGCGATAGACAAAGGAGCCGACCTTTTCGACTCCCTCTGCCGTTTTTTGGGCTGCTTTCGCCGTACCCTGGACATTCTGAACGGTGGATGCCGCCGCTTCGCCGGTTCGCTTTGCTGCCGCATACTGTTTTTTAATGGCCCGTTTCTGCTGCCAGCGGGACACGGGATTGCTATACAGCTCCGGATTCTCCTGCATCGCTTTCTTGGTCAGCACATCCACATTGGCTTTTTCCAATCGCCGCTCTGCCTGGGCCGCTTTCCGGTAGGGACGCAACTTATGGGCATAGTAGCTTTCCTGTACGATACGGCCAGCGGTTTCCGCTGCTTCCTCTATTTTATGGGCAGCTTCCACACCCACATTATCCTGTTCGCTTTCCCTGACCTCTCGGTGAGCGGCACCGACCACCGCATTGACCGGCGCATCCTTTGCCGCATGGGTCAGCTTGGAGGGCGGTTTTTTCTTGTCCACTTCCTCAAAACGCAAACGCACCGAAGCCTTGCCGGTGGCAGGATCAACGGTGCGTTCTTTGACCGGAACGGTCTTTTTCGGGACTTTCACCTGGGCAGCATCTGCCTTTTTCGCAGCCTTTTCCGCTTTCTTTACGGAGTGCTTCAGCGCCGGATCGGAGCGTTCTTCATCCGTAAATTGCAGCCTTGGCTCCTGTTTACGCATACCAGCCACCGCACATCATTTCTTCCAGAAGAAGATTGGTTTCCAGATACATGGGCAGTTCACGCAATTCTCCCTCCGGATAAGCGGAGTAATACAGCCAGATAGAAATAATTGTTCCTCTGGCCATATCACGGTCACGGATAATATCGCCGATAAACAGAGGGGGAACCTCCTTGCGTCCATCGGTCCAGATATTGTAGATCCGCTGAAAACCGGCATATCCCTTGGGAGAAAGCATCTTATACTCCCGTTCCATTGCATAACAATAGTTGGATGCCTTTCTGGTGTTGTCGATCAGCTTGGCACATTCGATGGCCAGCGCTTTTCTCAGGCCCAGGCCATTGGTAATCTGCTGTGCGGTCATACTTCATCTTCCTCCTTCACTTCCTGCGGTTTCGTGGTCATAATACGGTACAGTTCCGTATCCTTGGGGAACTTGTCTACAAAGGGCAGGATCACGCTGCCGTAGAACAGCAGGCCTTCGCCCTCGCTGGAATGGGTCACATAGGACAGCTGGTGGGGAGAAATGTTTAGCTGCTTGGCAAGAATCTGTCTGTCACCACCCGCCTGATTGAGCATATACACGAAGTCGGAGTTTTCAAAGATGTTCTCTACTTCTCTGGAAGCCAGCAGGTCTTTGACATTCTGGGTAATGCCGGTGGGAATACCGCCCCATTTACGAAATCTTTTCCAGATTTCCACAGTATAGGAAGCGGTCTGCTCCTCCTTCAAGAGCAAGTGCATTTCATCAATATAGTATCTGGTGGACTTATGGGCGGCTCTGTTGACCGTGACCCGGTTCCACACTTGATCCTGAACCACCAGCATACCGATCTTTTTCAGCTGCTTGCCCAGCTCCTTGATGTCATAACAGACGATCCGGTTATTGATATTGACCGTTGTTCTGTGATTGAACACATTCAAAGAACCGGTGACATAGATTTCCAGCGCTGTTGCGATGTACTGCGCTTCCTTTTCCTCCTGTTCCCGCAGAAGATCGTACAAATCCTCCAGAATGGGCATTTTCTCCGGGCGGGGGTCGTTCAGGTAGTCTTTATAAACAAGGCGCACACAGCGGTCAATGATGGTTTTCTGGACAGGCTGCAATCCATCCTTACCGCCGACGATCAGTTCGCAGAGGGACAAAATGAAGTCAGACTTCAAAGACAGTGGGTTTTCATCGTCAGAGTAGTCCAGATTCAGGTCCATGGGATTGATATAATCACGGGAAGTGGGCGAAATGCGGATAACCTGACCGTGCAGGCGTTCCACCAGCGGAGCATATTCTGCTTCGGGGTCGCAGATGATAATATCGTCGGTAGTAACCAGGAACGCATTGCTGATTTCCCGCTTGGCAGAGAAGGACTTGCCGGAGCCGGGAGTACCCAGGATCAAACCATTGGGGTTCTTCAGCAGCTTCCGGTCCACCATGATAAGATTGTTGGACAGGGCGTTGATGCCGTAATACAAGGCTTCGGAACCGTTCTGGAACAGCTCCTGGGTGGTGAACGGTACGAAGATCGCCGTGGAACTGGTGGTCAGTCCCCGCTGAATCTCCACATGGTTCAGGCCCAGGGGCAGGCTGCTCATAAGCCCTTCTTCCTGCTGAAAGTCCAGTCGGGTCAGTTGGCAGTTGTACTTCTGGGCGATGGAACCAGCCTGGAACACATTGTTTTCCAGCTGCCGCTGGGTATCTGCCGTGTTCATAATCAGAAATGTCACAAGGAACATTCTCTCATTGCGGCTCTGCAAATCCTGAAGCAGCTTCTTGGCTTCCGTGCCGTAAGTGGCGAGGTCAGAGGGGATGATGTCCATATCGTATCCGGAGCGAACTGCCTTCTTCTGCTCTTCGATCTTAGCTCGGTCCAGGTCGGTGATCTTGCGCTTCACCGTCTTGATGGCCTTGACCTGATCCAGCGACTGAATATGCAGATTTACCACCAGGGAGCTTTCCATATCCAGAAAGTCTGCCAGCATCCGGTCATTCAGTTCCGGGGCAAGGATCTGGACAAAAGAAATAGCACCGAATTTCCTGCCCATACGGAACATTCTTCCGTTACGGAACTCAAAGGAACTCGGTGCAATAAAATCTTTAGTGGACAGGCCGGAGGGAGCCAGCCAGTCCCAATGAAACTGGAAGGTCTGCGGCTCGTCCATGTGGAAAATACTGTGCAGCTGATGCAGCCGCTGGAAACCGTTCATAGGTTCTGCGCTGACGCCCATGCGCTTAAAGTTGTTGATGATGTCCGTTTCGATTCTCTCCAAACGGGGCTTTGCCGTTCTCAGGCTGTCCGCATCAATGCCAAAGGTCAGAAACTTGGTCTTAATCAGACCATTATTACCCTTGGCCAGCTGATTTTGCAGCATGGTGGTGTATTCATCCCGGATGGAGTCAAAATCATCGCCCTGGGGCGGAATGGTAATGCTCCGGGCAAAGCTATCCTCAGATGCCGCAAGGTTCAGGAAAGACAACTGAAACTGGATGGAACTGTCGAAGTAATTCAGGAAATCACACCAGCTTTCAAAAATGGCGGTTTTATCCTCATTTTGACTCAACTGATAATTGATGTCCTGGAACTGGACGGTTTTGGTATAGTGGTTGTCCGACACACGGCAAATGCCATCAGGCCACATTCTCTGATAAGTGATACTGTCCTGGGCAGACTTCTCCTTCTTATCCGTGCGGTTTGCCTTGGCAATCACCGCTTCGATCTGTCTGCGTTCGCTGCGTGTCAGCTTACGCTTGGGTTTCGCGGCCTGCGCTTCGTTTTCGCTGCGCTGCCGTTTTTTCTTTTCCGTGAACAATTCGATACACCTCCTTGTCAAGCTGCTCCTGCCGCTCAAGGACGGCATAGAAATTGTTGGTCTTATAGGGCCTTTGTTTGGGGCGAAGGACCGAAACCCGGATGATATTCCCGACGATCTTTTCCAACGGCTGTCCGTTCTTTTCGTACATGGCCAGCAGGAAGAAAGGTAGCGCAACGATAACCATGCACATCACCGCTGCGGTGGAGCCGGTGTAGCCCTTCAGCAGGAAGAACACCGGAACAGCAGTCACAATGGCACCGCTGAAGCAAATGAGCTGCCTTTTCGTCAGGTTGAACATGACCTTGGTTTTTACTTTGGTCAGGTCTTTGGGGACTGGTACATAAGCCATAATTGCTGCACTCCTTTCACAGTTAATGGGCATTCCAGATGGATTTGGACAGGCTTCCGGTCTTGAACAGAGTGAAGCACAGAAGCACCGTATATCCCACACAAGTCCACACGGCGGCAATAATATCCGTTTCTGTTCCGATATTCCGGATCAGGACCGCATAGATACCGACGCAGATGATAATGAGAAATGCCTGGAAGCCCAGCGCAAACAGGGAGCGCAAATAATTCTGTCCCATTTGGCCCCATTCCCGGTTGGTCATGGTCGCCATGGGGATAGGCGCAATGGATGTGACCAGATATATCTCGATCATGCGCCCGTAAGTGA
Source organism: Oscillospiraceae bacterium (assembly GCA_017436785.1). GTDB lineage: Bacteria > Bacillota > Clostridia > Oscillospirales > Oscillospiraceae > Faecousia. Next base: position 1,958 of record JAFSCK010000014.1, on the reverse strand, counting down.
TTATGAAAATACAGATGGACAGTGCCCACATGGTTACACCGATAAACAGGCTCTGGAACCACAAACCGAACAATGCACCCAGTTCCATATCCATGAGCCGGGTTTCCAAATCTGTCATGGTGCTGGATATGTCGATGCTGGTATTGCCGACGATTACGCCGGATGCGCTGTTAACCACGCTTTGGGCCACATCGAATACTGCCATAACGATGTTCCATGTGTTTGTGACAATCAAGATGGCACAGGTGGTCTTGAAAATCCACTTGAAGAAGATCCAGGTGTCCACATCGTGCATATTGTTTTTGTCCATAATCAGCTGGATTAGCTCCAGCGTCATAACGAAAGCGAGAATCAAACCGGCTATGGGGACGATCACCGATTCCGACAGGTTATGGATCAGCGAATATACGCCGCTGTTCCAGCCCTGGGGTGTCATACCCACCTGGGTGGTGATTTCCCCAATCTCCTGATTGACATTATCAAACAGGCCGGTCAGATTGCTGATGATGCCATCCGTCAGAATCTCTTTCAGCCACTCCGATATTTGTTCTTTGATATAGTCCACTGATGATTTCCTCCTTTCTTGCCCCTCCTGCCGCAGCAGGAGGGGCAGAAAATGGGGAACTCAATCGACAGGGCAGTTACCACAGCCTGTCACTTGATTTTCCTCCTATGCTTGATTTTGTGGACTTGTTCGGAACCGGTAGCTTAGAACAGAGTGGTCAGCTGGGGGATCAGGGTGGTGCCCAGGACGATGATGCCGCCGCCAGCCATGAGCTGCTTCATGCCCTGGGACTTGGAGCCGGGGTTGTCGTTGCCATAGCCTTCCAGCAGGTTTACGATGCCCCATGCACCCAGGCCGCCGCCCAGAGCGATAACGAGAATCTGAAGAACGTCAACAGCAGAAGTGAAAAAAGCCATAAAATGTACCTCCGAAAATATACATAAAAGATTTTGGAGGGGTCATTCTCAGTTTTCAGGCATAATAGAACGCTGCGTTTTTTTACGAAGCGTCGGGGGTAGTGTCTACCTCATATACATCGTAGACTTCGTTGGGTTTGGTTTTCAGTCGGGCAGACAGGAACTGCTCTATGTCGAAGGCGTTCCGTGGATCTGCGTCGGCTGTGTATCGGTAGTTGGGGTGCTTGGTGATGTCGTACTTGTCCGAAAGGAAAGGACGCACACCACGCAGCTGGAGGATACATTTTCCTCCATCCATGACGGCCAGTTCATCCTGGCTCATCAGTTCTTTGCCCAACTTCTGATAATTCAGGGAGTGGGAGGTTTCCCGCCCACGGTTTTCACCGGTGTTATAGGTGTCGATGGTTTCCTTGCCCAGTACCGCCGCCAACTCCTTCAGAGTGGTCGGCTCCTTGCCGCCCAGGAAAATGGAGCAATCCATATTGCCGATGATGGTATCGGCATTGTCCTTATAGATTGCTTTCAGCTGACTCTGTGCCTGCAACACCAAACAGGCAGAGATTTCTCTGGAACGAATGGTCGCTACCAGCTTTTCCAGCTTGGGTATCTGGCCGATGTTGGCACACTCGTCGATCAGGCAGCGGACATGGACCGGGAGCCTGCCACCGTACACATCGTCTGCCTTTTCGCAAAGCAGGTTGAATAGCTGCGTATAACACATGGAAATGAGAAAATTGTAGCTGTCATCCGTATCGGACATGATAAGAAACAGGGCTGTTTTCCTATCTCCCAGGGTATCCAGTTCCATTTCATCATAGGCCGTTACCTCACGCAGCTCCGCTATATCAAAGACCGCTAACCGTGCGCCGCAGCTAATCAGGATGGATTTCGCTGTTTTGCCAGAGACGAAAAGTCAAGGACTTTTTCATCAAATTCAAAAAGAAGTCACATTTTGCGGACTTCTTCACGGAGCATACGCTTGATTTTGTCCTCCATCGTCTCCTTGGCGGTCTCGCTGAAATGGACACGGACGATAT
>JAFSCK010000098.1 GCA_017436785.1 Oscillospiraceae bacterium | reverse complement strand
GAATGCGTATTTATTTTACTTGTAAGCATTGCAGCAGTCAACCATCCAGTACATTTGCATGAGTAAATCTCTGGTATGATTTTGCATGATTAAGTTCTGGTCTCGGTTGCCTGCTGCTGGAAATTAACTATTCAATTCAGTCAAACCAAAAGGAGGTACTCTTATGAACAATCTAACCAACACAGCGAAAAAGCTGGACAGGATCTTAGAAATCGCCCACATTGTTCTGGGTGCACTGGCCATTGCCTGCCTTGTCGGCGTGGCGCTGATCGCCGCTGCCTACCTGTTCCGCTGGAATCCTGAGCAGATCGGCACCGGCTACGAAAGCTTTGATATTGGTTTTCTGGAGCTGGAAGTGGCCAAGGCCTATGCACCTGACAAGTGGCTGGTACTGCTGCAGGGTGCTCTGACGCTGGCTGTGGGCTGCCGTCTGGCTTATGATAGCCGCCGGGGCGTTGGCTACATCCGGGAAATTCTACACCCCATGACAGAAGGCAAACCCTTCGATTCCATTGTCAGCACCAATCTGAAAAAGCTGGCAAGACTCAGCATCGTCCTTGGCATCCTCTATAATATCATCATTCTTTCCGAACAGATCATGACGGTGTTTGTCTATGACCTTCCCGGTCTGCTGATCAGCGAAAAGATCATCCATGTGGCCGGTATGTTTAATGTAGACCTGACTTTCCTGATCTACTGGGTATTTTTGATGCTTCTGGGTTACGTCTTCCGCTATGGCGAGGAATTACAGCAGCTGTCTGATGAGACCCTGTAAGGAGGTGGCCCATGCCTATCATTTTACGTCTGGACCGGGTCATGGCGGACCGAAAAATGTCGCTGAATGAATTATCTGAAAAAGTGGGCGTTTCCAACGTCAACCTCTCCAAGCTGAAGACCGGCAAGGTCAGCGCTGTTCGTTTTTCCACCTTGGAAGCCATCTGCGAGGCCTTGAACTGCCAGCCGGGAGATATTCTAGAATACCGGAAAGATTAACTGTCATTGCGAGGAGCGAAGCGACGTGGCAATCCCCCCTAAATCCCCATACAGTATTGTTTTATCATTCTTCGCTGACCTTTGCACCCCAAGGGCATTTCCTCGCTTCGCTCAGGGCACCTCGTCGGCCTCCGGCCTCCTCGCAATGACATGTCTTTTATTTACTTCGCTTTCCATGAATATTTCCTCTTGTTTTTTGTATCAATAGCGGTTATAATAGCGAGAGATAAAAAATAGGAGGCTATCAAAATGGCTGTTAAAATTGAAAAATCCACCATCATTGGTGACGTTCTGGACATCGCACCTCAGGCTGCTCCCCTGTTCTTTGCCATCGGCATGCACTGCCTGGGCTGCCCCTCTTCCCGCGGCGAGACCGTTGAGGAAGCCTGCATGGTTCACGGCGTGGACTGCGATCCCTTCCTGGCTCAGCTGAACCACTTCCTGGAGGCCTACGAGGCTGCCGAGGCTGCTAAGAAGGCCTAATTTCACCTGCCCGCGATCATTATGTCATTGCGAGCCAGTGCTCACACTGGCGTGGCAATCCCCTTCTTTCCGGTGTCTATCGTTTTACGGTCCGCTCGGATAGTTGAAGGAGATTGCCGCACCAGTCCGCGCTCTGGTGCGCAATGACATCTTTTTTAGGAGAAATTGTTATGAAAATCCCCCTTTCTGACCGTCTTCTGGCCTGCTGCAATTTTGTCCGCCGGGGCGACCGGGTGGCCGATGTGGGCTGTGACCACGGCTATCTTGGCATTTACCTGCTGACCCAAGGCATTGCCAGCTCTGTCATTGAATCCGATGTGGCTGAAGGCCCTCTGCAAAGCGCCATGCGCAATGCAGTGAAATTCGGTACAAAAAACAAAATGTCCTTCCATTTATCTGACGGCGTGCAGAATATTCCCCGGGATTTTGATGTGCTTGTTTGCGCCGGTATGGGCGCAGATACCATCATGTCCATTATCCACCACGCCTATGACTGGCTGGCAGATCCCAAATACCGGCTGATCCTCCAGTGCCAGTCCAAGCGCCCGGAGCTGCGCCGGTGGCTGTACGACAAAGGCTTCCGGATCAACCGGGAGACACTGGCAAAGGATGGAAAATTTATTTATACCATCATGGAAGTGGTATTTGATCCGGGTCATCCCTTCTCCCATGCCGATTCCTACATCAGTCCCCAGCTGCTGGAGAACAACCATCCCCTGCTGCCGGAATACTATGCGCGGGTAAAGCACGGCGTGGAGCTGACCGTCATGGGTATGCAGCGCTCCGGCGATGACCAGCTGCCTGTATACGAGGTTCTCTTGTCCACTCTAAATGAAATGGAGGAACGCATCTATGGCAACCGTAGCTGATATTTTACATTACATCGAAGCACTGGCCCCCCGGTATATGAAAATGGACTGGGATAATGTGGGCCTTCTGTGCGGGCGAAAGGAAAAGCCCGTCACCAAAATTCTGGTGGCGCTGGATCCCTTCCGCAGCGTCATTGAGGAAGCCATTGCGGAACAGGCTGACCTGATCGTGACCCACCATCCCCTGATTTTTCGGGATCCCCTGATGGCGGTCAATGAGGATACCGAGGCAGGCCGCTGCGTGCTGACCCTTATGGAGCACGGCATCGCCGCCATCAACGCCCACACCAATCTGGACTTAGCCCCCGGCGGCATCAACGATGTGCTAGCTCAAACCTTGGGCCTGTCCCAGATCGAAGTCGTGACCCCCGAAGGACAGAATGAAGCAGGCAGCCCCTACGGCCTGCTGCGCTGCGGCGTAGTTAACGAGCAGCCCCTGTCTGCTTTCCTCGCCCATGTAAAGGATGCCCTGCACTGCAACGGTCTGCGGTATGTGGATGGCGGAAGGCCCGTCCGGAAAGTGGCCTTGGGCGGCGGCTCCTGTGCCGATGGCATGTTCGAGGCGCTGGAAGCCGGCTGCGATACCTTCGTCACCGCAGATGTGAAATACAACCAGTTCCGTACCGCCTATGAAAACGGCCTGAACCTCATCGACGCAGGCCATTTCCACACGGAAAATCCTACCATGCCCATCCTTGCAGCCAAATTGCAGGCCGCATTCCCGGAAATTCAGGTGAAATTTTCCGAAAAACACACGGACTGCATGAAATTCTTCTGATTATCTGTTGATTTTTGCGGAACGGTCTGCTAAAATAGATAGGCTGATTTTATAATTTATTCCAGAAAGGGAAGATTCACATATGTCCGGACATTCCAAATGGCATAACATCCAGAAGACCAAGGGCGCACAGGACGCCAAGCGTGCTGCCGCCTTCACCAAGATCGCCAAGGAGCTGATCGTCGCCGTTAAGGAAGGCGGCGGTATCACCGACCCCGCCAACAACTCCCGTCTGGCCACCGTCATCACCAAGGCCAAGGCTGCCAACATGCCCAACGACAACATCAAGCGCTGCCTTGAAAAGGCCTCCGGCGCCGGCGGCGGCGACAACTACGAGTCCATCACCTACGAAGGCTACGGCCCCGGCGGCGTTGCCGTCATCGTGGAGACCATGACCGACAACCGCAACCGTACCGCAGGCTCCATGCGCCACCACTTCGACAAGTTC
>JAFSCK010000097.1 GCA_017436785.1 Oscillospiraceae bacterium | reverse complement strand
CAAAAGATCCTCGGTCAGCACCAGCCCGTAGGTACCCATGACATAGCCCCAGTCGGCATTGTAGGCTGCAATGGCCCATTCCACCAGATCCAGATTGTTCTTTGTTCCTGGGTCTGTATAGGTGGAGGTATTGATCTGCCGGGATCGGATATTCCGCATGACATTGGAGAAGTCCTGTAACTGGATATTCGTACCGAACTCCGCATTTACTGCATTTACAAGCTGAGAGTCCGTCTGTTCCGGCCGGAAACAGGAAACCAGCCGGGACACAAATCCCGGCTGGCTGGCATAGTCACTCAGGGCAAGAACATATAACACCTGGGCAGTCCTGGCTTCACTTCCCAGTTCCGCTGCAATCATGGCTTCCTCAATGGCTTCCATGGTATTTTCCACGTTCGTCAGAAGCACAATATCCGCAGCGGACAGGTTTTCCTCCACATGCTGCTGCAGGCTGGCGGTATCCACTTCGAAATCACCGCTGAAAATGCTGACCACGAATACGGTTGGCAGAATCATAGCTACCACAACCACAAGGATAGCGAAGAGGACATTCTTCAGTACCTTCGGTTCTGTGAGGATCGCAACGAGGACTTTTTTCAGAGCCGCGCCAACAGCAGCACTCATACCTTACCGTCCTCCCTCAGTACCGAACAAGGTTTTCTTATGCTCCGGCGCCAGCACCTGCAGCAGGTACCGCTCGTTGCCGCACCGGTACAGGCAGATGCCACGCATGGAGCTGCGGATCAGATCATACTCTGCCTGCCCCACCTGTAAGGCATCGATGTATTCCTTGTCGTTGACCATTCCCGGATTGAACAGGAACTGGTGGGTAGGAATGGAGAACAGAGGCTTGGTGAATTCCCGGATAGAGGGAATCAGGAAGTCCTCAATGTTCTGGGATGCCAGCACCAGAGCAGAATCCATTTTACGCACACGCTTCATAGCATTTCGGATGTACTCAATGGTGGTGGGGCTGTCCAGGAACAGGTACAGCTCGTCCAGGGTCGCCACCGCGTTGCCCACACTGAGAAGCTGGTGGGTCATGTAGGAAAGGATATTGAACTCGATGGCACAGCGGAGCTTCTTGTTCAGGTCCATGATGCCCTTGACACCGAAGATCAGGAACTTATTGTCCTCGATGTTGGTATGACCGTTAAAGAAGCGGCTTTCCGCACCTACGCACACAGAATTCAGTCCCAGGCAGATTCTCTGTAGGATATCCTCGGTATAGAGAGGCTTGCCTGTGGGATCGTAGTTCCGGTATTCCTCCATACACAATTCGAACAGATCTTCCATGATGGGATAGTCCGTAGGCTTCAGCTTGGAGAAATCCGTGGATTCCGTCAGGTGGAAGTTTTCATAGAGGCGGGACAGCATGATCTCGATGGTGTCAACCTCCATGTCGGAAAAGTCTTTATAGCTGCGGAACCAGTCTTTCAGAAATGCGATATGCTGGCTGATCCGTCCGCTTCTTCGGAATGCTTCCGGGGCATCCGGATCTTCCACCGGTTCGCTGGCCCATGCTTTGGGTTCTAAGAGATTGATCATGTACTTACCGTCCAGGAAATCCAGATAACAGCCGCCGTTATTCTGGGCAAGGGTCTGCATTTCGCCTTCTGCGTCCAGTCCGATAATGCTCTTTCCGGACTCCCGGAGATTGGTAACCAGCAGCTTCAACAGGTAGCTCTTACCCATGCCAGAGTTGCCCAGAATCAGAGCGGAGCCAGTGGTCTTGTCATCGGCTCTCCGGTCCAGGTCAACGATGATATTGGTTCCAAAACGGTCACGGCCAATGTAGAAGCCATGGGGATCCGTTTTACCTGAGAAATTAAACGGGTACATATTGGAAACTGAGCTGGCAGGCAGTACCCGTTCAAACTGGGTTCCGAACTGGTTCCGTCCAAAGGGCATGACCGAGAGGAAGCCCTCTTTCTGCCGCAGGGTCAGCATATCCACCGACAGCTTTGCCTGTGTAATCTCCATGGTGAGATCCGTTTTCAGAGATTGCAGCCCTTCCGGACTTTTGGCCTTCAGTTCCAAAAACACAGCACAGTGGAGCAACGGTTCCCGCTCATGCTTCAGCTCATTCAGCAGGGCTGTCACATCCAGCAGGTTCTGCTCGGCCTGTACCGCTTCCGTGATGTTGGAGTCGCCCAGCTTCAGGCGGTTCTTCCGGTTGGCATGATTGATGATCTGATCATGCTCCCGGTGATCCACCACACGGTTATAGATTCGCATAGTCACACCGCTGTGGTCTGCCAGATGGGACAGGATCGCCTGTTCCTCGGTGCTGGGGGGATACTCCTTAATGGCCCACACACAGCGGTAACTGTCACCTACGATATAGTGGTGAGGGAAAAACTTCACCGTGGAGGGACAGATGCAGTCAAAGAAGGACTTGGCTTCCTCGGCTGCAATCTGCTCCGGGGTGGGCGGTTTTTTCTTAAACAGTCCCATCTGCTGCCTCCTTTTCATATTGGCCTCCATCCACATCCGGGAGCTTGTCGCCATCCATGGTGGTACCAAAGTAGATGCCCAGAAGCCGCTTGATCTGTTCCTTATCCAGCCGCTCAGTTTCAAAGCCATTGTCAGAGATGTTTTTCATGGTGGTGTTGGACTGGGAAAACACCATTTCAGGCTTCAGT
>JAFSCK010000096.1 GCA_017436785.1 Oscillospiraceae bacterium | reverse complement strand
GGTCAGGTTATCCATGTCAATGGGCAGGGGTGTCCGGCCGTCGATATTCAGAGCCGGTCCCATAAAATAGATGAAGCCCATCTGCCAGAAGCAGAACATGGCAAAGCAGCACAGGTGCTTCAGGCTGACATTCTGGCGCTTGCGCTGATTGGCCAAAAGGAAGGAATCATTCATAGCAATAACCTCTGTTTTTATATAAATCCCCTAAAAATAGGCTGGGATCCTGAAAAACCCCTTGGATAAGGGATACCACTCCCATCTCCCAAAGACTATAATAAAACCAACACAAATGATAGGGATACTCAAATCATACCAGATTTACCCACCCAAATCAACCTGTTTGTCGGAAACTATCAAAAGTGGGAGGAAAACCCCCAATGTGTTTTGTTGTAACAAATGGTAGAATGAACATGCACATTGCATCCAACTGATGTTGCTTTCAGAGGTACAGAAAGGCTGAGAAAGCGGGGGTTGAAAAGGAAAGGAGGAAGCAATGACAGATATGACTGACAAGAAACTGGGTTTTCTGGAATATGTCGAGCTGGCCAAGCAGGAGCTGAAATCCGTCCGGCAGATATATCCCGAGCTGACGAAATTGTCACCGCGGGAGATGGAGGTGTTTGCACATCTGCTGTCAGACAAGACACAGGAAGAGATTGCCAGGGAACTGTTTATCAGCAGTTCGTCCGTTCATTTCCATTGCAAGAACATCTATAAAAAGCTGGAGGTTTCCGGCAGAAGGCAGATTCTGATTAAGTACAAGAATCTGTAACAAAGGGAGGATCATTATGAGTTTTTTGAAAAGAACACTTCAAAACGCAATCAGCCAGGGCATCAGCAGAGGTGTAGGCAATGCCATCGGTAAGGCAGTACAGCAGGTGGTGGAACCCAGAGCGACAGAATATGCCAATAAAGCCGCAGAGCATTTTGACCAGGCTGCCGGCAACGCGGCACAGCAGACCCGGCAGGCCACCTCCGGTCTGGAAGGTGCCTTTGCCAATCTGGAACGCTCCATGCAGGGCTATGCCAATCAGATGACCAAGGATCTGAAGATCTGTCCCGAATGCGGCGAACCTGCCACGGCGGATAAAAAATTCTGCCCCGGCTGCGGCGCGAAGCTGCCGGAGCAGACCCTGGGACAGAGCGCTGTTTGCCCGAGCTGCGGCAAGCAGAACAGTGTGGGCACCAAGTTCTGTCAGGACTGCGGCACCAAGCTTCCCGTTGCGCTGCAGGAGGAAGAAATGGCAGCCCGTAAGAATGCCAAGGTATTGGCCCAATGGGATGAGATCCTTCCCCAGTATCCCAAGTGGACCTGCGGCGGTGAATTGTACATCGAGGACTACGGCAGCGACGGTGTGAACTTCTCCGCCTCCTTTAACGGCAATACCGGTGCAGCCCACCGGGCCGTAGAAGCCTATCGCCAGATCCTGCAGCAGAACGGATTCCGTCCCGCAGGTCAGAACCCTACCCAGGCACAGCTTTTCAAGCGGATCGACGGTGTGGTCTACAATGTGGATACCGAGCATTGCTTCGAAGGTGATCCCGACTGCGCCTGCATCGGCTTCTGCCGGAGAGAGCCCTACGGCGGCTTCGACTATGTAAAGCCCGAGCCCAAAAAGAGCAAGGATATCGGTCTGGATGATCTAAAGGACTTTGCCAAATTGTTCCGGCGCTAATTCGTAAATCTTTATACTGTGACAAGGAGGAATCAAACAATGAAAGCAGAACAGTTATTTCGTAAGACGATGCCCTTCTGTATGGCAAAATTTGTTTTAGGCGGAGTAATGGTTTTGATCATGGGTGTGCTGCTGGCTCTTTTTGCCGGTATCGGCTGGCTTTTTGGTGACCTGGGACTGGTCATCGGCCTGTGCATCTGGGGCGGCAGCATCAAGGTGGTGCATCTGGTGGTCATGAATTACGCAGGCTATCTGGTGAAGGCCGGACACGTTGCTGTGCTGGCGGAAGCAGCCGCCACCGGCAAGGTTCCCGATAATCAGGTGCAGTACGGCAAGGATAGGGTCAAGGAGCGTTTCCTTACCTCCAATGTGTACTTTGCCGTAGATAAATTGGTGGCAGGAGCCGTGAAGGAGATCCAGAGGGGTATCGAAAAGGTCAGTAATTTCATGGACTTTATCCCCGGCGTGGATAAAGTGGCAGGTCTTGCCAAGTGGTTCGTTGAGCTGTCCCTGGGCTATATCGACGAGTGCTGCCTGGGTTATACATTCTACAAAACTGAGCAAGGCGCATTCCAGAGTGCCTGCGACGGTGTTGTGATCTATGCCAAGAATATCAAGCATCTGCTGAAAAACGCGGTGGTCACCATGCTGAAGCTGGTTCTGGCAACCTTGGCTATGGTCATGGTGGTGTTCATTCCCGTGGGTCTGTTGTTCAGACTGCTGAAATGGAGCGGCCTGTTTGCCTTCCTGCTGGCCTGCCTGATTGCATGGGTAGTCAAGTTCGCGTTCATGGACAGCTTCGTCCTCTGCCAGACCATGGCAGGCTATATGGCTGTGGCTCCCACCACGGAGATCACCTTCGATCTGTACGGTAAGCTCAGCGGTATTTCCGCCAAGTTTAAGGAACTGTGGGAAAAGGGCAAGGCAGAAGACCCCACCGGTACATACGGGGAGAACCCCGGCTATGAAACACCTGCTTATGCTGCTCCGACCTATGATGCTCCCGCTTATGAAGCACCCCGGATTCCGGAAGCACCGGCACAGAGCGCTACGGGCGGAAAATTCTGCGGTCAGTGCGGCGCAAAGAATGAAAGCGGCGCTGGCTTCTGCGGTTCCTGCGGTGCAAAATTATAAATTGACCGGAGGATAAAGCAATGGCGAAATTCTGCACCCAATGTGGAGCTGAACTCCGTGACGGCATTGCCTTTTGTACCAATTGCGGCGCGAAAGCAGAGCAGGACAGCACTACTCCCCAGGTAATGCCCGAAATGCAACCTGCAACAAGACCAGCTCCCCGGCGCACAGACCCTCCCGCACCCCAGTATACACCTGCACCCCAACCGAAAGCAGAGATTCCCGCGGACAAAACCGTCAGCACCGGAACCT
>JAFSCK010000095.1 GCA_017436785.1 Oscillospiraceae bacterium | reverse complement strand
TGGCTGGACTGGTTGATCAGCTCCGTCAGAGAGCTGGCGATCACGCGGGCCTTGACCTTGGTGCGGCGCTCCGTCTCTTTGGTTCTGCCGCCGAAGAAGTTGAAGTTGTACCGATCCTTGATGACCACCTGATCACCGCCGCGGGACAGGGCCATTTCAATGGACAGGGAGGCAAAGCCGAAGTTTTCCTCGAAGCCGTCGCCGTCCTTGCCGATGCCGATGGATACGGTGGCGGCAACGCCGGAGGGGTTGGTGATGGTGCGGATCTCATCGAGAATGGTAAATTTGGCATCCTGCAGCTTGGGCAGATCCTTGGCCTCAAAGATGAACAGGTAGCGGTTGCGCTCGTATTTTCGCAGCAGACCGCCCAGATCCCGGCACCATTCGCTGATGCGGTCGTTGATCCGGGCATCGAGGCTGGAAATGGCGGAGTCAGGCAGGTTGTTGGTCAGCTCATCGTAATTATCCACCAGAATGACCGCCACAATGGGGCGGGTGCGGTAGTACTTATCCCGGATGTCGAACATCTCGGTCATATCCGCCAGATACAGGGTGGCCAGCAGCAGGGAGGCGTGCTCATCCTCAGAGCGGATCAGGTTGCCGTAGACCCGGTAGCGGCGGCCTTCGATCAGGATATCCTGCGGACACTCATTGCGGCCCTCAGACAGCCATCGGGTGGAGAACCGGGGCACCACATCCTCCATTTTCTGGTGGAGGAAGCTGTCCCGCAGGCCGGTGACACGGTAGAACGCCGGGTTGCCCCATACGATCTCGGAATCACTCATTTTAATGACGGCCATAGGGAAGGGTGAGCCGGTTTTGAAGGCGGTGCCAAGGGAGTCGGTGGTGCTCTGAATATAGCTCATCAGGGCCTTTTTCCGCTTTCCGCTGGCGATGCGGTTATGGACAAACAGCGCAATGATCAGCAGCAGCTCACCGGCGGCCAGATAGTATTGCTGCAGGGCGGCCGAAACGCCGGCAAACAGCAGAAGAACGAAAAAGTACAGGCCCATACCGGGCTCCAGAAGTCTGGAGATTTTCTTATTCAACCGATACCCTCCTCTCCAGATGCGTATAAAAACGCTATGATAGACCATTATAGCAAAGAAATGCGGAAAATACAATTGAGAAATGGGTTTTTCCGCCGGGATTCACAGCAAAAGCCGCAGGCATTCTGCCTGCGGCTGAAAATTACAAAGCGCCCTTGGAGGGAAAGCCGGACAAACTGTCTGCAGGTATCCTCGGTGATACCCGCAGCGGGGCGTCGGGAACGCCGCCCCCTACAGATCCGTAGGGCGGGCAGACCCTGCCCGCCGCGATTGGCTTCATATGATAATCTGCCCAAACAAAAGAAATCGGGCCTGTGGAGCATAGGGCAAATTCTCTATGGAAGATGCCTTTCTGTAAACACCTCATCCGACCTCACTTTGCTTGGCCACCTTCTCCTCAAGGAGAAGGCATTTCACCTCTCAGTCGGCCTTGAGGCCGACAGCTCCCCTCAAGGGGAGCCTTTGGCGGTTGCTATAGAAATGCTGCTCAATAAAACCCCTTCAGGCGGCGGTAGGCCTCGGCCAGACGGTCGGTCAGGGCAGCATATTGGGCCGTACGCTCCGGATCCGGCACGCTGACATCGTCCACCTGCAGGAACTTGCCGATGGCGGAGGCATCTTCGTACACGCCTGCGCCGATACCGGCGGTCACGGCTGCACCCAGAGAGCAGCCCTCCTCCAGCAGATTGACCTTTTCGATGCGGCAGTTCAGCACATCCGCCAGCATCTGCCGCCAGACCGGATCCTTGGCGCCGCCGCCGATGATCCGCAGACTGTTGAATTCCCGTTTTTCCCGGAATACACGCAAAATCAGGTTCAGGTTCATGGAAACGCCCTCCATCACGGCCCGCAGCAGATCCGCGTGGGTGGTCTCCTGCTTCAGGCCGAGGAAGCTGCCCTGAATGGACGCATCCCACCACGGGCTGCGCTCGCCCATCAGATAGGGCAGGTACAGCACGCCGTTGGCGCCCACGGGCGTTTTTGCGATCTGATCGTTGATCTGGCGGTAGACATCGGTGCCAAGGCGCTCCGCGTCCAGTTTTTCCGCCCGGCAGAGCTGATCGCGCATCCAGCTGTAGGAGGCGCCGGCAGCCTGCATGCTGCCCAGGGGATAGACCCGGCCCTTTTCGATGCCTGCCAGATTGAAGGTGCGCTGCTGCGGATCCAGACAGGGACTGTCATCCAGATAGCTGATCCATGCCGAGGTACCGAGGCTCAGATAGCCTTGGCCCACCTCTGCGATACCGGTGCCCACGGAGGCGGCGGTGCCGTCACCCACGCCGCAGAACACGGGAGTACCTTCCACCAGACCCGTATCCCGGGCGGCCTGCGCCGTGATTTTGCCTGCCAGATCGGTGGCGGCATGGAGCTCCGGCAGAATGTCCATGGGAACGCCCGCGCCCTCCAGAATTTCCTGCGACCAGCAGAAATCGGTCAGATCAAAGGCGCCGGTGCCGGAGGCATCGGAATAATCGGTGCCCAGCTGCCCCGTCAGGCGGTAGATCAGGTAATCCTTACTGTTGACGGCCTTGCCGATGCGGTCTGCGCACCCATCGTGCTCCATGGACCACATGATCTTGCAGATGGAGTTGGTGGGGTTGTTGCGGTTGCCGGAGATGGCGTAAAACCGGTCATCGCCCACGGTTTGGGACAGCTTCGCCACCTGCTGTGTGGATCGCTGGTCTGCCCAGATCATGGCGGGCCGCAGAAGCTCGCCGGCCTTGTCCAGCAGCACCGCGCCCATCATGTGGCCGGAGAAGCTGACGCCCACGATCTCTGCGGGGTCGATGGCCTGAGTCAGTTTTTTGGTGGCACGGCACACGGCGGCATACCAGTCCTCCGGGTCCTGCTCTGCCCAGTTGTTGCTGCAATAGTGGCAGGGATAGCTCTCCACCGCACTGGCGATCAGCTTGCCCTCCACGGAAAATAAGGTGGCTTTGTTGCCGGATGTTCCCAGATCGTGGGCCAGAATGTACTGCATGGTTGTTCTCCTTTTGCTGCGGTGGTATGGGGTGCCTGAGGACGGGGCTCGCGGTCAGTCCTTCAGCAAATATCGGAGGATGTGCTCCGGATTTTCCAGAAAACGGCGGGACAGCTGATAATGCTCCGTTTCTTTGTAGGAAACGGACTCGATGCCCCGTTCACTGAGCTGGTAGATCTCCGCGCCGGGATATGCCATCAGAATGGGGGAATGGGTGGAGATGATGAACTGGGAGTTTTGATTGACCAGCTCGTGGATCGCTGCCAGCAGCGACAGCAGACGCATGGGAGAAAGGGCTGCCTCCGGTTCATCCAGAATATACAGACCGTTTCCGCCGAAGCGGTTGAGGACTATGGCGAGAAAGCTTTCTCCGTGGGATTGGTGATGGAGGGAAACGCCGCCATAGCTGTCAATAATCAATGCGCCGCCGGCGGGATCTTTGTCCATTTCATCAATATTGGTGGCAACATTATACAGGCTCTCGGCGCGAAGAAAGAAACCGTCCGTCGGGTAGGCATACCGGGAGAGGGTGATGTGCCGATACAGCTCGGAATGGGTTTCATTGGTTGCAAAATTAAAGTTCCGGGTGCCGCCTTCCGGATTGAAGCCTGCGGCCACGGCAATGGCCTCCAGAAGGGTGGATTTTCCGGTGCCGTTTTCGCCCACAAAAAAGGTAACGGGCTTGTGAAATTCCACCGACTTCTGCTTTTTCAGATGCTGCACCACCGGCAGGTCGTGCAGATAGGAGCTGGGTGAGGGCTGTTCATGCAGACGGACTGCGCCGATGTATTGGAAATCGAAGTGTTTCATGGGTGTTCCCCCTTTGCTGCGGTGGCAGATGGGTTATTCCGGGAAGGATTCCCGCCAGATGATCTCCGAGGGGCAGGTGAAAAACTGTTTGGGCTGCTGGTTTTGCAGAAGCTGATCCATGATCCGGGCGGCGGTTTCGCACATGCAGTCCATGTGCTGATCCACGCTGGTGAGGCCGGGAACCAGACAGTCGCAGAGAACCGTATTGTCAAACCCGACCACACCGCGCTGCAGGCCGTGCTTTGCAAAGGCCTTGATGGCGCCTGCTGCCAGCAGATCCGAGGTGGCAAGCACCGCGTCCGGACAGTGCCCTTCGGCAATCAACTGCTCCACGGCAGCGGCGCTGGTCTGCAGAGTCTCCCCGGCAAGCACCAGATGCCGGTCGGTGAAGACAATGCCGTTCTGGGCAAGCGCCTGCTGCATACCCTGCATTTTTCGCCTGGTGCCCTGCGTCATGCTGTCATACAGCATGACACAGTCCGTCAGACCCCGGCGGCACATGGTGTCCACGATCCGGGCGGCGGTGGCGGTATCATCGCTGCAGACGCAGTAGACACCCGGCGCATCCACAAAGCCGTTGATCATGATGACCGGGATCTCCTGCGCGATGCGGCAGAGCTTCTGCCTGTCTGCGGTATCACTGAAGGTGGAGCCGATCAGAAAAATGGCGTCCACATGCTTATTTTGCAGATATCGCAGGTGCTTGGCGGTGGTTTCCTGATTACTGCCCACGCTGAACAGGAGCATATCGTAGCTCCGCGTGCGCAGCTGCGCCTGCAGCAGACTCAACGCCTCCGCGATGAAGCTGTCGCTGACATCGGTACAGATGACGCCCACGAGCTTCATACTGTCCAGCATCAGCCCCCGGGCAAACACATTGGGGTGGTAATGATCCTGCTCCATGATCTGCAGGACTTTTTCCCGGGTTTTCGGACTGACAGAGGGGCTGTCATTCAGCACACGGGAAACCGTGGCAATGGAAACACCGGCTTTCTCTGCAATTTGATAGATGTTCATAGGCGGTTTTTTGATCCTTGTAGTTTTATAAATACTGTATCATGCCCCGGTGTGGAATGTCAACAAACCGGGTGGCCGCCAAAATGCGGTTGACAAGAAAAACAAAGGATGCTACATTGGATGTAAGCGCTTACAAACTGTGCGGGCGGAGGGATCTCATGCTGAAAATTAAGCACGGAAGCCTGGTTATGCAGACACTGGAGGAGAAAAACCTCTACATAGAAAACGGAAAAATTGCTGCCATCACGGCGGAGGAGCTGTCCTGCGATGAGGAACTGGACGCAAAGGGCTGCTATATCTGTCCCGGGTTTATCGATACCCATGTCCACGGCGGCGGCGGTTTTGCCTTCATGGATGGGGGATTGGAGCCGATTCGGCAGGCGGCAAAGGCCCATTTGCTGCACGGAACCACAACCATTTGCCCGACTTCCATGACAGCGTCCTTTGAGGACTTGAAGCAGATGATTCTGGACTGCAAGGCGCTGTCCCTGCAGTCCGGAAAAGACGGACTGCCCAATTTTGCCGGATTGCATCTGGAGGGCCCGTATATTGCGCCCACGCAGGCCGGCGCACAGCCCCCTGCCTATATCTACCCGCCCAAAGAGGAGGAATACCGGGAGCTGCTGGCCATCGGCGAGGGACAGATCCGAAAGTGGACCTTTGCGCCGGAATTGCCCGGTGCGGCAAAGTTCTGCGATGTACTGGTAAGCCACGGTGTGCTGCCCAGTATGGGCCATACGGACGGTACCTATGAGGATGTGCTTCGCTGCCATGAGCACGGCGCCAATTGGCTGACCCACTTTTATTCCTCCATGTCTACCATCACCCGGAAGGATGGGTTCCGTGTGCCCGGCGTGATTGAGGCGGGCTATGCGCTGGAAGGGCTGCATCTGGAAGTCATTGCCGACGGATGCCACATTCCGCCTGTGCTGCTGTCCATGCTGTGCAAAATCAAGGGCCCGCAGCGTGTGGTGCTGATTACCGACGCGGTCCGGGGTATGGGGCTGCCGGAGGGCGCAAGCTGGCAGAATGCCGAGGGAGAAGACCAGCGCTGCGTTATTCTGGATGGGGTGGCAAAGCTGCCGGCTCTGGGCTGCTTTGCCGGAAGCGTTGCTTCCTCGGATCGGCTGATCCGCACCATGGTGAAGCAGGTGGGGCTGCCTGTCCCCCTGGCAGTGTCCATGCTCACGAAGAACCCGGCGGAAATGCTGGGACTTCGGGAAAAAGGGGAGCTGAAGGTCGGATATGATGCCGATCTGGTATTCCTGAATGAAAACTTCACGGCCGAAGCGGTCATGCTCGGCGGCAAAATCATAAAAAACCAACTGTAAAGGAGAATGGCTATGGAAATCAGAATTTGCAAAGACCGGGTAGCATTGGGCGCAAGCGCAGCCAGATATGTGGCAGAGCGTCTCAATCGGCTGATTGCGGAAAAGGGACATGCCCGGATCGTGCTGTCTACCGGCGCTTCTCAGTTTGATACATTGGATTCTCTGACCCGGGAGAATGTGGATTGGTCCTGTGTGGATATGTTCCATTTGGATGAGTATGTGGGGCTGCCCATCACCCACGGCGCCAGCTTCCGCAAATATCTGCAGGAGCGGTTTGTGGACAAGCTGCCCTGCGCCCTGCGCTCCGTGAATTATGTGGAAGGCACGGCGGAAGGCATTGCCGCGCTGACTGCGAAGCTCCGGGAGGATGTGATCGACATCGGTCTGATCGGCATCGGCGAAAATACCCACATTGCCTTCAATGATCCCCCCGCGGACTTCACCACCCGGGAGGCATATATCATCGTGAATCTGGACGAAAAGTGCAAGGCGCAGCAGATGGGCGAGGGCTGGTTTGCCACCATCGACGATGTGCCCAAGCAGGCGGTTTCCATGACACCGTGGCAGATCATGCAGTGCCGGGAGATCGTCTCCTGCGTGCCCTATGCCGTGAAGGCGGATGCCATCGAAAAGACCCTGACCGCCAGGGAGACGACACCCATGGTGCCGGCCACCCTGCTGAAAGAGCATCCCAACTTTATTCTGTATGCAGATATGGACTCCGCCGCAAAGGTGATCCGCTTCTGAGGAACATGATAAAAAGCGCATTGCTTTCGCAATGCGCTTTTTCAGTCTGTCAAAGAACCCCTGTTTTCATGTGAGAAAAACAGGGGTTCTGGTGTTGAAAATGGAAAATAGGGAGTAAAAATCGAAATAGCAAAGACTGTTCCAACTCCAAACTGCCAGTTTTTTCAGGTTCATGGCAGCATATTTAAGCCTGACCCATCTTGAGACGGCGGCCAAGCCTCGGTGGTGTGTATAACGCATGGCGTGTTTTTCCTTCGCATCTGCAAAAACACGCTCAATTGTTTCTTTTCGGCGGGCGTAGATGTCTTTTGCACGCTCTGTTTTTCGGATCTGCTCTACCAGATCCAGATACTCCTGCCAGATGTGTGCAGTGAATATCTTCTGCCCTTTTTCATTGGCTCCGCACTTTACCCGACACGGACATGTCTTACATCTTTCGGGTGTGCTTCTGTATGTTCGCTTGCCTTCCCGGTCTGTTGTGGTGTGTCGTAAAGTTTCTCCGCGAGGACAAGTGTATGTGTCATTTGCAGGATCGTAAGTATAATCCCAGGGCTTGTATCCATCTTTGTTCCCATGATATCTGGTGTAGGGTAGTACTGGAACTTTTCCATCGTCCAGAGTTTTCTTCGCGATCCAAGGTGTTTTGTATCCTGCGTCCATCGTCACAAACTGCACGTCGTGCTTTCGCGTAATCTCATCGTAGAGTTTATCCCAGGCTACGCTGTCATGCACATTTCCAGCTGTTACTTCTACCTCCAGCACAAATCCATTCTTGTCGCAGGCTGTGTGAGCCTTGTAGGCAAACTGACGCTCATGTTCGCCCTTAATAAACATTCCGCTCTCAGGATCTGTGGTAGATACTGTTTTCTCAGTCATTCCTCCACCACCGGACGGCTTGGGGTCATTGTCATCTTTGTCTTCAATGGGCTTCTTACCAAGCTTTTCCCGTTCTGCGTTGACTTCTCTGCGCAGCTGACCGGAATATACTTTTGCCGCCTTTGCGACTTGCTCTTTCTGGTACTTCTTCTTGTTGGCGCTTGCCTTAATATGGGTTCCGTCAATGAATACTGCACTGGGTTCCAACATTCGGTTATTCAGAGCCTTGTTGAGAATATGTTCAAAAATCTCTGTGGTCAGTTCTTCTGGGAACCGCTTGCAGAATGCGTAGCTGACTGTTGCAAAATGAGGGATCTCATCCAGCAACCCATATCCCAGAAACCAGCGGTATGCCAGATTGACCTGGATTTCCCGATATGTTTGTCGCAGAGACGGTATACCGAACAGATGCTGGATGAGAACCATCTTTATCAGTACCACAGGATCCGTTCCAGGCCGTCCGTTGTCATGGCAATAGTATCCCTCTAATCGTTTGTATATCCACTCATAATCCATGATTTTTTCGATTTTTCTCAGAAGATGCTCTCGGGGTACCAAAGTGTCGATATCTATTATAACCGGCTCTTTCCGTGCGTCTTTTCTCCACTGTTCCATGCAAAACACCTCCGTTTCCTTTATTGTAC
>JAFSCK010000013.1 GCA_017436785.1 Oscillospiraceae bacterium | reverse complement strand
ATTACAGTCTTTGTCTCCCATGACATCTGACCCACCTCTTTGTCTGTCGGATGCCTTTATTGTAGCAAAAACTGTTACCTATGTCTCTTCTCTACCTGTTACCTATGTTACTACTCTATACATCTTGAATCGCCCCTACAATGGCTCCGGAGATCAGCCCGGCAAGCCTGTGGCGGCGGTGACGAGGATACCGAGGACATCCCGGTAGATCTCGTCGAACTGGCTCAGGGGCAGGGGATTGTCGCCCAGACCGCATTCGATGGTGAAGCCGGGACGCCGCCAGTTCTGGATGAACCAGTCCTTGTACCCGGCGAAGCTGGATTCATAGGGGGTATCCTCCAGCGCATAGCCGCTGAGGCGGGCAAATTCCTCTGCCAGTGTCCGGGCGCCGGGGACCTGATAATCCCGGTACTGCCAGTAGATCACCTTTCCCTGTGTATGGAGGGCGATGACCAGCGTGGGATCGATGGCCTCGGTAAAATCCGCCAGCGCTCTGGATTCCCGCTGACTTAAAGGGGCACGGCCCACATAGTCCCGGGGAGCAGGACGGTTGAAGCCCTGTGAGAATTTGATCTCCCGGGCCAGCAGCCAGCCGGCAGGGTATTGCAGATTCAGGTCTACCCCCTTCAGATTGGCCTTCCAGCCGTCGGGGAAGGGAATGTCGGGGAAATCCCCGGCGATCTGCCGGGCAGCTTCATATTCCCGGGTTCGGGGTTGGATGGCCCCGGTCACAAGATCCACCCCGTCGGGGTCCACCATGGGAACCAGATAAATGGTGGCGGCGTTCAGGATGGTTTCCGCCTTCACACCGAACAGCCTGCCGTCTTTTTCTGCTGCCTCTGCCAATTCTTCGGCAAATTTCAGCAAAACGGTGGTGGTGATCCACTCGTTGGCGTGGTGAGCGGCGGAGAAGATCACCTTTCGCTCTCCCTGTCCAAGGCTCAGGGCTTCGATGGGGCGGCCAAAGGCGGTGGTGGTCAGGGTGTCGGTGCGGAACATGGGATAGCGCTCCAGCAGCTTGCCGATGGTTTCCGAGGAAAGCGCGGAGGTCATGGGTTTGTCAATGGGTACGATAGCCAAAAAATCACCTCCATGCAGGATATGCACGGAAGTGTCAGCTGGTGCAGATATTTTGGAAATTGCACATTGGATTTAGATGTGCTACAATGAGAAAAAATTGCGGAGGTATGGAACTATGGTACGGGAATTGATGCACGATCCGATTTTTCTGGCCCGGAAATCGGAAATTGCCACGAAAGAGGACCTGAGCACGGCACAGGACCTGCTGGATACACTGGCCTTTCACAAGGATGGCTGCGTGGGCATGGCTGCCAACATGATCGGTGTGACCAAGCGGATCATCGTCTTTGACAACGAGGGCACCTATATGACCATGCTGAACCCGGAAATTTTAAAGGCCGAGGGGGAGTATGAAGCCCAGGAGGGCTGCCTTTCCCTGCTGGGCGGGCCCCGGAAGTGCCGCCGTTATCGGAAGATCAAGGTGCAATATCAGAATCTGCAAATGCAGGAACGGATCAAAACCTTCACCGGCTGGACGGCCCAGATTATCCAGCATGAGATCGACCACTGCAACGGAGTACTCATCTGATGGACATTTCCTATCAAATCATCCGCTCGACGCGGAAGACCCTCTCCCTGCAGATCACCCCGGTGGGAGAGGTCATTGTCCGGTGCCCCAAGCGGTATCCCGTCCGGGAGATCGAAAAATTCGTGGAAAGCAAGCGGGCGTGGCTGGAAAAGCACCTTGCGAAGATCGAAGCCAGAGAAACGCAGCCCGTCCTTACGGAAGCAGAGCTGCGGCAGATGGCAGAACAGGCGGCAAAGCTCCTCCCGGAGCGGGTCCGCTATTTTGCCCCGCTGGTAGGGGTAAGCTATGGCCGCATCACCATCCGCAGCCAGCACACCCGCTGGGGCAGCTGTTCCGCCAAGGGGAATCTGAATTTCAACTGCCTGCTCCTGCTCTGCCCGGAGGCGGTGCAGGACTATGTGGTGGTCCACGAGCTGTGCCACCGAAAGGAGCTGAACCATTCCCCCGCCTTCTGGGCCGAGGTGGAACGCATCTGCCCGGATTACAAAACCCACCGCAAATGGCTGAAAGAAAACGGCAGTTCCCTTATCGGGCGGCTGCCGTAAAGATACATGGAAAATGAAAAATGAAATGTCATTGCGAGGAGGCCCAAAGGGCCGACGTGGCAATCCCCTAAAAAGAAGTAAAAAATCTTCTGATTTCTAAAAGAAAATGTCTGAAAATTCAGGGGATTGCCACGCCAGTGTGCGCACTGGCTCGCAATGACATGATTTCCCGACACGCTGAACCCCCCGCCGTAGGGCGGGGGTTCGTTTATGAAGATGTAACGATACCGGGCGGGTCAGGGAAGAAACGACCTTTGACCAGCCGGCGTGCGCATTGGCTGTCGGCCCTGCCGACTTAAACCATTGCAGCGGTGATGATAGCCATCTTGTAGACTTCCTCGGCGTTGCAGCCGCGGGACAGGTCGTTGATGGGAGCTGCCAGACCCTGCAGGATGGGGCCCAGAGCTTCGTAGCCGCCCAGACGCTGTGCGATCTTGTAGCCGATGTTGCCAGCCTCGATGGTGGGGAAGATGAAGGTGTTGGCGTAGCCTGCCACGGGGGAGCCGGGGAACTTCAGCTGGCCGACCTCGGGAGCAACGGCTGCGTCGAACTGCATCTCGCCGTCGATGGCCAGATCGGGAGCCATTTCCTTGGCAACAGCAGTGGCGTCGTGGGACAGCTTAACGGTGCCGCCCTTGCCGGAGCCGTTGGTGGAGAAGCTCAGCATAGCGACCTTGGGATCGATGCCGAAGACCTTAGCGGTGTTGGCAGTCTCGATGGCAACCTCAGCCAGCTTCTGAGCAGCGGACAGGGTCACGTTGCCGTCCTTGTCGACGGAGTCTTCGTAGCCCAGATTGATGGCGCAGTCGCCCATAGCCAGCTTCTCTTCGCCGCGGACCATGATGAAGCAGGAGGACACCAGATGGGAGCCCTTCTTGGTCTTGACGATCTGCAGAGCGGGACGGACGGTATCAGCGGTGGAGTAGGTAGCGCCGCCCAGCAGGGAGTCAGCATAGCCCATCTTCACCAGCATGGTGCCGAAGTAGTTGCCCTTGCTGAGAGCCTTGCGGCAGTCCTCAGCGGACATCTTGCCCTTGCGCAGCTCCACCATCTTCTCGACCATGGCATCCATGCCCTCGTAGGTAGCGGGATCCAGGATCTCAACGCCTTCGATGTCGAAGCCGCCCTTGGCAGCGTTGGCCTTGACCTCATCGACATTGCCGACCAGAATGACCTTCAGGAAGCCGTCAGCCTTCAGACGGGCGGTAGCTTCCAGAATACGGGCATCGTGACCCTCGGTGAAAACGATGGAACGGGGATTAGCCTTCAGAGTTTCGATCATTGCATTGAACATAGGATATCAGTCCTCCAATTATCGGGTCTGCGCCCGTATTTTTACAAAATAATTATATATCACTTTATCCAAAGGCGCAACCCTTTTTTTGCAGGGGATTGCATATTTTGACAGATCGTATGATTTTTTGTAGGGCGCGGATAAATCCGCGCCGGGCAGTTACGGATCTTTGCACGGCTGGACAGGACGCTCAGTTTTCGATGGTGCCCGGCGGGGATATATCCCCGCCCTACATTATTTTTGGTCAATCTGATGAAAAACATTTGAAAAACCCTTGATTTCCTCTTGATTTTTGTGCGAATTGGCTTTATAATGATACCAAACTGTGGTTATTGGAGGCGATGGCGTTTGGGCGAGATCTTCGCGGTCCTGTCCGGCAAGGGCGGAACGGGAAAAACCTCCGTCTGTGCAGGCATCGCCACCGCGCTGGCAGAGGAAGGAAAGCGGGTTTTGTGCATCGACTGTGATATCGGTCTGCGGAATCTGGATATTTCTCTGGGTCTTGCCGACTGCAGCGCCCTGTCCTTTCTGGATGTGGCGGAGGGTGGCTACCCTCTGGAGCAGGCGGCGGTGCATCCTCTGTTTCCCCAGCTGCAATTTCTCACCGCGCCCATGAACCGGGAGGCGGAAAAGATCGATGCCAGAGCGTTTTCTGCCCTGCTGCAGCAGGCGAAGCAGCACTTTGACTATGTGCTGCTGGATGCCCCTGCGGGTGTGGATGCCGGCTTCCGGCTGGTGGCGGCACCGGCGGAGCGGTTTTTGCTGGTGACCGGGTCCGGCCCGGCGGCCATCCGGGATGCGGCCCGGGTAGGCGAGCTGCTGGAGCTGATGGGCAAGCAGGATGTGCGGCTGGTGGTGAACCGGGTGGACCGGGACCTGTTGAGCACCGTCCAGATCACCATTGACGATGTGATGGATTCCGCGGGACTGCCTCTTTGGGGCATCGTGCTGGAGGATGCCAACGTGACGCTGGCGGCCTCCTTCGGAAAACCCCTGCTGAAATATGCCAAGCGCTGCCCCGCAGCCAAAGCCTACCGCAAAATTGCCAAGCGCATACAGGGCTTCCACGAGCCCATTACCCTGCGTTGATAACAGAAACAATACCCTTTACATATAAATTCAAGGAGTGACTGCTGTGAATATCGCATTTTTGGCACACGACAAGAAGAAGGAACTGATGGTTCAGTTCTGCACTGCCTACAAGAGTGTCCTGATGAAGCATAACCTGTTCGCAACTGCCACCACCGGCCGTTTGATCGCGGACAATACCGGCCTGCCCATCACCCTGCTGCTTTCCCACAAGCAGGGCGGCCACCAGCAGATCAACGCCCGCATTGCCTACAATGAGATCGATCTGGTGCTGCTGTTTACCGACCCCAATACCACCGAGCCCTGGGACGACAGCCAGATGATCGAGACCATCCGCCATTGCGACAAGCACAATGTGCCCATCGCCACCAATCTGGCCTCCGCCGAAATGCTCATCATGGGCCTGCAGCGGGGCGATCTGGATTGGAGAGAGATGCTGCGGAGCAAGTCCAGATTCTAAACATTTACCAACCCGAAGATTTTATGTCATTGCGAGCCAGTGCGCACACTGGCGTGGCAATCTCCCGGACAGCCCGGAAACCTAAGGGGATTGCCACGTCGGGCTTTGCCCTCCTCGCAATGACATTCGTTGTTTTTTATAGAAAGGAAAAATCAAACTATGGAAATCATCAAGCCCCGGACCTTGTCCGGTTTTATGGAGCTGCTGCCTGCCAAGCAGATCCGTTTTGAGAAAATGACCGAAATTCTGCGCACCACCTATGCCTCCTACGGCTTTGCCCCTCTGGATACCCCCGTCATCGAGGATGCCCAGATTTTGCTGGCCAAGGGCGGCGGTGAGACGGAAAAGCAGATCTACCGGTTCCAGAAGGGCGACAGCGACCTTGCCCTGCGCTTTGACCTGACGGTGCCGCTGGCCAAGTACGTTGCCCTGCACTACAATGAGCTGGCCTTCCCCTTCCGCCGCTTCCAGATCAGCAAGGTCTACCGGGGCGAGCGTGCCCAGCGGGGCCGCTTCCGGGAGTTCTATCAGGCCGATATCGACATCATCGGCGACGGCAAGCTGGACATTCTGAATGAGGCAGAGATCCCTGCCATTATTTATAAGGTATTCCGCGGCTTCGGTCTCAGCCGTTTCCAGATCCGGGTGAACAACCGCAAGGTCCTCAACGGCTTCTATGCCATGCTGGGCCTTTCCGAAAAGTCCGGCGACATCATGCGCACCGTGGACAAGCTGGATAAGATCGGCGCAAATAAGGTCAAGGTGATTCTGCTGGAGGACTGCGGCCTTTCCGAAGAACAGGCCGATGAGATCCTGAAGTTCATCGCCATCACCGGCTCCAATGCAGAAGTCCTGTCCGCACTGGAGGGCTATGTGGGCCGCAACGAGATGTTCGATCAGGGCCTTGGCGAGCTGAAGGCCGTGTGCAGCAATCTGGCTGCCTTCGGCGTGCCCGAAAGCAATTTCGCCGTGGACCTGACCATTGCAAGAGGCTTAGACTACTACACCGGCACTGTCTACGAGACCACATTGCTGGACCACCCCGAGATCGGCTCCGTCTGCTCCGGCGGCCGGTACGACAATCTGGCAGGCTATTACATCGATAAGGCTCTGCCCGGCGTGGGCATTTCCATCGGCCTGACCCGCCTGTTCTACGTTCTGGATGAGCAGGGCCTGCTGAATCCCGAGCTGCCCAGCGCCCCCGCTGACGCGCTGGTGCTGCCTATGACTGCCGATGTGGCTCCCGCCATTGCACTGGCAGAGACCCTCCGCTCCTCTGGCCTGCGGGTCCAGCTCTATGGTGAGCAGAAGAAATTCAAGCAGAAGATGGCCTATGCCAACAAGCTGGACGTTCCCTTCGCCGTGCTGCTGGGCGAGGACGAGATCGCCGAGGGCATGTGCTCTGTCAAGAATATGCGCAGCGGCGAGCAGGTGAAGCTGACCCCTGCCGATGCTGCCGCACACATCAAGGCAGCGCTGGACGCAGACAGCTGCGCCGTCATTCTGGAAAAGTAAGGAAATAAGAAAACAGGCCGCCCAAATCGGGCGGCCTGTTCCGTTGTGACGATAAATGGGCATTTATCGAAAGATAGATGTCATTGCGAGGAGGGCGAAGCCCGACGTGGCAATCCCCTCCAAAGGTCCGCGCAGGACCGTAAAATGATACAATCCGGAAACTTGCGGGGGATTGCCACGCCAGTGTGCGCACTGGCTCGCAATGACATGCGTTGTTTGCCACAGCACGATAGATTACGATTCACACAAACTTACGGGGGAAGGCATTGCCTTCCCCCGTATTACATTATCCGAAGCTATACCGTGCTTCCTCTGCACTGGTATCCAGCTCTAGGGTATCGTAGTAGCTGTAGTAGAAGGCATCTCCCAGCTTCAAGCCGGAGAGGATCTCGGAGTGAAGACCGTCGGACATGCCGATGCTTACCTCCACCGGGGTGGTGGGGTCGCCGGTTTCCGCATCCAATGCGGTGTATACCACAGTCTTTGCACCGGTTTCTGTCAGGGCTTCCACGGGGATGGTCAGCACATCCAGCCTGCTGTACAGGGGGATGGAGGCTGCGGCGCTCATGCCGTCCAGCATGTCGGCGGACTTGGGAAGCTCCAGCGTCACGGTGAACTTACTGCTGCCGCCGCCGTTGGTGCCCTTGGCGGAAACGCTTGTGACCTGAGCCTCGAAGACCTGACCCCGAAGGGCTTCCACCTTGACCTCAGCGGTCTGTCCCACGCTGACACTGGCGATGTCCTGCTCATCCAAGGTGATGGTCATGGACATGGTGTCCTGTGGGGTAACGGTCAGAAGCACATTGCCCTCCAGCGGGAACAGGGTCTGCTCTGTCTGCTGGGCTGCTGCGGCAGAACCGCCGAAGCCGCTGAAGCCGCCCATGAGGCCGCCCAGCATACCGCTGATGTCGATACTGCCCATACCGCCCATGCCGCCGGGGAAGCCGGGAATACTGGGGATCTCCGGCTGGGCCTTCTGGGCGACCTCTACGGTGTAATCGCCGTTTTCATCATAGATCACCACGATGATGTCGCCGATGGAGAAGGCCGCGGCGTTTTCCACGGTGAAGGCCAGTCCGCTGTGGAGCATGTGCTCCGGATTCAGATCGATCTGGGCGAAATCCCACTTACCTTCCTCGTCCTTGGTAACGGTGCCGCCAACCTCACTCATGATGGTGATGATCTCAGTGCTGCCGATGTGGGTGACTTTGCCGGGGAAGCCGGTGTAGGTGCCGGTCTCCTCCTCAGGCTCCGTGGGTGCCGTCTCTTCGGCGCTGAGGAGCATCACGGTCCAGCCGGTGTTTTCAGAAGCGGCCAGAGGCCGAGCCTCCCATGGAGTTTCTTCGCCGCTGAGCAGATGGGGGCTGTCCTTATCTACGCCGGACACCTGTCCGTCGCAGGGGGCATTGAGGGTGCCGCTTTCGTACATCTGGAAAAGCCGCTGCATCAGCGCTTCATAGTCCCGGTGCTGGCCGGACAGGGCTTCCAGCTGGGCGGGGAACTCCGTATCCTTCAGAGTGAACAGGGCGCCGCCGGCATAGACGGTGCGCTCCTCCACGGCTCGAACGGCGGAAACGGTGCCGGAAACGGCAGTGGCCTTCCATGCATTGTGGACATAGAGCGGGGCAATGCCCAGCATCTGTCCATCCTCAGTGGTCACGGTGACAGACTCGCCGATGGCGTAGCCCTCGTCCTCCAGTGTTACCACCAGATGGCCGTCCAGATTGCTCTCCACCCGACCGGCAACTGTCTCACCGTCAGAAAATGCCAGCTTTACGCTGTCGCCGGTGGCAAGCGGTGCTGCAGTGTCCAGCTCCACTGCCATGAGGCCGTCCAGAGATAAAATCGCCAGTGCGCCGTGCTTCAGCATGATGTCCTGCACGCTGTCCCCGGCCTTGGCATATACCGCCTTAACCCGGCCGCCGGCCGTGGCGGAGATGGTGCTGCTGACGGTCTGCTTCCGAACGTCCGCCATGTCCTTCTGCAATGCAGACAGAGTATCCTGCACCTGCACGATGGCGGTCATAACGCTGACCTTGTCAACTGTGGCAAGGGGCTGGCCTTCGGTGACGGATTCTCCGTTTTTTACCAGTAATTCGGTAATCTTTACCCCATCGGGCAGTTCCACCGTCTCGCCCTTTTGGGCGGTCAGGGTGCCGCCGCCCCGGAGGGAGGCTGTCAGGCTGCCCATCTGTACACTGCCGGAGAGGATGGAGGCCACAGGACCGTCGGCCTCTGCCTCCTGCTGGGCGATGAGGGGCATGGCTGCCAGCAGTGCCACCACCAGAGCCATGGAAATCCAGCTGATAACTTTCTTGATGCGTTTCTTCTTTGCTTTCTCCATTGGATCAACCTCCGTAGTGCAGGGCGTCGATGGGCTTCATCTTCGCTGCCTTATTGGCGGGATACAGGCCGAAGATCAGGCCGATGATGAAGCAGAACACCACCGCTACCAATACCACACTGCCGTCCAGCGTAAAGACGATGCCGGTGCTGGCCACCACGGTGGAGACCACCTGCAAAATGGCCCAGCTCAGGAAAATGCCCAATCCGCAGCCCAGCATGCACAGCACCACGGCCTCCATGAGGAACTGGGTCAGGATGGTGCCGCGGCTGGCGCCGATGGCTTTGCGGATACCGATCTCCCGGGTACGCTCGGTGACAGTGACCATCATGATGTTCATGATGCCGATGCCGCCTACCACCAGAGAGATGGCTGCGATGCCGCCCAAAAGCACGGACAGGATGGAGGTAATGTCGTTCATGGCTTCCTCAATGAAATTGGAGGTGGAGATGGTGAAGGCATCCTCATCCTCGTCAAAGCGTTCCATCAGAAGCTTCTCAATGGTCTGCTCCGACTGCTCCACGCTGCCGCCGGCGGGAGCGCTGATGTAAAAGGTGCTGATCTGGGGAGAGACGGTGGTGGACAGCCGCACCAGAGAGGGGTAGGGGATGTAGGCCATGAGGGAACCGGCGGTAAGCATGGAGGTCAGGGAATCCTCGTCCTCCTCCAGAACGCCTACCACGGTAAATTCCACACCGCTCAGAGTCAGGCTCTGGCCCACGCAGTCCACATAGCCCATCAGCTCCTCCGCGGTATTGTGGCTGAGGATGCACACATAGCTGCTGTTGCGGATATCCGCAGCCTTCAGCCATCGGCCAAGGGCCAGCTGCAGGCCCTGTACATTATAATAGGAGGGGGTGGTTCCGTAAACGGTGACGGAGCCATAGTTGCTGCCGTGCTTGCCCACAGCGGAGCCGGTCTGGTAAGCCGCCAGCTCACCGAGGCCCGGTTCGGTTTCCATCCAGTGGTTCAGATCATCGATGGAAATGGGCTTTCCCTTGTCATCGGAGACCCGGACCGTGACCATGGAGCTTCCCAGAGAAGCTACCTTGTCTGTAACGGAGGTGGTAGCGCCGTTGACCAGACTTACCAGCACCACCAGCGCCATAACGCCGATGATGATGCCCAGCATGGTCAGCACGGAGCGCATTTTGCTGCTGCCGATGGACCGCAGCGCCATAACGAAAGACTGCATTACAGCTTCACCTCCGAGATCTGTCCATCCAGGATGTGGATGGAGCGCTCTGCCTGCTTCGCCACATCATTGTCGTGGGTGATCAGGACGATGGTATTTCCCTGTGCATGGAGGTCATGGAAAATATCGATGATCTCCTGACTGGTTTTGGAGTCCAGTGCGCCGGTAGGCTCGTCGGCAAGGATCAGCTTGGGATCCGTGACGATGGCCCGGGCGATGGCCACTCTCTGCTGCTGTCCGCCGGACAGCTCCGTAGGCAGATGCTTGGCCCGGGCATACAGATTCACCTTTTCCAGCGCTGCCTTTACCCGTTTCTGCCGCTCGGCCCGGGGGACCTTCTGATAGATCAGAGGCAGCTCCACATTTTCCTCTGCGGTGAGCTTGGGGATCAGGTTGAACTGCTGGAACACGAAGCCGATCTTCCGGTTGCGGATCTTGGCCAGCTCGTTTTCACTGTAGCTTTCGATGGGCAGGCCGTCCAGCAGATACTCGCCGGCATCTGCCACATCCAAGCAGCCGATAATGTTCATCATGGTGGACTTACCGGAGCCGGAGGGGCCGATGATGCTGACAAATTCGTGGGGCTTGATGTGCAGGGATGCATGGTCCAGCGCACGGACCCGGTCATCGCCCACCTGATAGAATTTACAAACGTCTTTCAGCTGGATCATGGTCAGCCTCCCATATTTCTGCCGGGCATGGGGCCGCCCCGCTGTCCGCCGCCCATGTTGCCGCCCATGCCCATCATAGAGGCGATGGCTGCGAAGAAATTCTCCTGCTCGGTATAATAGACCGTATCTCCGATCTCCAGACCGGAGAGGATCTCGGCATGATCGTCATTCTGCATACCGGTGGTGACTTCCTTCATGCCGCCGTACTGCTTGGTTTCCGGGTCGTAGGCGGTGTAGACGAAGGTGGTGTTCCGGGTCTGGTGCAGGGCCTCCACGGGAACGATCATGGCGTTTTCCACACCCTCGATCTTCACGTCAACGGAGGCGGTCATGCCGGAGAGCATACCGTCTGCCTTATCCAGCGTCACCTCAGCAGAATACAGTGTCACACCGGTGGAGGTGTCGGCAACCTTGCTGATGGCGGTGACGATGCCGGGGAACAGGTCGTCGCTTACGGAGCTGACCTCCACCTCTGCCTCCTGCCCCTCATCCAGCGCCAGAATGTCCGTCTCATCGATGGAGATGGTGATGGACATGGCAAGGTCGGGGTACAGCGTCAGCACGGCGGTGCCGTCCACGGGCGCGGCGGAAGCCGTTGCGGCTGCGGCTGTGGCAGTGCTGCCGCCGTAATAGGTAGCGTAGGCAGAATAAGAGCTGGTGGCAGTGGCGGTCGTGGCAGTGCTGCTGTTATCCTCGCCAAATTCCACACTGCTGACCACGCCGTCCATGGGAGCAAGCAGCGCACCGTCCCGGTAGAGGGTCAGCAGCTCCAGCAGGGTCTCCTCCAGCTCGGCACGCTGGCGCAGCAGGGTGTCGTAATTGGCACTGAAGCTGGTATCCTTCAGAGAGAACAGCCCGGAATAGGCGCTGACGCTGGCATTTTCCCGGGTGTTGACACTGCGGATGGTGCCGGCATAGCCGGTGACAGCCAGAGGATTGTGGATGTAGAGCTTTGCCTTGCCCACTTCGGTGCCATCCTCCAGCGTAACGGTGACTTCCTCATCAAATTGGGGGCCGTTATCCGTGACCAGCACAGTGGCCCGGCCTCCGGCGGCGGATTCTACGGTGCCCTTCACCGTTTTGCCGTCCGCCCGGATGACGGTGACGGCATCCCCCTTATGCAGCAGCTTGGTTTCCAGATCGGCAGCCATGTACCCATCCAGAGACAGCACAGCCAAAGCCCCATGCTCTGCCATGCAGGAGGACACATCCATGTCCTTTTCTGCAAAGATCCGCTTTACCCGGCCGGAGATACCGGCCTTGATGGTGGCGCTGACGGTTTCGCCCTTGGCATCGTTAATGCTGTCGTCCAGCTCCTCCATCTGCTCTTGCAGGTCGGCCAGTGCGGTCATGACCGTGGCCATATCCACAGTTGCCAGCAGGTCGCCCTGCTTCACGGCATCGCCGGTCTCTACGGTCACTTCCAGAACCTCTACCCCGTCGGGAACGGTGAGGGCTTCTAAGTCCTCTTCCGCCAGCACGCCGGTGCCGGAGACGGTGGTGTGGATGGTGCCAGTGGTGACGCTATAGGCCTGAACCTCTGCCGCAGATGCCGCGAACCGCTGCTCCACGTTCCGCCGCAGCATGCCCACCACCGCCACCAAGATCACAGCGACCACCGTGATGGCAATGACGACGTTGCGGATCAGCCTGCGCCGACGCAGCTTCTTGTTCTTACTGAGGGCCTCAAATAATTCTTCGCCCCGCTGTTGCTGTTCACTCATAGCTGTTGCTCCTTACCAGTTTGTTACAGGGTACATTGTAATATATGAAATCAAAGGAAACTTAAATTTTTTGTAAATTGTTTACAAAGAATATGGGGCGGATGTATCCATCCGCCCCATATCATTGGGAATGTGGTAAACGTGATAATTGGTGTTGTCAAAATAGAATGTAGGGGGCGGCCTCCCGGACGCCCCCCTACAGTGTCTCGTAAGCAACAGGTCAGCGGAAGGTGTACCCCACTTCCAGCAGCCGGTTCAGTGCTTCGTTGGCTTCTTCGTCGGTGAACAGCTGGGTAAAGCGCTTGTCCACCACCAGTGCTTCCAGCGTCAGCTCCAGATGGCCGCAGGACAAAAGCTGGTTGAAGCCGTCGCTGAGGCGGCGGCCGGAAAGGGTCCGCTGGGCGGTCTTCAGGGCATCGGCATCGGCAACGGGACGCATTTTAATGCCGAGGGCGGCAGCCTTTTCCCGGGCTGCGGCCCACGCGGCGGCGAATTTCTGTTCCATGTTAAGACTCCTTGGTGATTTTTCCGGTGATATGCTCCGGGATCAGCTTAAATACCAGCACCTCGTGGCCGTATTTATCAATCTCCTCCTGAATGTAGGCCTCGTCAGAGGTGTACTTGCGGCTCAGCTGCCGGGTCAGCTCGATGGCGGCGGCGTGGTCCTGCACAAATTCCACCTTGCCGAAGACGATGACGCTGCGGATATGCAGGGCCCAATCGCCGTCCTTGCGGCAGCCCTCGTCCATGACGCAGAAGGAAGCCTTGGGGCAGGCCCGCAGGGCATCGACCTTGTGTCCGACGGGCCCGCTGTGGAAATACAGGCAGCCGTCCTCGTCGTGATACCAGTGGTCAATGGGCAGACCGTAGGGATAGCCGCCGTCACCGATCAGAGACAGGACCCCCCGGGGAGCGGAGCGCAGCAGGGCAATGCTTTCCTCCTGAGAAAGCTGCTGCTTTTTTCTAGCAAGTTCTCGAAACATCAGTCATAAACCTTTCCGTATTGAATCTGGGGATGAACGTCTTTCAGATGCTGCAGCAGGGCCTCTGCCTGCTTCTGCACATCGTCCCCGATGTGGAGCGCCAGCTCGCTGCCATCATGGAGCACCAGCACCAACCACTCGATGATAAAGCTTCTGCCGCCGCAGCACAGCTTGCCGAAAACCGGTTCCACCCGGCGGTAGATCCGCTGGAGGTCTGTCAGGGGAATGCCATACCACCGCAGTCCCGACTTCCAGAACAGGTGGTGCTTGCCGGGACGGATCTTGCCGAAGGCCGGTGCGGCGGAAAACTCGCCGTCCAGAGCGGTGCCCTTGGTGTACAGATACTGTTTGTAGTTTGCCATAAGATACGCCTCCTTTTTTTAGTAATATCAGGATAGCATATTTTGCAGGGCATTACCGTGATGATATCACATAGAAGAAAAATGCGCAAGATTGAAAAGCGGCGAGGAAGATTCCTCGCCGCTTGGGGATATGAGACTACAGCGCCATTGCCGGCTTATACGCCGAACAGGACCCAGACCAGAATATAGGCGGGCACGATGGCAGACAGGGTGAAGGGAATGCCGATCTTGAAGAAGTCGGAGTTCTTTACATCGTGGCCTTCCTTGCGCAGGATGCCGATACCGGCGATGTTGGCGGATGCGCCGATGGGGGTGCAGTTGCCGCCCAGAGTTGCGCCGGACAGCAGGCCAAAGTACAGGGCAGTGGAGTCGATGCCCATCTCCATGGCGATACCGGCGATAACGGGGATCATGGTAGCCACATAGGGGATGTTATCGATGAAGGCAGAGATCAGCACGGAAGCCCAGACGATGATGGTGTACATCAGGAAGGGGTTGCCGGCGCCCAGCTTGGCAAGCCCCTGTGCCAGAGCGTCGATGACACCCATGTTGGAGATGCCGCCGATCATCAGGAACAGGCCAACCAGCAGACCCAGAGTTTCCAGATCGATGGCCTTCAGGGGGCCCATGATGGCTTCCATGTTCTTGTTCTTAATGTAGTTGTAGATCAGGCCGATGATCAGCAGTGCGGTGCAGATCAGACCGTTGGTCTCAGCGGGCATGTCGAAGGGCAGGAAGGAAGCCACGATCAGCAGACCGATGGCGCCGAACAGCAGGTAAGTAGGAACATAATCCGTGACCTCGGTCATTCTGCCGGTTCTGGGGATGGAGCCCTTCTCCTTGCGGAAAACGAAGTAGACGATGCAGGCGGACAGGAGGGCGCCCAGCTCCACCATGAAGAACATACCGGGCTTACCGTTGTAGAAGAAGAAGTCCATGAAGGTCATGTCCAGCGCGGAACCCAGCATGATGGCGGTGGTGTCGCCCACCAGCGTGGCAGCACCCTGCAGGTTGGAGGAAACGGCGATGGAGATGATGAAGGGGATGGGGTTGGTCTTCAGCTTCTTGCAGATCTCGATGGCAACGGGAGCGACCATCAGAACGGTGGCAACGTTGTCCACAAAGGCGGAGATGACACCGGCGAAAAGGCTGAGGCAGACGGCAGCCCACTGGACGTTGGGGACCTTCTCCATGATCATGTCAGCCATTCTCTCGGGCATGTGGCTGTCGATGAACAGCTGCACCAGACCCATGGTGCCGCCGATCATCAGCAGAACGTTAAAGTCCAGAGCGCCAATAATCTGGTCCATGGGCAGCATGCCGGAAATGATGAAAATGGCACCGGAGGTCAGGGCGATGTAGGGACGGTACTTGCCGAATGCGATCATCAGCACGTAGGTCACTGCGAAGAGGATAATTGCAGGTAACATAACTGAAATCAAACTTCCTTTCCGATATTTAATATTAACCGAACCCATTATAAGAAAAGCGCGGATAAGATTGGGTAAAGATATGCAGGCATCAGTTAAGATATGGCAAAAATATAGGGCACGGAGAGCCGTGCCCTCAGTCTGTAAAAAAATCCTAAAATTTAGATGCCATTGCGAACCAGTCCTCAGACTGGTGTGGCAATCTCCCAAATGGAAGAATAATCTGGCAATTATTACTGATAAATGTTCGGAAATCCAGGAGATTCCCACGCCAGTGTGCGCACTGGCTCGGAATGACATGGTTTATCGACATGCTAAGGGCACGGAGAGCCGTGCCCTGTAGATGTTATTCCTCCAGCATCCGGTAGCCGACACCCAGCTCGTTGATGACGTAGCGGTTATCTCCGGGACGGCAGCCCAGCTTCTTGCGGATGTTGGCCATGTTGACCTGCAGCTTTTTGATGCTGCCGTCATCCATGCTGCCCCAGACCGAGCGGATAATGGCAGAATAGGTCATGACCTTGCCGATGTGCTGGCTGAGAAAAGCCAGAATGTTGTATTCCGTCTGGGTCAGGTGGATCAGATTGCCGCCCACACTGACCTGACGGCGGTCGTAGTCGATGAGCAGATCCTTCAGGGCAAAGGTGCTGCTGGGGGCAGCCACCGGGGATGGATGCCGGCTGCTGCGCAGAGCGGCCCGGACCCGGGCCATCAGCTCAGCAGTGCCGAAGGGCTTGGTAATATAATCGTTGGCGCCCAAGTCCAGCGCTGTTACCTTATCCCGTTCCTCGCTGCGGGCAGACAGGACGATGATGGGCACAGTGCTGCCAGCGCGGACCATGCGGATAAAATCCTCGCCGTCCATATCCGGCAAGCCTAGGTCCAGAACCACCAGATCCGGGATGTGGGAGGCGAAGACCAGCAGGCCCTGCTGGCACCGCTCGGCGCTGAGGGCCTGATAGCCGTTGGCCTCCAGAACGGTCTGGATGAAATTGGAGATATTGCGGTCATCCTCTACGATCAGCACCTTATATTTATTGTTTGACATTGTGATCCTCCTCTATATCCAGATTAAAGCGGAACACCGCACCGCCGCCGGGACGGTTCTGGGCGTGAATATCGCTGCCGTGGGCTTTGACGATGGTTCGGCACACAGACAGGCCGATGCCCATGGAGCTGCGGCTGCTGTCGGTAGGGGTCTCGCTTTCCAGCAGCCCGGTGAAGAGCCGGTCCAGCTTCTCGGGAGGGATGCCGCAGCCGTCATCCTCCACCGTAAAGCGGGCCTTACCGCCCTTCAGCTCCACCCGGAGCCACAGATGGGTCATGCCGTGGGCATGGAACACCGCATTTTCCAGAAGGTTCATCAGCACCTGTTCAATGAGGATACCATCCATGGGGATGACAGCAAATTCCTCCGGCAGGGTAACAATGACCTGCTGCTGGGGGTAATGCTTCCGAAATTTGATCAGCAGAGCATCGATCAGCTCCTCCAGCACCGTAGGCTGCTTGGTCAGGCGGACCTTGTCTGCATCCACCCGGGTGACAGACAGTAGGTTTTCCACCATCCGGGTCAGCCATTGGGCATCGGCGCATACATCCTGCAGCATCCGCCGGTGCTTTTGGGCGGTCAGCTGGTCATAGTTTTCCAGCATCACGGAGCAGGCTCCGTAAATAGAAGTCAGGGGGGTCCGCAGGTCATGGGAGACTGCCCGCAAAAGGTTGCCCCGCATCCGTTCTGTTTCGGCTTCGGCCTTCAGTTTTTCCTGCTTTTTCAGCCGGGTGGTGAGGGTGCCGGTCATGGTGGACACGATGAGCATGACCACTGCGGAGGAAATGCACTCCGGGGAGATCAGGTCAAAGGCCCAGTAGGGATAGGTAAAGGCCCAGTTCACCGCCAGCACACTGATGAGGCTGGCTGCAATGCCCCAAAAATATCCCTGAGTCCGCCAAGATACCAGAAATACGCCCAGCACAAAGATCATGGGAGTCATGGTATAGGTCTGAAACCATGCCTGCAGAAGCAGGTTTGCACAGAAGACACCCAGCAAAATGGCGATGGTGAAGACACCCTCCGCCAGAATATGTCTGTGTTTTTTCATAATGCTGTTCCTTTATACAAAGTTACTCCCATTATAACATGTTTCCACCGGAAACGGGTAAAGAATCAGTTAAGAAAGGCAGAAAAGCCTGCAAAAAAGCCGTCAAAAATCCCTTTTGGGACTTTTTGACGGCCTGTGGAGAAGAACTTACCTTCGCCTGTTGGGTCCTCTTGCCGGAAGATCATGCCTCCTCCAATTCCTCCAAAGCGGCCCGGACGGGAGCAATGACGAAGGCGGAGAAGGTGCAGGATCGGGATCTTGAATTTACTCATGGGCGTTCCTCGCATCTTACTGGTTTGTGTAAATTCTACGAGAATCCTTACGCAAAATCAGCATTGCAAATGTAATACAGAACACTTGCAAATGCAATGCAGGCATGCTATAGTATAACTTGTATAGTTATATGCTGCCGGCTTTGGCCCAATGCCACCGGCATACCCAAGGAGGACTTGTTCGTGACTGATCGGGAACTTAAGCGATTAAGCCGCCCCCAGCTGCTGGAAATGCTGCTGATGCAGGCAAAGGAAGTCAGCCGCCTGCGGGAGGAGCTGGAACAGGCACAGACCCAGCTGGAATGCCGCCGGATCCAGATCGAGGAAGCTGGCAGCATCGCCGAGGCCTCTTTGAAGCTCAACAACGTTTTTGATACTGCGCAGGCTGCGGCAGACCAGTATTTGCAGAACATCCGCCAGACACTGGAGGAGACCCAGAAGCGCTGCCGGCAGATGGAGGAGGACACCCGCCGCAGGTGCGAGGAAATGCAGCGCACCGCCGAAAGCGAAGCCGCCGCCTGCTGGGATGCCATCCGGGAAAAGATCCGGGATCCCTTTCTGGACAATGAAAGCTGGCAGGAAATGCTGAAAATTCTGGAAGACAAGCCGGGAGATCCCGGAAAGGTAAGGCAATGAGAAAGAAAACACCCACCCAAATCCCGGAGATCCCGGAGCTGGAACGGGAGCTGAAGCGGGAGCGCTACAAGCTCCGCTATAAACGCACCCTGAAAAGCACCATCTATGCCCTCATCACCGTGGCGGCCTGCGCGGTGCTGGTGGCGACGCTGTGGCTGCCGGTGCTGGAAATTTACGGCAGCTCCATGGTACCCACACTGGAGGATGGACAGATCGTCCTGTCCTTAAAAACCGGCAAGCTGGAGCCGGGGCAGATCGTGGCCTTCTATTATAATAATAAAATTCTGGTAAAACGGGTCATCGGCCAGAGCGGCGACTGGATCAACATCGACACCGACGGCAACGTCTACCGCAACGGTGAAAAGCTGGCGGAGCCCTATGTCACCGACAGGGCCTTCGGAGAGTGCGACATTGAGCTGCCCTATCAGGTGCCGGAGGAGCGGGTCTTCGTTATGGGCGACCACCGCAGCACCTCCATCGATTCCCGCAATACCGCCGTGGGCTGCATCACACAGGATCAGGTGGTGGGCCGTCTGGTGCTGTGCCTGTGGCCCCTAAAGGACTTCGGAGAGATCAAATAAAAAGCCTTCCCCCTCGGGGGAAGGTGGCACGGCGAAGCCGTGACGGATGAGGGGCGATATGTGTCTATTCGCCTAAATCATGCCGGTGCTGCACCCCTCATCAGTCATGGATCAAAGATCCATGACAGCTTCCCCCCAAGGGGAAGCCTTTGGCTGCTGCGCCGCACAATATTTCAAAAATATACAGAAAGGAGGGCATAGTGATGAATCTACCTAAGATATTGCATCTGGCGTACCGGTCTCGTATGAAGACCAGAAACTGGCACCGCATCGTGCGGGCCATGGCTATGGTCGTGGTGTTCTGCACCACCTATGCCCTCATTTTGCCTGCCATCACCATGGAATCCGGCACCGTCTGCGGCATCACTGCCCACAGCCATACAGAGCAGTGCTACGAAACGGCAACGGTTCTCCACAGCCATGACGAATCCTGTTACAACAAAACCGCCATCTGCGGCATGGAAGAACACCCGGCCCATACCCACCTGGCGGAATGTACCGGCTTCGTGCCCACGCTGATTTGCGAACTACCGGAAGAAGGCCACCGTCACAACGCCGCCTGCTATTCCTACGAGCAGGGCCTTGTCTGCGGCCTGACAGAATCCGAGGGCCACAGCCATAGCGACGCGTGCTATCAGCTTGAACTGACCTGCGGCCTCAGCGAAGCCCAGGAGGTCACCGTCACCAACCTGATCTGCGGCTACGAAGAGCATGTCCATGAAGAATCCTGTTACCCCGCCCCCACGGAAACCACCGCCGGGGAGACCCTTCCCGCCGTCGGCGATCCCAATGCCGACGTGGAAACGGAAAGCGACTGGCTGGAGAGCTTCGCCTCCGCGGCACTGACGGAGGACTGGTCCGAAAATCTGCTGGCCATCGCCCAGTGCCAGCTTGGCTACGCCGAAAGCAAACGCAATCTCAGCTATGACGAAGCCGGAAACATCTTCGGCTATACCCGCTACGGTGCTTGGTACGGCCAGCCCTATGGCCGCTGGGATGCCATGTTCGTTTCCTTCTGCCTCCACTATGCCGGGGTAGAGGGCATCCCCTATGGCTCCGACACTGCCCAGTGGCTGGAAGCCCTGACGCAGGAGGGGCTGTATCTTCCCAAGGCCGAATATATCCCTGTTTCCGGTGATCTTGTATTCTTGGACCGGGATTATGACGAAGAGGCCGACCATGTGGGCATTGTCAGCAGCGTGGACAGCGATACCGGCATGGTAACGCTGATCGCCGGTGACTGGGACCACCGGGTGGACTGGGTGGAGGTGGACGAGACTGCCATCCTCGGCTATGTGCCCCTGCCGGAGGAGCCCGCAGAGGAGCCGGAAAGCTATTTCGGCCAGTCTGAGGCGGGCATTGCTGCGGAGGTGCTGCTGCGTGCCGCCCTGCCGGAGGGTGCGGAGCTGACCGTGACCCCCATTGCGGAAGATAGGGAAGATTACGCCGCCATGGCAGCCCAAGTCAGCGGAGCAGTTGCGGAAAACATCGAAAAACTGACCCTGCTGGACCTGAGCTTCTATGCCTCCGGCGAATACCTCCCCGTATCCGACAGCGCCACCGTCACCCTCTACTTTGAAGGCGACATCTTCCAGAACCGTCAGGTGAAGGTCTTCCACCTCACCGAAAACGGCCCCACCGAACTAAACAGCACCGCAACCACCTTTACCACCTTCTCCCTGAGAGAAGAAAACACCCAAACCATGCTGACCTTCGAGACGGAAGGCTTCTCGGTGTTCGCAGTGGTGGAGGTTGTGGGCGCGTATGAGAGAGTTAACGTTACCAATATTTCTGAACTTGCAAATAATGATTACTATATCGTCAGCAATAATACCAATTATATTATGCTTGATGAAATGGAAACAACGGACTCTACTGATATGGGTCTTGCAAAGGGTACTTTTAACGGAGTGGATTCCTTAGCCGGAAAGGTTA
The DNA here is from genome assembly GCA_017436785.1 of Oscillospiraceae bacterium. GTDB lineage: Bacteria > Bacillota > Clostridia > Oscillospirales > Oscillospiraceae > Faecousia. Next base: position 6,009 of record JAFSCK010000013.1, on the reverse strand, counting down.
CTTGGACATTTATTCCCGCAACCGGTGATACCTTCTATGTAAAGAGCAGCAACGGAAAGTATCTGGTAATGGCCGATACAACTGATAATTCTGCAGCAGTCTCCTTAACCACAGAGGAAAGCAGTGCCACCATGTTTACCCTCCGTGCAGTGAATGGTCAGGTAGAAATCGGCTACGATGGTCCCAACGGAAGTGCCCACTATATAAACGTGTTTAATGGTAATACAGACTTCCGCGGTTGGATAGACAGTGCAGATAACGATGGCGGCAGTAAAGTCTATCTTTACCGCAAAACAGCAGCATCTGATACCACGATCCCTGCTACCGATTTGGGAGGCAAATCCTTTGCCATTGTCAGCAATTATGCAGACAAAGCTCTGACCACCACTTCTGCAACCGTAAATAATGTTCCCGGTTTGCAGGCTAAGGACATTTCCATTGTTACAATCGATGGTGCAAACTATGTAGAAGGCGATATTCCCCTATGGACCTTTGAAGCAACGGATACAGCAGGTGTATACCACATTTCCACAACAAGTGCAACTGGAGATAAGCAATATCTCAGACTTCTTAGCCAAGATTATAGCAGCACTTCTCCCGATGGCCGAGGCAGTCTGACAGTGGAAACGACCGATACACCTCAGGCTATTACGGTTTTGACAAGTGATGACGGCACCATCATGCTTTCCGCAAAAAACAGCAACGGAAATACAGGCTATGTCAATCTGGATACCGCAGTAAATAATTTCTGGACATACAGTGGAATAGCTGATTCAAATAAATTGCGCCTGTATTCCAAAACAAGCATTGATTCTTCCTTCACCATCACCTATGACAATACCTACACGATCACCTTTAACCTTGTGGACAGCGTTGGCAATTCTTTGTATGCCACGAGAACGGATCGTACCTTAGCCAGTACAGACGAAGGCGAAATAAAATTTGCTGATATTGCCCCGACTATTGAAGGCTATACTTACAACTCGGCGCACTATACAAAAAATTACAACACATATTCCGTTGCCAGTGTTGGCCCTTTTAATGACAAATTCCGTTTATATACCCCTACACATGTTGAAGGCACAGATGACGGTCAATACTATACGCAAACCGGAGATGTTACGGTAACGCTTGTCTATCAAAACAACCTGCTGAATTACGACCTGAACCGCCCCTCCGGAACTTGGTTCCACAATAATGCGGGATGGGACGCAAGTGATCCCTCTATCACCTCCACATCGCAGGACATTGCAGAAGATACCGACGGACAAACCTTACACACCGTCGACGGCCGAAATCTGTTTGACAAATTTGTGTTGAATACCCTTACCGAGCGTGGCAATGAGGTGAATTATTACAACGACTGTAATCAGGACCGGTATACTGCAGGCACACTGACTGCCGACAACTATCTGGCCCCCGGTGCGGAATACATCTTCCTTGGCTGGCAGGCAACCATTAACGGGACGACCCATTTGTTCCCAGAGGATGCCGCCATCACCATAGATGATAACGGTGACTTCCGCATTGTGGACACAGATGGAAACACGCAAACTGTCCCCGCAGGCACCACCCTTGTGGGCCAGTGGAAGCAGGTCAGCAACGCAGTCATGTTCTTCGTCAACCATGGCGATACCATGCTGGAAAAGGAAGACAATCTGGCGATCACCCGAACAGACTCTGGTTATTATACCGGCATTGTTGCCCTCGGCCACATCTACAATCCCCCGGCACAGGATATCGGCACCGGTAACATTCAAAAGGCAACCCATGATCTGATTGAAGCGCAGTTGAAACCCTATTATGATCCCAGCAGCAGCGCCACACAGCTGGTGGTGGATGCCATCAATATATCCACTACCAGTACTTCCAGTTATCAAACCGTCGATCATTACAATGAGACCTTGCTGGAAAATGCTGCCAGCAGCTACATCCGAAATCATACAAGCGGTACGATCCTTCTGGATAATGCGGAGCTGGATAAGAGCGAAATCACCCCAGACAATTATAAGCTCTACTGGTATGTGCAGAAACGGGTCGATACCGATGGCTATGCCTACCACATCGACGGTGTCCTTGTTGCCAAGACCCAGCCCATGGAGATCTACAAGACCTTCAGCGGTCTTACCACAGATCAGGCCGATGATGCCATTGAGCAGATGACCTTCCCGCTGCATCTGGTCAGCCAAGTGACCCTTGACGGTGCTGAGGTTGACAAGAAGAATGCGTACACCACCCTGAAGGCTGCCGACTCCCAGTCCGGTGTCTACACCTTTGACGGCCGTCAGACTAAAGGCAACATCTTTAAATGGACACTGGAATCCGTACAGGGCCAGCGCTACACCTTCGAGGAAGAGGGTTACGATGTGACCGGCTATGACTGTTCCAGTCTGGTTTCCGTTCATTATGCAGACGGTGCTGTGGTTTATAAGTATAACACCGATGCCACCTATACCGATGCCACAGAAAACACCGATGCCATAACCGACCTGTTTGCAGACAAACCCCTTGTGGGCGGTCAGGTGGAAAGTATCATCTTCGCCAACTTCTATACCCAGACCGGAACCGGTATGTTCAGCATCAGTAAGGTAGCAGACGATATTGGTCAGCTCCGACTGCCCGGTGCAGAGTTTACCTTGACGCTAGGCGATACCGTGATCACCCAGACCACCAACGAAAACGGCGCGGCCCACTTCTCCGATCTGGCGCCCGGCACCTACACCCTGAAGGAAACCACGGCTCCCACCGGCTATCAGAGCTTGGATACCATATGGACCGTTGTCGTTGCCAAGGAGGATACCGGTGGAGTCACAGTAACGATTGACGGAAAAAAGGTCTACGACAGTGAAAACGGCGGCATTCAGGAGGACGGTGTCTATCTGATCCAGAATACGCCCCAGAATACCACCGTGACCGTCAACAAGGATTTCAGCGACCAGCTTACCGATAACGAAATAGGGGAGCTGAAAGACTACGCCATTGCGGTGAAGGATGGTGATGGCACGGTCGTGAAGACGCTGACCTTGCAGGATGCCACCGCCATCACAGGCTCCATCAATGCCTACACATGGACCATTGATCTAACCTGCGGAAGTACCTACCAATTCGTGGAGAGCGGCTACAGTCATAAGAATTATCTGGATACCGTGGTCTCCGCTTCGGTCAACGGCGCTGCCCGGACCGTGACCAAATCGGAAGACAATACCACGGCCTCCTTCTCCATGGTCAAGGGAGAGGCTGCCGACACGGTGAACATCACCAACGATTACACCAATACCTTCGATCTGCAGATCCATAAGGTAAATGCCACCGCCGGAACAGGCGAAGATCCCAATATGAGCGGTGTCAAATTCAACATCTACGGTGATTTCCAATTCCACCAGAAGCCTTCTGACGACACTGCGGCCAGCATCCCCTACACCTACAACGGTACCGAAGGAACCGCATGGTACATCGGCACTACAGAAGCGACCAATGACGACGGTTATACCCTGTTCCGGGACATGCACCTGACCTCCGGCACGGATACCTTCCTGTATGTCATTGATGAAGCTAACACCCCTGCCGGCTTTGTCAAGCTGGATGAGCCCATCGTCAGGGTAGTCCGGGTCAACGGCGGCGATCCCAACTACAGCAACGGTGTCTACACCCTGACCGTAGAGAACTTCAAACCCGATCTGGCAACTGTCACTGTTACAGCCACGAAGCAGTGGGATCTTCCCGAGGGAATGAATCCCGCAGAGGTGACGCTGACGCTGTACAAGAAGGATGCCGATAACCGGATTTCGGAGGTCCAGACGGTCACGCTGGACGGCACCGCCAACACACCCACAGAAACAGACGGCATCACCGCCTCCATCGATGACTGGACGGTGGTCTGGAGCGGTCTGACCTATGCGGATGGGGCAACGCCCAACGTATACTATGTGGCAGAAACGCCCATGGATGGGTACAACACCAGTTATAACACGCATGTTTCCAAAAATTCTGTGGGAACTCAGCAAATCGAGATGGCGCTGGCGGAGGGATACAACCTGAAACGCTCCGTGACCATCACCAATTCCTCCGGCTACGAGCTGCCCAGTACGGGCTCTCTGGGTGTCGGGTGGATCTACATCCTTGGCCTTGGGCTGATGGGGGCTGCACTGTGGCTGCATCGGCTTGATGTAATCAAAAAAAGGCAAGGGGGCATGGATAGTTCGTAGTATGAAACATTCCCCCGGAAAATCCCCCATTCGCAGTCCATTATTTATTTTTATTTTTGGAAGGAGAACTAAACAATGAAAAAACTCGTATCCCTCGTCATCGTCATGGCTCTGGCCCTGAGCCTGGCAGTTGGTGCTGCTGCGGCTGAGACAGGCAGCATTACCATTACTAATGCTATTGCTGGTGAGACTTACAAAATTTATAAGGTTTTTGATTTGACCTACAATGGAGACAATGTTTCTTACACTTTCACAAAAACAAGCTTAAATACTGACCTGTATGATGCATTAAACGCTACTGGTAGCCCCTTTACTTTTGCGGAAAGCACCACTGCGGGCAAGTATAATGTTACTGTAGCAGCTGGTACAAGTGGCGAGACCATTGCTACTTTCTTAAAGACCGTGGAAAGCAAACTTACTCTTGTTGATACTTTGACTGGTTCTGCATCCACTAAAAAGGAAGGGCTGGACTATGGTTACTATTTTATTACCAGTTCTGTCGGTTCTGTTGTAACTATTAACAGCACTACACCTGATGCCTCCATTACAGACAAGAATACCGTTCCTTCTATTGAAAAGAAGCAGTCTGCCGATGGCACTAATTATGCAACCACTAATCTTGATGCTAACATTGGCGATACAATCTATTATCAGATTGAGATTACCGATGGTATTGGTACCGATAAAGAAATCGTAATTACTGATACTATGTCAACCGGTATTACATTCAACACCTCCTCCATCACTGTCAAATATGATAACACTGATGTAGATCCTGCAAATTACACTGTGACCAATTCTACCACTACCGGATTTACGCTCACCTTAACCGCCGACTACGTAAAAACTTTGGATAACACTAAGCCTGTTGTAGTCACATACACTGGCACCGTCAATGAAAACGCTACAATCAATAGTGATAACAACACCAATAGTGCAACAATGAACTATTCCGCTCAAACTCTGAATAAAACTGTAAAACTGAGCACCTATGATGTTGTACTGAAAAAGACTGATGGTACCAATGCACTAGCTGGCGCGAAGTTTAGACTGTATGATGCATTAACCGCAGGAAATGAAGTTAAGCTTGCAAAGGATGCTACCGGCTATTATGTATCCGCAGCTGGTACTGAGGAAATTGACGCAGGTGACGGCAATGGTGTAAATATCAGAGGTCTTAAGCCCGGTACTTACTACTTTGAAGAAACTGTTACCCCCGATGGCTACAATCCTTTAACTGAAAGAAAGTCTATCACAATCACTACTGGTCAAACTAATTCTGCTGAGCTTACTGTTGTTAACCAAGCTGGTGCAACTCTGCCCTCCACTGGTGGTATGGGTACAACCATCTTCTATGTTCTGGGCGGTCTGATGTTCGTTGGTGCGCTGGTGCTGCTGGTGACCAACAAGCGGATGAAGGCAGAGTAAGCTTTTTCCATGCCGCTGTCATTGTGCGGAGCATATCCCATTTTCGATGGGGATTGCCACGCCAGTGTGCGCACTGGCTCGCAATGACATTTGATAAACAAAAACGTAGGGCGGGGTCATGACCCCGCCCTGCAAAAAAACTGTAGGGCGCGGATATATCCGCGCCGGGCAGTTTCGATGACTGGGCCGCAGGAATCCAGCGCTCAATGGACGATCGTGCCCGGGTGGGATATATTGTATAGAGTAGTAACATAGGTAACAGGTAGAGAAGAGACATAGGTAACAGTTTTTGCTACAATAAAGGCATCCGACAGACAAAGAGGTGGGTCAGATGTCATGGGAGACAAAGACTGTAATGGAACAACGAAAGCAATTC
>JAFSCK010000094.1 GCA_017436785.1 Oscillospiraceae bacterium | reverse complement strand
CCGCCAACGATGATCAATAGCATAACGGCCAGATTGATCACAGGATCGGAGGCGTACCCCATCAGAGAATTGAAAAGCACTCCATCATCTACAATGTCAAAGCCAGCATTGCAGAACGCTGAAATGGAGTGAAAGACAGCCATCCAGAGACCTTCTCCAAATCCATAATCCCGAATGAAAACCGGAGCCATAACTGCTGCGCCCAGCAGTTCGATGAGAATGATTCCCTTCAGAATAAATCCGGTAAAGCTGACAATCCCGCCCACCTGTGGCGCGGAGATGGCATCCTGCATGGTACTTCTCTGCATCAGAGAGATTTTCCTGCCTGCAGCCAGTGAAAGGGCTACCGCCACGGTGATAACTCCCATGCCGCCGATTTGGATCAATATGAGGATCACTGTCTGGCCGAACAGGGTCCAGTGGACTGCCGTGTCATAAACCACCAGACCGGTAACGCATACTGCGGAGGTAGATGTCAACAGGCAATCCAGAAAGGGGCTGAATGTTCCGCTCTTGCTGGATACGGGCAGCATCAGCAGCATAGAACCCAGCAATATGACAACGGCAAAGCCGAGAATGATCATTTGTGAGGATGACAATCGTTTTTCCAATTTTCCCATGCCGACACCTCCGGGAACAGTTTTCTATTATCATTATGGCATACCAGATGTGAAACGGGCATTAGTGTCCCGATACCGGCATTAATTTCGCATTAAGACGCAAAATCCCGCCTGTATAAGCCGCTTGCTTACACAGACGGGATAGTTATTCAATCAGGTTTCTTGGCTGATTGAATTCACGCAATGATCGGTTTGCTGCTTCAGGTGTGCGTTTTTTCGTTAATGCCTGCTCCATTCATAATATTGTTTTCAATGGGAGCAGGGCTATCTATAAGCTGGACCGTTGCTTCATAGACCTGGTGCTCCAGAACCTTCAGGAGCCGGATATGGAATGGGCCGGCATCGATTTCTATGTCGTATGTGCCATCGTCCGGCACATAGCCCAAAACATGGAAAATAAGGCCTGTGATCGTGTCATGCTCGTTGTTTTTGATCAAAGCACCGGTCGTTTCTTCCAACGACGCCAATTCAACATTCCCGCGAATTTTCCAGGTGTCATCGTTGATTTTTTGAATAGGGCTTGAAGCAGGAGTCAACTCAGCCTCATCATCTTCCAAGGTTCCCACCAGCTGCTCAATCAGGTCATTCAATGTGACGATGCCAATCATGCCGCCGTATTCGTCAAGGACAATTGCCAGAGATACGCGGTTACGCTTCATATTTCGGAAAAGCACATCTGCCTTAATACTGCCAGGGACAAAATAAGGCTGTTTGACTGCGGTCGTCAGAACACTGTCCCGATCTTTGTTCTCCAAACGGAAATAGTCCTTGGCATTCAGGATTCCTACTACCTGATCGGGCGAGTCCTGGCAGATGGGATACAGGGTATGGCGGGTGGCGTGAATAGTATTTGCCCACTCCTCCATGGATTCCTCCATCCAGAGAAAGTCTACCTCAGTGCGATGGGTGGCGATCTCAGCGGCGGCAAGATCGTCAAACTCAAAGACATTCTGAATGAACTCCTTTTCATCATGGTCAATGGTGCCTTTTTCACTGCCCACATCAACCATCATACGAATTTCTTCTTCGCTGACCTCATCATCCTCATGGTTGGGGTCAATGCCTATCAGGCGCAGAACGGTGTTGGTTGAGAAGGTCAAAAACCAAACAATGGGAGCAAAGAGAGTGGCAATGGCGCTGATCAGCCCGGAGAGGCCAAGAGCCAGTTCTTCGGTCTTACGCATGGCCACCCGCTTGGGCACAAGTTCACCAAAAATCAGGGTGAAGTAAGAGAGGATCAGGGTAATCAGCACGACGGCAATGGCATCCAGAGTTGCACGGGGAATGCTGATACCCAGCCCCACCAAAAAATTCACCAATACATCCGAAAAGTTTTCAGCAGCAAATGCACTGCCAATAAAGCCGGACAAGGTAATAGCCACCTGGATCGTCGCCAAAAACTTCGCAGGCTGACTGGTTAGGTGGGCCAGACGCTTCGCCCGCTTGTCGCCCTGGGCCGCCATTCTGGCCAGTTTGTTATCGTTCATGGAGATCACGGCGACCTCCGCACAGGCGAAGATCGCGTTCAGCGCGATCAGGAACACCTGCAGCAGTAACATAGAAATAACGGAGTTTTCCAAACTTTGCACCTCACTAAATTTTTAAATATATTGTTCTTGTTTCGTCAATTCGCAATCTCCGTCAATCTCTCCTAAAAAAGGAATAAGACATGGAACCTGTTCGCGTTAAAATGCGCACAAGCCATGCCCTATGTTCAAAAATGCAATTATAGCTGTTGATTCGGTTATCGTCACTGTCATCGCTGCTCATTGTAAATTCTCATCCTCCAATCATTTTGGTATTGGCAAACATTCTACGAAAGAACCCATATATTGTCAAGGGAAATCCGTTGCCTGGAGTATTTCTTTGCGAAAACTATACAGCGGCATTAACTTTGTATTAATGTTTCGACAGTTTTGTTGACATGCTACGTCACCGTCCATATAATAGCCTAAATAGTCCCTTGAGAGGAACTGTGTATAATGGATACCGCGGACAGCAGCAATACTGCCCGAATCGATATGGATAATTCAAAGGCATGGCCTGCGTTCGGATGTCGGAAGCGGGTCATGCCTTTTTGCTTTGATCAATGTTGGAGGTTTGAATGAACACAGAAAAACGGAAGGCATTTCTAATCAACTTTGCCTACTTTGGCGTGATATTCCTGTTAGCTTTTGTGCTGCTGCGGTATGCGCTTCCTTTGGTGTCGCCCTTTGCCATCGCGTTTTTGATTGCATATATTCTGAAGCGCCCGATCCGCTTCTTGACGGATAAACTGCGGATTCCCGGAACGCTCTCCGCTACGCTTTCAGTCATTTTGTTCTATGGAGTCGTCGGGGCGATGCTCACTCTACTGAGTATCAAAGCCGTTTCCGGCATTGTGGATCTGATCGGCAACCTGCCCGCACTATATGAAACCTATGCGCAACCATACTTTATGGATATTCTATGGAACATAGAGGGTGTATTCATGGAGATGGAGCCTTCCTTGGTGGCGGCATTGGATGAGGTCGGAATGAGAATAATCCAGTCGCTGGGTGACCTTGTGACGGGTTTGTCTGTGTGGGTCATGGGCTTTGCGACCGATGTTGCGACATCGGTTCCCGGCCTCTTTGTCAAGTTGGTGTTGATGATCATTTCCACATTCTTTATTGCTATTGATTATGACCGCTTGACAGGATTCTGCCTGCGGCAGATGAGCGCTGGGACAAAAACTGTATTCCTCCAGATCAAGGAATATATTGCAGGTACATTATGGGTCTGTGTCCGTTCCTATGCCCTCATCATGTCTATTACATTTGTGGAGCTGTCCATCGGACTGACATTGATAAGGATCGATCACGCCATCCTGGTGGCGTTTGTCATAGCGATTTTTGATATTCTTCCGGTGCTCGGAACAGGCGGAATCATGATCCCGTGGGCGATCCTGACTGCTATTCAGGGGAACTACCCTCTGGCTCTTGGACTGCTGGTGGTCTATCTGGTCATCACGGTCATTCGCAATATCATCGAGCCGAAAATCGTCGGCAGTCAACTCGGCCTGCACCCTGTTGTGACCCTTTGCAGTATGTTCGTAGGTGCTCAGCTTTTTGGCGTGATCGGCCTGTTTGGTTTCCCGATTGGTCTGTCACTGCTGCGTTATCTCAACGACCACGGAGTCGTTCGATTGTTCCGGTAATATGAATAGAAGAAAGAGGCACGGGAGGGATTCATGGACGAAAAACTATCTTTGATTGATCGGCTTGCGAACCTGTTGGGGTGCGAGTATGTGAACCACCTTTATCACCTTCGTCTTTTGGATAGGCAGCAAAAGAGCCGACTGCTTGATGAACTTGAGAAGATCCCAGCAGAAGTTGTAAGCTTATTTGGGTGGAACAATGCTTTGGAATACCTTGCGGGAGAAGCCAAAGAATCCAGCGCAGAACGCGCAAGAGAAAAGCTGCTGGTAGTATTGACACAGATGATTTATGGAACTGATGATGGCCATTCCGACAGATTTGAGGTGAATTGTGAGAATCTTGCTCCAAACGATTAGTTGTCGAAACAAAACCAGAGGCTCACAACCAGAAATATTTTGGCGCTGATAACCCAGATTTATATTACGGGAGGCGTGTCCATAAGATGATCAGCAAAAGAATCACTATCCCGTGTGAGTGCGGGATCGCTCATCATATAGCTACACAATTCGTTAAGACCGCAAACGAGTATCACAGCACTCTGCGCATCGACCGCGGTGATGGCTCGGTGAATGCCAAAAGCTTATTGGGCGTCCTTGCCATGGGAATCACCAAAGATGAACAGATTGTACTCACGGCTGAAGGTCCAGATGAAAATGCGGCCATGGAGGCACTGGAGCGCTTGTTCAGGTAAAAATTCCGTCCGGAAGAAACACAAATTCAGTTCCCGAGCAGAAAAAGCGCACAGGATAACCGATCCCCAGTATTGGTATGATTGCCGAAGCTGGGGATCGACATTTTACTTGCATTTTACTTATGTTTTACTCAGTGGTGATTTCGTATTCTTCATCCTGCCTGTAGAATATAAACTGGTGTGTTATATGAATTTAATTGTTATCTTCAAATAGACTACTGATACCCCACTTTTCTAAAAAAATATCCGTATCCTATATACGAGAGGTGAGTCCATGCGAAATGAGCATCAGATCATTCGGGCGGTCTATGCGGCAAAAGAAGATCTGCAAAAGGCTGACGATCTGATTCGGGACTACATTCCCTTCATCCGGTCAGAAGCGTCCAAATATATTTCAAGGCTCTGCACAGAGCAGGATGACGAATACAGCATTGCCATGATTGCTTTCCATGAAGCGATTTTAGGATATGAGCGTGGCAGAGGCGCTTTCCTCAGCTATGCATCCATGCTGATCCGCAGCCGCATTATTGATTTCCAGCGAAAAGAGGCCCGTCATCAGGGCCACATCTCCCTGTATGCAGAGAGCGGAGATGACGACCGTACCATTATGGACGAAGTGGCAGATGAGCGCGACCACTTTGAGGAATCTGCGAATCTGGAGGCCACCAAACAGGAAATCGAGGAGCTGTCTGATGTGATGGCGGATTTTGGTGTCAGCTTTTCGGACGTAGCAGATAATTCCCCAAAGCAGGAACGCACGCTGGAAGCCTGCGCATCTGCAATCCGTTATGCGGCGGAAAACAAATATCTGCTGGATGAATTGCTGCGTACAAAAAAGCTGCCCATGGCGCAGTTGGTCACTGGTTCCGGTGCGGAGCGCAAGACCCTGGAGCGGCACAGGAAGTACATATTGGCCATGCTTCTGATCCAGACCAACGGATATGAAATCATCCGTGGACACTTAAGGCACGTCTTGAACAGGAAAGGAGGGGTGTCTGTATGAAATACATGGTAATGGAGTGTCATCCCGGCTATGCGGTCGTCCTTGACGAGGACGGGCGCTTCCTGAAGGTAGCAAACCGGCGATACGAGGTGGGCCAGACCGTAGCAGACGTGATTGAAATGCAGGTCCCCCAAGCCGAACCGCAAAAGAAAAAGGTAGTAAATAAGTGGATGTATTCCATGGCAGCAATGGCGGCCTGCCTGATGCTGGTGGTAACATCCGTGTTCCAGATGGGACAGATGACCTATGCCTCAGTCTACATGACCATCAATCCGGAGGTCCGCATCGATGTGAATCGCAAGGATGTGGTCGTAGGTCTTGACGGCGTCAATGCCGATGGTGATGATCTGATCGAAGGCTATGTCTATCAGAAGAAAAACCTTGATCTGGT
>JAFSCK010000036.1 GCA_017436785.1 Oscillospiraceae bacterium | reverse complement strand
TTTTTGAAGTAACGATCCCCCAGAGTTGGATGGGTAAAACCGTTGGTCAGCTGGATATTCGTAAAAAGTTCAACATCAATATTTTGGGAACAAAGTGTGGAAGCAAGCTGGATTCCTTTATCACGCCGGACACCCTGCTGTGCGAGGGGAAATCCCTGATGGTGATGGGAAGATTTAAGGACATTCAGAAATGCTTCCGGATTTAAGATCGCTGTTATGAAAGATATATGGATCATACTGGCTGTGCTGAGTTTTATAGGCGGTCAGGTATATCTGTTCTACTTACTTCGCAAGCTTGATAAGTTTTTGGAGCGCAGACCCAGCAATGAACCGACCTTTACTTACGATGACAGTTGTAGATATCCGGAGGATGTGGTAGAATGAAAGAAAACAAGATCGGAGGACTGCCTATGGCGGAACACATTCTTGTAGGCCTTTCTTCTGCTCCATCCAACGCACGGATTATTCGTACAGCTGCAACAATGGCAAATGCCTTCGGCGGCACCTTTACCGCACTGTTTGTCCGTACGCCCAATTATGAGGCAATGTCGGAAGAAAACAAAGAACGTCTGCGGCAGAACACCTCGTTAGCACAGGAACTGGGAGCAACCATTGAAACAGTATTTGGTGACGATGTATCTTACCAGATCGCGGAGTACGCAAGACTGTCCGGCGTAACAAAAATCGTTGTGGGCAGAAGCGCTGTATCCAAACGCAGGCTCTTTGGTAAACCGACGCTGACGGAAAAGCTGACCCAGATCGCACCGAATATTGATATCCACATCATACCCGATGCCAGTACGGATCCTGCCTATCGGCAAAAGAAAGCCCGAAAGAGGGTCGATTTGAGGATCACACTCCGGGACTGGGGCATCTCTGTTGGTATTCTGGCGCTTGCCAGTGGTTTGGCTCACCTGTTTTCCAAGGTTGGCTTTAGTGAGGCAAATATCATTGCCATCTACCTGCTGGCTGTGCTGCTCACGGCAATGGTTACTTCCACCCGTTCAAGCTATGTGCTGTCAGCCATTGGAAGCGTCCTGGTATTTAATTTCTTCTTTACCTATCCGCAGTTCTCTCTGCGTGTATATGCGGATGGAGCGCCGCTGACCTTCCTCATTATGCTCATCGCGTCCTTAACGGTCGGCACTATGACAGACCGGATGAAGGGACAGACAAAGCAATCCACCCAGGCAGCCTACCGCACCAATCTGCTTCTTGAGACCAATCAGCTTTTGCAGAAAGCCCAGACAGACGAGGAGGTTCTGCAGGCTTGCCGCACACAGGTGTCCAAGCTGCTGGGTAGAACAGCATCTGTGCTGCCCGGTGTTGTCGCCAGTACCAATAAAGACGCTCAGAGATATCCCATCAAGGTCCAGGACCGAATCTATGGAACGGTCATTATTGAGGGTGCGGAACCTCTGGAAGCATTTGAGAACAGTGTATTGCTGTCCATCCTTGGCGAGTGTGCCTTAACACTGGAGAACAGCCGGAATACCAAGGAAAAAGAAGCGGCGAAGCTGCAAGCGGAGAACGAAAAGCTTCGTGCCAATCTGCTGCGTTCCATTTCTCACGATCTGCGTACACCGCTAACATCTATCTCCGGTAACGCCGGTATGCTGCTTTCCGATTTGGAAAAGCTGGATAACGATACCATTCGGCAGATGTGCGGAGATATCTATGACGATTCCGCATGGCTGACCAATTTAGTGGAGAATTTGCTAGCGGTTACAAAGATCGAAGAAGGTAGGATGAGGCTTCAAAAACAACCTCATTTGGTAGAAGAGATCGTCACGGAGGCATTACAGCACATCACCAGAAAGCAGACGGAGCATACCGTTACCGTACATCACGAAAATGAACTGCTCCTTGCCAGGTGCGATGCCCGGCTGATCATTCAGGTCATTATCAATTTGGTGGACAATGCCATCAAGTATACACCTGCCGGCTCACACATTACCATCACCACAAAGCAGAACGAGCAACACACCGAGATCTCCGTTGCTGATAACGGTGCTGGTATTCTGGACAATGAAAAAGAAAAGGTATTCCAGATGTTCTACAGCGGTAGCAATCCCATTGCTGACTGCCGCAGAAGCCTTGGGATTGGCCTCAACCTTTGCAAGTCTATCATTACTGCCCATGGTGGCGAGATCACCGTATCCGACAATACACCAACGGGCACAATCTTTACATTTACCATTCCATCCGGGGAGGTGGAATTCCATGAATAATCCCAAGATCTTAGTGGTGGAGGACGATCCCACTGTCCGCAACCTGATCACCACCACCTTAAAATCCAATAACTATACCTACATAACAGCCCCCACCGGTGAATCCGCCATTGCAGCAGCAACCACCCAGCAGCCGGATATTGTGTTTCTGGATCTGGGTTTGCCGGATCTGGACGGCGTAGAAGTCATTAAGCGCATCCGTTCCTGGTCTCAGTTGCCCATTATCGTCATCTCTGCCCGGAGCGAGGATGGGGACAAGGTTGCGGCGTTGGATGCAGGCGCGGATGATTATCTGACCAAGCCTTTTTCTGTGACAGAATTGCTGGCACGTCTCCGGGTCGCGCAACGCCGAATTGCTACAATTGAGAGCAAGCCCGGTGATTCCGTGTTCCACAACGGTAAATTGACGGTGGATTATGCCGCAGGCTGTGCTTCCTTAAACGGTGAGGAGCTGAAGCTGACGCCCACGGAGTACAAGCTTCTGTGCCTGCTTGCAAAGGACGCAGGCAAAGTGTTGACCCACACCTATCTGACCAATAAGATCTGGGGCAGCTCATGGGAGAGCGATATGGCATCTTTGCGGGTGCATATGGCAACCTTGCGTAAGAAAATCGAAAAGGATTCTGACACTCAGTACATCCAGACCCATATCGGTATCGGCTACCGGATGTTGAAATCGGAATAATAGCAAGACGCAGGTAGTCCTACAAAAGGCACCTGCGTTTTGCACTTAGAATTCACATTTTATCTCTATTTCTTCGGTCGCAGTATGATAAAATAATAACAGAAAGAATGGAATCATACGATATCATGGCAAGGGGGCTATTATAGGAAAATCCAATTTATCGGAGCAACCCATGAGGTAACAGGTAGCTGCACACTGTTGGAGGTGTGCGGTAAGAAATACTTATACCCGTGCCTGCCAATACCATCGAAGCGGTGTTTCTTACCCATGCCCACATTGACCATTCCGGTATGTTACCGAAGTTATATAAGGACGGTTTCCGGGGCGGTATTTATGCAACCACAACTACCTGCGATCTGTGTAACATTATGCTGCGGGATTCTGCCCATATTCAGGAGTCCGAGGCAGAATGGCAGAACCGGAAAGCGCAGCGTGCCGGTGATGAATTAGTTGTATCGGTCTACACCATGGCAGATGCAATCGGTGCTATCTCCCGTTTTCGTCCCTGCGAATACGGTCAGGTGATCCAGGCAGAAGAAGGCATCATTGTTAGATTTTCGGATATCGGACATCTGTTGGGCTCTGCCTGTATTGAATTGTGGCTGACCGAGGACGGCGTTACCAAGAAGATCGTATTCAGCGGTGATGTGGGCAACATTGATCAGCCATTGATCAAAGATCCGCTTCCTGTGGAGGAAACGGACTACCTTGTTCTGGAATCTACCTATGGCAACCGTCTCCACGAAAAACCGGGCAACACGGTTGGAGAGCTTGCAGATGTACTGCAGCGGACCTTTGACCGGGGCGGTAATGTGGTGATCCCGTCCTTTGCTGTTGGCAGAACCCATGAAATGCTGTATGCTATCCGGCAGATCAAGCAGGAAGGTATGGTCAGTGGACACGACGGTTTCCCGGTGTATGTGGATAGCCCTCTGGCTGTAGAAGCCACGGGCATCTTCCTGCAATGCGACCAAAGCTGTTTCGATGAAGAAACTGCCGCTTTGGTAAGGCAAGGTATCAACCCCATCTGGTTTGACGATATTTGCCTGTCCGTAACCAGCGACGAATCCAAGCAGATCAACTTCGATAAGCGCCCCAAGGTGATCCTTTCTGCCAGCGGTATGTGCGAAGCGGGCCGTATCCGCCACCATTTGAAGCACAATCTGTGGGGCGAAGAAAACACCGTTCTGTTCGTGGGTTATCAGGCGGAAGGTTCTCTCGGCAGGAAGCTCCAGGACGGCGCACAGTATGTCCGCTTATTTGGTGAGGATATTACTGTCAATGCGGAGATCGCCGCGCTCCACGGCACCAGCGGTCACGCAGATCAGGCAGGTCTTCTTAGATGGCTTGCAGGCTTCAAAGAAAAGCCTCAGACGGT
>JAFSCK010000093.1 GCA_017436785.1 Oscillospiraceae bacterium | reverse complement strand
CTATGAAGACAGGATCATAGATATCCGCTTTGACTGGGAACCCACAACAGATGATATGGCCATTGTAAACCAGAAGCTGAACCCCTAAATGAATTGGAGCGAGTCCACTGCGGACTCGCTCCTTATTTCACCATGGATAGTTTTCATCAGTAAGCTTCGCCAACTTATAGAATGTACTCTTCTTAAGGCCGGATCTTTTCATAGCCTCAACTGCGGTAATTTCTCCCGATTTCCAAAGCATATAGATCTCACCCCAGCCTTCGGGAATTTTCATCTTTGGACGGCCAAGATGCTTCCCCTGCAGTTGTGCAGCCAGTATTCCTTCTGCTTGCCGGTTCAGAGTCCGGATGCGCTCCTGTTCTGCCATACTTGCTAGAACCTCGATCAGGATCGCATTGATCATCTCTATGATCCACTCCTGGCCTTCGTTCACCTGGCACAGTGTTGTGGGCATGTCCAGGATCATAACACGGATGTTGCGGCTGCGATAGTATTCCAGTTCCTGCTTAATATGCAGCTTGTTACGGCTCAAGCGATCCAAGGAAACAATAACCAAGGTATCCCCTTCTCTGAGCAACTGATTTCTCAGTGTCTGGTAGGCTTCTCTGTTCAGACTTTTTCCGCTTGCTTTCTCCCGTATGATGTCCCGGTCATCAATGCCAAAATCCCTTAATGCAATCAGCTGCCGGTCAAGGTTCTGATCCTTTGAGGATACCCGGGCGTATCCGTACATCTTTCTCATCTTTGCCTCCATTCCGTCCGTAAAGGTCCTTTGGAATAGTGGACATATCCGCAAATTCTCAAGGGACCTTTATGGACGCTTTTTTCGTGCATCTTCAGACTGATTTTCATGTCCAATAAGGTCTACCTTTATGGACTATCTGATTACACGATTTTGGAGGCATAAGTGCAAAGTAAAAAAGCGATCGCCGCAAAATTCGACGATCGCTTAAATATTATTGTTCCTCAGGGAATGCGTAGCGGGCCTTGTATTGAGCAAACTGCTCTGCAAAAGCGGCAGATTCGTGGAGCTCACCGGCCTTCAGTGCATTCAGATATTCATGTGCTTCCAGCTTACCTTCAGCAACCTGCAGCATTTCCACAGCTACATTAGAGCAATGGTCTGCAGTACGCTCACAGGCAGTAAGCAGATCTTCCAACACAAAGCCATACTCCACAGTACACAGACCATCACGCAGGCGGCGCACATGGCGGGATTTAACTTCACGAACCAGGGCGTCAACAACCTGCTCTTGGGGTTCGATTCTGGCGGCCTGCTCTCGGTCAAAGCTGTCGTAAGCGGCAACTGTACGATCTACGATATCCAGCACGGCTTGCTCCAAAACTGCCAACTCTCCCTTTGCCTGGTTGGAAAACTCAATCTTCTTTTCTTCCATTTCCAGGGCAGCTTTGGCAACTGCCATAGCGTGGTCAGCCATCCGCTCAATGTCAGAAATGGAATACAATAGCGTATTGAGGATGCGGTTATCGTGGACAGATAGATTCATACCGGAAAGCTTCACCAGATAGGTGTTCAGCGCATCCTCGTAGCGGTCGGTCTTATCTTCTAGTTCGATGACCTGCTCCATCACACCGGATTCAAATTTTTTGGTCAGACCCATAGCCAGATGCATTGCTTTGGCAGCATCTGCAGCCATCTCGCTGGCGATCTCATGGGCACGCTGCACCGCAACGGCGGGAGTAGCCAACAGACGGGAATCCAGCAGTTCGGTCTTTTCCGGTTCCTTGACTTCGGGCACCAGCAAATATGCCAGTTTTACAAGCAGACCGTTCATGGGCATCAGGACAGCAGTAGCAATCAGGTTAAAGCCGGTATGGATCACAGAAATATCCCATGCCTGCACGGAGTCACCCAAGAACTTCCATTCAATAAACATACCCAAGCCGTAGAAGATTACGGCAAACATCACCGCGCCCACTACATTGAACAGCAGGTGAACCATAGCGGTACGACGAGCATTCCGATTAGCACCGATTGCGCCCATGATAGCAGTGATACAAGTACCGATGTTCTGACCCAGGATGATGGGGATCGCTGCGCCGTAAGTAACAACACCGGTAGAACACAGACCTTGCAGAATGCCAACGGATGCGGAAGAGGACTGGATGACAGCAGTCAGCACTGCACCAAAGATAATACCCACAATGGGATTGGTGAAGGAAATCATCAGGTCTGCAAACCAGGCTTCGGTCTTTAGGAATGCCATGGAGCTACTCATGAGATCCATACCGGTCATCAGTGCCATAAAACCCAGCATGATGGTGCCGATACCCTTTTTCTTTTCGGACTTGCCCATATACAGCAGGATGCCGAAGATGCCGATCAGCGGCGCCAGGGTGGAAGGCTTGAAGAACTTAATGAGGAAGCTGTCACCCTCCAAACCGGAGAGGGACAGAATCCAGGCGGTGACGGTGGTACCGATATTGGAACCCATGATAACACCAACGGCCTGCTTCAACGTCATAATACCGGAGTTAACGAAGCCGACTACCATGACCGTGGTTGCGGAAGATGACTGAATCACTGCGGTGACACCCAGACCTAGCAGGAATCCCTTGAACACATTGGAACTCATCTTTGCCAGGATGGTCTGCAATTTACCACCGGCCTGACGCTCCAGAGCCTTGCCCATAATGTCCATACCGAACAGGAACAAAGCCAAACCACCCAGAAGGGTGATGATCTTAAAAATGTAAGCTGTCATATTTATCTCCTTTACGGAAAGTTTTCTTATTTCGACAGTCTACATTATAAATTTTGCCATTTGTAAAAACCATAGAGGGTATGCAAAACTTAAGTAAAATCTATGTAAAGTGAAAGACCGCACCCAACGGATGCGGTCTAAAATCAAAATTGAATTGTGATTGTTGTACCCTTACCGGGTGTGCTTTCCAGGCTGATTTCTGCGTTGTGGTAAGCGACGGCATGCTTTACAATGGAAAGTCCCAGACCGGTACCGCCGGAGGCTTTGGAGTGGCTCTTGTCTACACGGTAGAACCTCTCGAAGATCCGATCTTTGTGTTCTGCAGGAATGCCAATGCCGGTATCGCTGACAACCAGACGGTTATTCTCTGCATGGATCGTCACGCTGCCGCCGGGGACATTGTACTTGATGGCATTGTCGCAGAGATTGTAGATGATCTCTTGAAGCATTCTGCGGACACCTTTAAAAGTAAAGCCATTACCGGTTACATCGATCTTAACATTCTTCTCCGCCGCGCTGGGTGCCAGGATCTCTTTTACATCTTCTGCAAGTTGCAGCATATCCACCGGCTCAGTGGGCAGCTCCACGCCCTCATCCAACTGAGAAAGGCGGATAATGTCTTCGATCAGATTTACTAACCGGGATGCTTCCTTGCGGATATGTCCAACAAATCGGGATGTGTCCTCCGGTTTCACCATACCGCTTTCCAGCAGTTCTGCGCTGCCGATAATGCCTTGCAGCGGTGTTTTCAGTTCGTGAGATACATTGGCGGAGAACTCCCGGCGCATCTGCTCTGCGTTCTGAGATTCCGTTACATCCACCGCCAGGATAACTGCGCCCAGCAGGTTTCCGTCGGACTGGATGCTGCTCATATCGAAGCGGTAGACTCTGCCTTCCAGTTCCTGCATGACACTTCCGTGACCTTTGTCCAAGGCGTCATTCAGTGCCTGACGCAGCGGGTTGCTGCGGTTCACCTGGAAGAAGCTGCTTCCAACACAGGACTCCTCTGCGCCAAAAACTTTCATGGCGGCAGAATTGATAGAGCGAATACGGGTCTCCTTATCCAGCACCACCAGACCTTCCTGCATATGGGAGGTGATCTGAATAAACTCGTCAGTCTTGTGCTGCAGCTTGCGCATTTGGGCATCGATCTGCAAATGCTGCTGATTGATCCGGCGAAGCAAGGGTGACAGTTCTTCGTAGGTATCATTAGACAGCGGATGCTCCAAATCCAGATTATTCATGGGTTCCACAATATTCTTTGCCATTCTGCGGGCAAGGATCAAAGAAAGGCCAATCGCCAGCACCGCAATGAGAATAATCGGCCATAGAAGATCCATCATCAGCGCCCATGCAGATGCCTGGTTGGTGGAGATACGCAGCACCGTTCCATCTGTTAAGCGCCGTGCTTCATAATAGGTCTGCTCGGTAAGGGTGGAAGAGTTTCGAACCGCACTACCGGAACCGGTTGCAAAGGCTTCCCGGATTTCTTCACGATCCGCATGATTTTCCATGGCAGTCTGATCCACCTGGGTATCAAAGAGAACCGTGCCATCGGCATCGATCCATGTGACACGGAAGCGGTCTGCCTCCACATTCTCCAGAAAGGCGTTTCCGTACTGCTCCGTACCGGTGACCGCAAGGCTCAGTTCGTCCTTCAACTGCTGCACCTGCACACCGGTGAAGTGGTTGTACAGCACACCGATCACAATGCCAAGAGAACAGAGCAGAACCACAACCGCAACAAAGACCGTAGACCGGAAAATTTTACTTGTCATAGCCACACTCCAATCGGTAGCCTACATTTCTGACGGTTTCTATGATATTACCATAGTTCCCCAACTTCTGCCGCAGGGTGCGGATGTGCATATCCACTGTTCGGGTTTCTCCCGCATATTCTGTGTTCCACACGGAGGAGAGCAACTGCTCTCTTGTGAAGGCGATACCCGGCTGAGAGAGGAAAAGATGCAGAAGTTCATATTCCTTATAAGTCAGAATTACCCGTTCGCCATCGACGGTGACGGTATGCTCGTCGGGATTCAGTACAAGACCGTCCAGCTTCAGCAGGTTAGAGGATACCTTTGGTTTGCACCGACGCAGTACAGCTTTCACCCGGCTGACCATTTCCATGATGCCAAAAGGTTTTACCAAATAATCGTCAGCACCCAAGTCCAGGCTTTGGATCTTATCATATTCGCTGCCCTTGGCGGTGGCCATGATCACGGGAATGTCTGCAAATGCTTCATTTGCTTTCATCAGTTTCAGCAACGTGACACCGTCCTTGCCGGGGAGCATCACATCCAGCACGATGAGTTCCGGCTTCTCGGATTGCAGCGCATTCCAAAAACTGTCACCGTCTTCAAAGCCTATGGCTTCAAATCCAGTAGAAGTGAGGGCATATACTTCAATGTCGCGGATGCTGGAATCATCCTCTACACACCATATCATTTAGGCACCTCCTTGCGTTTTTTACAATTTTAGCTGTTTTAGTAGCAAAATTCAAGAATTTAGATGGACTTTACATACATTTTACATCTTACTGGCAGTCCTTGTGGACACCGGTGACGGAAAATTCCACCCATTCCGCAATATTGGTACAGTGATCGCCGATCCGCTCAAAGTATTTGGCGATCATCAGTAGGTCCAGCGCATATTCACCTTGGGAGGGTTCGGCCGCAATAATGTCGATGATGCCGCTTTTGACCTGGGTAAAATAAGCATCCACCACATCATCGTGGGCCATAACTTTTCTGGCCAGCTCTAAATCCTGCTTCACATAAGCATCGACAGCCTCCGTAACCATAGACTGGGCAGCCTTCGCCATCTCCCGGATCTTAGGGTACTTCTCGTCAGGATGGGCATTCATATAGGGGACAATCTCCACGATGTCCTCCGCCTGGTCACCGATCCGCTCCATATCGGTGATCATCTTCATGGCGGCGCTGATCTGCCGCAGATCCCGTGCCACCGGCTGCTGCCGCAGAAGCAGCTTCATACAGATGGTCTCAATGGTGCGCTCACTTTCATCGATCTGCGCGCCAATGATATTTACCTTTTGCACCAGTTCTGCATCCCAACCGGTAAGTGCCTGGGAGGCCAGCGCAATAATTTCCTCGCAGGATGCGCCCATGACGGTCAGCTCTCGCTTCAATTCATTCAGCTGTTCCTGAAATAGATCTCTCATATTAACCAAACCTTCCTGTAATGTAATCTTCCGTGCGCTGCTCCTTGGGCTGGGAGAACATCTCCTCGGTGTTGCCGTACTCCACCAAGTCACCCAGCAGGAAGAATGCGGTCTGATCAGAAATGCGGACAGCCTGCTGCATGTTGTGGGTGACCATGACGATGGTGTAGTCCTTTTTCAGTTCCATGGCCAAGTCTTCAATGCGGGAGGTGGAGATAGGGTCCAGCGCAGAAGTGGGCTCGTCCATCAGCAGCACCTTGGGTTCTACCGCCAGCGCTCTTGCAATGCAAAGCCGCTGCTGCTGACCACCGGACATGCCCAGCGCGTTCTTTTTCAGTCGATCCTTCACCTCGTCCCAGATGGCAGCGCTCCGGAGTGCTTTCTCTACGATATCATCCAACTGTGCTTTGTTGGTGATGCCGTGGGTTCGGGGACCGTAAGCGATATTGTCGAAAATGCTCATGGGAAAGGGATTGGGTTTCTGGAACACCATGCCTACTTCCTTGCGGAGGTTGTTGACATCGGTTTCAAAGATATTCTGACCGTTGTAGGTTACCTCACCGGTAATTTTTACACTGGGAATCAGATCATTCATCCGGTTCAGGGTCTTCAGGAATGTGGACTTGCCGCAGCCGGAAGGTCCGATGAGAGCAGTGATGCTATGCTCCGGGATTTCGATATTGATATTTTTCAGTGCCTGGAAGTTACCGTACCACAGGCACAAATCGTTTGCAGAAATAATACTCATGCTTTGTTTTTCCTCTCGAAATACTTGCCGATCAGCGTTGCACTCAGGTTGATCAGCAATGTTAAAATCATCAAAATAGCTGCGATGGCGAAGGCTACCTCAAAATTGCCTTCTTCTGTGGCATACACATAGAGTGCCACAGTCAGTGTGGAACCGGAAGAGAAGAGTCCTTCCAAGAAGCCATTCAGCGCATGGGCAAATCCTGCGGTGAACAGTAGTGCCGCAGATTCGCCCACGATTCTGCCCACAGACAGAATGCAGCCAGTGATCACACCCTCCACGCAGTTGGGCAGTACCACCGTGCGGATTACACGCCATTTGCCTGCGCCCAGGCCGAATGCACCTTCCCTGTAGGATTGTGGAACGGTTTTCAGGCTTTCCTGGGTGGTACGCATGATGGTGGGCAGATTCATAATCACCAAGGTCATTGCGCCTGCCAGTAGGCTCTTGTCCAAGTCCATGAACTGGCAGAAGAACAGGCTGCCGAACAGACCGTAAATGATGGAGGGAATACCGGAAAGGGTCTCCGCCGCATATTCGATCATGCCCACCAGCCGCTTGTTGGTGGCATATTCCGTCAGATAGATTGCTGCGCCTACACCCAGCGGCAACACAAATAGCAGCGTGGTGAGAATAATGTAGAGGGTGTTGAGAATATCCGGCAGGATACCAACTGTTCCCCGCAGATAACTGGGCTTGGTGGACAGTAGCTCCCAAGTGATATTGGGCACACCCTTGACCAGTACATAGCCAAGCAGAAACAAGGTCAGCGCAGCGGTGATCCCGGCAGCCAGCCACATGAGAACTCGCGTGGCCCAGATATATACGTTTCTTTTCTTCATAGCATAACTCCAATGATGGCCAGCAGGATCAAAAGGCTTCCCGCAGCCAGCAGATAATAAGGCTTTCCCCGGAGGGTCCAGCGGAACAAATTTCTCTTTCTAATAGTTCTCATTTCTTTTCTCCCTTCAGGAAGAAGTTAAGGGTCGCATTGATTAGCATAATAAACAGGAACAGCACCAGTGCAATGGAGAACAGCGCCTCCCGGTAGAGTCCGTCTGCGTAACCCATTCCGCTGGAAACGGCAGTGGTTAGGAAACGGACACTCTCAAATAGACCCGGCATATTGGCCACATTGCCGGACACCATCATCACCGCCATGGCTTCACCGATGGCACGACCCACACCCAGTACCACAGCGGTTGCGATACCGCTTTTGGCAGCGGGAACCGATACACGAAACCAGGTTTCTTCTGGGGTTGCGCCCAAAGCCAGGGATGCATCCTCATATTCCTTGGGAACCGCATCCAGGGCTGTGATGGAAACCTTGATGATAGAGGGCAGGATCATAATCGCCAGCACGATCATAGCCGCCAGCAGACTTGCTCCGTCGGGCAGATGGAAGACTTCCCGGATGCCGGGAACCAGCACCATCATACCTACCAGGCCATAGACCACAGAAGGAATACCAGCCAGCAGACTCACCGCAGCGGACATCAATTCTTTCGCCTTGGGAGAAGCCTTCTTGGACAGATAAACCGCAGTAAAGAATCCAACGGGGACACCGATCACCAGGCTACCTGCTGTGCCGTAAATGCTGGATAGAATAAAGGGCAGGATACCAAACTGCGGATTGGAAGCTGCCGGGTCCCAGACCTTACCGAAGAGAAAATCCCACAACCCGATCTCTATAATGGCGGGGATGCCGGAGATCACCAGATATACCGTGATCAGCAGCACGCAGGCAACGGTCACAAGACCCAGGATCAGGAAAATGCCGTGTATACCACGCTCAAATACTTTGTTGCTTTTCATAGATTCACCTAAAGATACACAGTAAGCGGCGATTTTCACCGCCGCATTACTTGTTTAGTTGGCAGGTACCACACCAGCTGCAGTGATGATCTCATTGGCAGCGGAGGATGTTGCGAAGTCGAAGAAGGCCTGTGCGGTTTCGCTCAAAGCCACACCTTCTTTGGTGACTAGCACGAAGGGGCGCTGCACGGCATAGCTACAGTCCTTGATCGTTGCCTCACTGGGAGCAACACCGCCAACAGAGATTGCCTTCACAGTATCCTTTACAGAGGACAGAGATATATAGCCGATGGCATTGGGATTCTCTGCCACAGCGGTCAGAACTGCGCCGTTGGAGGTCAGCTCCTGGCGGTAAACGCAGGCATCTTCCGTATCGGTGATGGATTCAAAACCGTCACGAGTGCCGGAGGATTCTTCACGGCCAATGCAGACGATCTCGCCATCCTTGACACCAACTTCACTCCAATTGGTGATCTCGCCCTTGAAAATGGCGGCGATCTGTTCCACAGTCAGGTCTGCAACAGAATTGTCGGTGTGTACGATGATGGCAATGCCGTCGATTGCCAGGATGGTCTCCTTCAGGCCCTCAGCCTTTTCACTGTCCTTTAGGTAACGGGAACTGAGGCCAATGTCGCAGGTGCCATCCTTCACGGCCTTGATGCCGGTACCGGAACCGGTGGCATTGTAGGTGAAGTTTGCGCCGGTGTCTTCCATAAAGGCCTCGCCCAGAGCGTTGATTACTTTCTGCATGGAAGTGGAGCCATCAGTGGATACGGATGCGGTTTCCTTGCTGCCGCAGGCAACCAAGGACAGTGCCATAACCAGGGTCAGAATTACACAAATTAACTTTTTCATAAGTAATATCTCCTTTGTTTTTGGATTTGGATTTGTTAATCCTCATGACTTCATCATACCCAGTTCATGTAAAATCCAAAAGACAAGGTATGTAAAATGATTGTCAAGTTATTTTCGACTCACACAATCTTGATATTACTTCCACCATTCGCTATAATATGACTAAATCTACTAAGGAGGGGTTCTAGATGGCATACCGATTTCGGGAAGCTCGTGAAAAGGCTGGCCTTTCAACATTAGAAGTCGCCAAGCGGATCGGCGTATCTCAGCCTGCTGTGACCAATTGGGATAATGGCACAAAGTCTCCTTCTATTGATACTCTTTGTAAGCTTGCGGATCTTTATTGCGTCTCTACCGACTATCTGCTCGGTCGTGACGAGCAGGTGGAGTCTATTCCTAGAAAAGAAGATATTATTGCAACTGAAACGCTGCGTGCCTTAAACGGAAAACCAGT
>JAFSCK010000012.1 GCA_017436785.1 Oscillospiraceae bacterium | reverse complement strand
TACCTGGATTACTATAACAACAGACGCAGCAAGGCAAAGTTAAAGGGCTTGCCGCCTGCTTTGCACAGACAACAAGCCCTTTTGGTTGCTTGAACAATTTGAGTTAGAAATATTTGTCTAACTTTTTGGGGTCACTTCACACCCTTCGGTTTGGCCTGCTTTTTCTTTATTGGTCGTATTTGACATAATCCAGATTGATCCAGCCTTTATCCGTTCTGCCCCAACCGTTCTTTACTTCCAGGATGGTGACACGATCGCCTTCCCTGTAGGCATCCACCTTTTCAGAGGACGGATCGGGTTCTTTGCGAATATTCAGACCGACTGTGACGGTGGCACTTCCGGTGGTATACACTCTCTCCGGCAGCGTCACATACATCATGCTGATCCAGCCCTCTTCTGTGTACCCCCAACCATTGACGATCGCGAGGATCTCAACGGAATCACCCTCCATATAACTGCTGATACGCTGAAAGGAGGTATTAGGACCGGTGCGGACATTCAGGTCATTTGTGGTGATCGTACCGGTGGTAGCATCTTCCGCTGTGGTGCCTTCCACATAGAAATACTCCGTGCTGACCCAGCCGTCGCCAATTCGTACCCATTCATCGGCTACTTCATAGTAAGCGTAACGCATTCCCATAGGAATTTCCTTGATCTTCGTGTAATCGGTACCGGGACCGACACGAACATTCAGTGTATTCAGATCCACGACGCCATAGCCCAGTACGGCATGGCTGCCGTTGGATACGATCTCAACTCCGTCGGCATTGGTGGAATTATCCCTGCCGGACGGAACATCATCCATCCTGACGTAGCTCATGTCGATCCATCCCTTGCCGGTATAGCCCCAGACCGTACCGTTAACAGCCATCTCTTCCTGGATCTCAACACGGTCACCGATGGTGTAATGCTCTTCAATATCCACGACAACGCCGGCGTCTTTGCAAATACTCAGCTGATCTATGAGAATGGTTCCCATGGTAGCAGGGATACCGACTATCTGCGTTTCCATTGCAGCAGGCTCGGTTGCGGGTTTGATGTCTTCCATCTGTGCTTCTGTGGTTGCATCAGCAGGCTCGCTCACCGGTTCTTTGCGGCTGCAGGTTGTAAGCGCAATGGTCAGAACCAGAACAAGGACAGCGGCAAGTCCAATCATTCCGGGTTTTGTAGAGATTGCTTCGAAAGTTCGATTTTTAAGTGGCAACATTATTTGGCGGAATTTTTGGCAGAAAGAGTCTATGCGTGTTTTTTCCATGTTGCACCTCCATATCTGAATTTATAGAATTCTATGACACAATTATACAATCAGTTGCAAAAATGTCAATTTATTTTAATGGGAAAACCTAATTTTTTAACTTACTATTTCCGCTATTTTTCGACAAGTTTACATAATAATGAAATTATTTATCGAATTTCGCCGTAAAATACAAAATCAAAATTAAGCAAATTTACATAATTAGTTTGCATAATTTTGTTCGAAGAAGAACCCCGTTTCCTGTCATTTGCCGTGTCCTAAATCTCATGATATACCACTTTGAAATCGTTATCTATGAACTTGTGTTCACGACGGATTGTATCGTACTTTTCTTTGATGACACGTTCTGCAGACTTCTGTTCCGGACCCGCACAATTTTTTTCGGCCTGACGGAGTTCTTCGGCCATGCGCTGCTCTATAACTTCACACTGCTCGTCAAACTGTTTGCGAAGCATCTGCAGGTCTATCGCTGCCTGTTTATTCAAAACAATGACACGTTCACCGGATTCCGTTTTTGGAGTTTGCGTAATCTTCTTGCCTTATTATATTCGACTCCCGTATTCTGCTCCATGAAAAAGACCACATTTTTCTGGTAGACAAATGTGGTCTTTCTCAACGAAATAAATCCTGTTGGGATTTGTGAAATATTGCTTCGCTATGAAATGCCTGCGGCGTAGGTGGATAGATTTCATTTAAGACTTTCACTATATAGAAAACAGTAGGGTAGCTTGTGACCAAAGGGTGAGCTGCCCTGCTGTAGGCGCTTTTTGCAGCGCACCGGCCTCCTAAAAATACAATTCCGCCGCCATATTTCCGTGGACGTACCAGCAGACGGCTTTGCGTACAAACTCTTCCGTCACCTGAAAGCGGTCTGCCAGCTCCCAGACCTCGGTGCAGCCTTCGGCGATGGCATCATCCAGCTGCTGCACCGGGATCAGGGCCTGCACGGCCCATTTGTTGGCCCGGTTTTCATGGCGCTGGCGGCAGTCCACTGCGGCGTAGCGGTTATAGAAGCTGCCGGTGACGCAGTGACCCAGCTCATGGCTCAGGTGGACCCGCTCCTGAACGGACCCATCCTTGACGGCAGCATCCATGGCGATATAGCACCGTCCGCTGTCCGTCATCAGGGACATGGAGCCGGTCTCCGGCAGGGAAAAGTCGACCACCCCTATATTCTGTTGTTTCGCAAGATCATAGAGGGTGCGAATTTCCATGGTTACTCCTTCCGCTCCGCCTCCCTTTGCTTGATGAAGGCGGCAAACCGCTTCACCTCCTCGTACATCTCGTCGGTGATCTCCCCGTCGCCGCCGAAGAGGGCAAACTTGATATCGTCGTCACAAACCGCCCGCTGCACGTCAGCGGGTGTTTTTTCGTCGCTCTGGCCTAACAGATAGTCGGTGGTGACCCCAAAGTAATCCGCCAACTTGCCGGCAGTGGTGCCGTTGGGACGGCCTCCGGCCTTCCACTTGGCAACAGCCGAGCGGTTCAGTCCGATGGCCTCACAGGCCCGGTAAACGCTGATGCCTTTTTCGTCACACAAGGACTTGAATCTGTTAAAAAACACAAAAGTTCCCCCTAACGCTTTGTGCAATTCGCAGAAGATTACTTTAGTAGCCTCATTTTCTCTTGACAAATGACTTTTGTCGTCTTATAATGCCAGCAGGCAAGCTACTTAAGTAATCTACTGCAGCTTAATTCTTTCTTTTATGTGCTAATCATAGCACATAAAGCTACTTAAGTCAACACAAAAAGGAGACTTTTGTCGATACAGAAAGTATACCAAAGAAATCATCCAATAAAACGGACACTTTACCCTTGTAGGGGGCGGCCTCCCGGACGCCCCGAAAGGATTTTACACCTCGATGGGGCAAAATCCTTACTGAACGCGGCATACTTCCGAAAATCCGTCCATTGAGGCCGGATTTCCGGGCAGGGTGTCGAGGACGCCGCCCCCTACAATTGTCTGATATCCCGTTAATTATACCATAGGAGGTAATGAATATGAGTATGTTAGAACAACAGGTGAATGCATTGATGCGGCTTTGCACCGCGGAGAAGGAAAGTGAGAAGGCCAAAATTCGGGAGGAGCTGCGGCGGCTCATCGTCAGCCGGGCCGCCCTCTCCGCCCCGGACCCGGAGTATCTGGTGCGCCAGCTGCTGCTGGAGCTGGGCTCTCCGGACCATTTGCTGGGCCACCCCTATGTGGTGGAGGCGGTACTGCTGGTGCTTCACGACCAGATGTACATCAACAACATCACCTTCGGCCTCTATCCCCAGCTGGCCGCCAAATTCGACACCACCGCCGCCCGGGTGGAGCGGGCCATCCGTCATCTGGTGGAGGTGACTTGGGCCCGGGGCGACTGGGATGTGTTGGAGCACTATTTCGGCAACACCATCAGCCCTGACCGGGGCAAGCCCACCAACGGCGAATTTATCGCCCGCCTCACCAATATCATCCGTCAGAAGCTGAAGAAGGCCGCCTGATTTGGCCTGCTGTCCCCCTCTGCTGGGCCAGCCGGAGCGTGTATCGAAAATGTTACAATTCCTCCACACATTTCCTGCGCTTTTCTGCTATACTGGCAGCAAAAGGAGGGAAAAGACTATGCTGGAAATTCTCTTTACTGTGTTATTCTGCTGGCTGTTTTTCAAGGCGCTGGGGCTTGCCCTGCGGATGGCTTGGGGCACTGCCAAGATCATTGCGTCGCTGCTGTTCGCCGTGGCTGTTCCGCTGCTGGGTGCCTGTCTGATGTTCGCCGGCGGTCTGGTCCTGCTGCTCCCCATCGCACTGGTGGGCATCGCCTTCGGCCTGCTGAAAGCCTGCACATAACCAAATACACAGGGCGGGGTCCAAACCGGACCCCGCCCATTTTTTAGTTTTTTTGGGCGATCACAAACCATGTCGTCCCATGGCCCCCGTCTTCCAGCATCCGGTCGGCGCAGCGCAGCACGGAAAAGCCTGCCTTTTCCAGCAGGCGGCATACCTCCGCCACATCGTGGATGGTCTCCCGGATGACCTCCTCAAACTGCAGCGTCCCATTTTCCCAGACCCGGATGTGCAGCTCC
Organism: Oscillospiraceae bacterium; assembly: GCA_017436785.1. Taxonomy (GTDB): domain Bacteria; phylum Bacillota; class Clostridia; order Oscillospirales; family Oscillospiraceae; genus Faecousia. Next base: position 7,224 of record JAFSCK010000012.1, on the reverse strand, counting down.
ACCTGATCCTCCGCCGGGCGGACCATCTGGAACCATACCCGGGTGCTTTCCGTAAAATCCATCTCAAAGGGCTCGCTGTCGGAAACTTCGCTTTCCTTCAGCAGATCAAAAATAAAATAGCCACCCTGGGCCGTATAGGCGTAAACATTACGGAAAATCGTTTCCACATCCGAAAGGGCCCCAATATGATTGATGGCATCTCCGGTGCAGGTCACCAGATCATACTGCCTTTCCGGGCAGAATACCGTCATATCCGCCACCTCATAGGGGATCTCCGGGCACCGCTGCCGGGCAATATCGATCATGCCAGAGGAAAAATCCATCCCGGCGCTGGCAATGCCGTTTTCCCGCAGGATTTCACACAGCACCCCGGTACCGCAGGCCAAATCCATGGCGGTCTTCGGCTTCACACCGTTTACGCTGAGCCACTGCAAAAGCTGCTCAGCAAAGGCTTCCGGATAGTAATTCCACCCGAACTCGTTGTAAACCTTGCAGAAAATATCACTGTACATCCCCGCAGCCCCCTTTTTCTCTGTCCCCATTATAGCGTTGACGCCGGATTTTGTAAACGGTATACGAAAAATGTAGTGCGGGGATACTTCCCCGCACTACCGTTCTTCTACCAGCTTTCGGATCAAGGCCTCGTCTGCCTGATGGTAAAGGACCCCGTCCCATTTGATATTGGGGCCCTTGCCGCACATGCGCATGCAGGGCACGGTTTTGACGGTAAATTTTCCGGTTTTTCCGTAGGTTTTCTCCACAAAGCCTGCCAGATCCGCCCGCTTGGGGCAGTTGGGGCCGGCGCAGAGCTCCAGAATGTGGGTATCCGACAGCCGCAGGCTGGGGAGGCGCTTCACAAGGGCCAGCAAAAGCCCTTCCTTGACCCCCAACCCTTCCGCAGCCTGTGACAGCAGTCCCCGCGGGATGGCCCCGCCGTTTTCCTGCTGCATTTCCCGCAAAAGGGCGATCACCGCGCTCTGGTCACCGGGCGCACCTTGCTTCCGATAATAGTTCACCGCTTCTGTCAAATTCCATTCCATACTATCACCTGATCGTAACCCTGTAGGGTGCGGATACATCCGCGCCGGGCAGTTTCGGCACCTGAGCAATACGTTGGAAGCACACAGGCATCGAAGGTGCCCGGCAGGCATGTATGCCCGCCCTACATTTTTATTGTGTTTTTCGATAACCGGTGGAAAAATCTACCTGATTTTCCGGTTCTTCCCCGTGTAAATAGGCGGAAATGTTCCGGATCATAAAATCCCAGAGCTTATGGTACAGAGGACTGCCGACCGCAAAGGAATTTCCCGCCGCGTGGGGGGTGATGAGCACTCTGGGAGAACCCCACAGGGGATGCTCCTGCGGCAGCGGCTCCGGGGTGGTAACTTCCAGACCCACGCCCCAGAAATGGCCCTCGTCCAGAAGACGGCACAGGGCCTCCTGATCGATGAGGCTTCCCCGTCCGCCGTTAACAAGCACCGCATCCCTTTTTGTCTTTCTCAAGCGGTCTTCGTTCAGTAATTTCACCGTTTCCGGAGTATGGGGCAGGGCACAGACGATGATATCCGCCTCTGCAAGACAGCGGTCCAGTTCCTCAAAGGTCACCATTTCGTCGTAGCAATCGGGCGCATCCCGCCGCACCCGGCGGACACCGATGATTTTTCCCACCATGGGCCGCATCCACTTTGCCACGGTGGTGCCGATATCTCCCGCGCCCAGAATCAGCAGGGTGGAGCCGGAGAGCTGCTTGTCGTACTTGCGCAGCTGCCACTTATGCTGCTTCTGCTGGTCCCAGTATTCCGGCAGCCGGCGGCACAGGGCCAACACCATGGCCAGCAGATGCTCTGCCAGGATCTCGCCGTAGCCTCCGGTCATGCAGCACAGCAGGGCGTTTTTCGGGAATTTTCCCCCGTCCATGTAATAGTTGACACCGGAGGAGGGGGACTGCATCAGCTCCAGCTGTTCACAGTGGGCAAAGTCCTCATTGCGGGGCTCTCCGATGATAATATGCGCATTTTTCAGGGCGCTATGATATTGCTGCGCCGTCCAATCTGCTTCCTTGAAGGTCACTTCACACAGCCCAGCACATGCGCAAACCAGCCGCTGCCGGGTGCCCGCATCGCAGGGAAATAAGACCAATGCCTGTTTCATTAAGAAGCCTCCCAAAAGAAAATGTCATTGCGAGGAGCGAAGCGACGTGGCAATCCCATGAAAATTTCCGGATAGTGTCGTTTAACGTTCCTTCGCGGACCTTTGCAGGGGATTGCCACGTCGCTTCGCTCCTCGCAATGACATCGGTTATTTGTTAATGCGAAAAATACCCATTTATTCCCAATCCGTTACCAGCACCTGTTCAAACTCGAACCAGTCCCGGGTCAGGTCCAGCACCATATCCCATGCGCCGTCCTCCAGAAAGCGGTGGCTGGTGCCGGGGATAATGACCAGCTTGGCCTGATCGTTGATCCGGCGGAAGTGCTGGATATCTTCCTTGCGGATCACGGAATCCTCCTCGCCATGGAGGATCAGCATGGGAATGTCATAGCTGGTCAGGGCAAAATTCTCCCGCAGCTCCTCGTAGAACCGGTAAGTCACCTCAAAGGGCCGGGATGCCCGGAAGGTAACGTGCTCCATGGCCCGGAGGGTAGGCTCCGTTATGTGCTTAATGGCCAGCAGGGTTTCGTGCATCCGCACAGAGGGGGTCTGGACCACCAGCTTGACCTTACCGGGCATATCCAACAGCTGATCCAGACAGACCAGCGTGATATATGCGCCAAAGCCGGAGGCAAAAATGCACAGGTCCTCCACCTCGGGATAGCGCTCCCGGGCATACCGGGCCACTGCCAACAGGGAGTTCATACAGTTCGGCAGGGTCAGAAAGTCACTATCCAAGGGGCTTTCCCCATGGGCGGGGAAGTCAAAGCGGAACACCGCAGAGCTGAAAAATTCCATTTCCTCAGCAATGCTGCGCTGAATATCATCATCGGTACTGCCGCCGATGCCGTGAACACTGAGAACGATCCGGCGGAGCTCCCCGTGGTCCGGTACATTTTCCTTACAGAGGATGGTCAGAGGTCCCTCAGAGATCAGAAAGGTTTTCTCCATATCTATCACCCGTCCGACAAAATTATTATGGGCCTATCGTATCAGAAAACCGTCCCCTTTTCAACTATTTTTATAAAAATGTAGGGGGCGGGTATGGATACCGCGCCCTGCATTGGTTTAATTGGAGATCAGCACCACATTGGAGCTGTGGACCAGATAGGTCTTTCCGTCGATACGCACCTGCAGCTGGTCGCCGTCTTCAAAGTCGGTCCAGCTGCTGACCTTTCCCTCTACGGTTTCGCCGTTGGGCAGGCCGATGATGGCATACTCATAGGAATAAGTTAGATCCACCAACTGCTTGTTGCAGCCCGACAAAAGGGCACCGGACAGGGCCAGAATGATGACCAGTAACAGGGCAATGATTTTTTTCATAGGGTTCTCCTTCCTTATAATAGAATGACCGGATGGGCATCTTCACCGCAGGAAGGCCAATACGGTCTCGTTGAAATCCTTGGCCTCCTCGTACAGCCCATGTCCCTGACCGGGGTACATTTTCAGGCAGGCACCGGGGATCTGCTGGGCGATCTCCCGGGAGGCATCGCCGCCTAAGCACCGATCCTCCTCGCCGCCGATGACCAGCGTAGGAGCGGTGATGCGGCTCAGGCGGTCGTAGCTGTAATGGGTCAGGCAGCTTTCCGCCTGCCGCAGGAAGCGGTCATAGCTTTTGGGCTTCGTAACTGCCGCAACGAGGGGGATCATAGGACGGCTGCGGCAGTAGTAAGCGTCGGTATAGATCTTCTTCACATTGCTGTCCATCAGGGCCTTGTGGTCCCCCTGCTTCGCCTGCTCCATCCACTCCATCACCGCACCGATGAGGATGGGATTGGGCCGGGCGCAGGTGACGGTAAGCACCAGTTTATCCACCAGCTCCGGGTAATCCGCTGCGAAGTGCTGGGCGATCATGCCGCCCATGGACACGCCGAAGAGGTGGGCCCTTTGGATGCCCAGCGCCTTCATGGCGATCATCAGATCCCGGGCCATGTCCCGGGTGGTATAGCCCACGGGAATATCATTTTTCCGGCTGAAGGCATAGACGGTGAAATCCTTGGCAAAGCTGCGGTACATGGCGGCAAAGGGAATGGCGGTTCCCTTCATGGTCCGCAGGCCATCCCCAAGGCCCGGCAGCATCACCAGAATTTTTTCTCCGCTGCCGAAGCGGATGCAGTCCATGGTAGTATCGGGAAATTTGACCACGCCGTTTTTTGCGTTCCAAAGCATATTGACACCTCATTTCCGGTACAAAAACAGGGCTGCTTATAGCCGCCCCAACATATTTAGTATATCACAGGTTCGTCAAATTGTCAATTTAAAAATAGTCAGAATTAACAATTTCCGCACTTTGCAAAAACAAAAAACCGTAATTTTATACAACATCCCAAGTTGCATTTTCCGAAAGCTGTGTTATCATATAGATACAAAGAGGTGATACCAATGATCTAGTTCACCAAGATTCCTCATGAAAAACAGGAATCGAAGGCAGGCTTTCACTTCTCTTCCGATAAAATAAATTTCCTCTGAAACCATAATAAAGGAATTGAAAACGGAAGCAATTCAATAAAAAACAGAAAGCCGTGTCTATTCTGTAGAAAGAGAGGTTAATCAAAGATGTTAGATATCAAGAGTATAGCGAAGTGACCCTTGCCTGCACAAAACGGATCGATCACAAGATCTGGCAGCCAAGGGTCACTTCTTTTTGCGGCCAGTAGCCGCTGACAATACGAGACTGTCAGCTGGTCTATCCTCCGGCACCAATGGGTGGGCAACCCGGTTCGATACATTGTTATTTTCGCTCCGTTGCGGCGAGTCGCCGCTGACAATACGAGACTGTCGGCTGGTCTATCATCCAGCACCAATGGGTGGGTGGCCCGGTTCGATACATTGTTATTTTCGCTCCGTTGCGGCGAGTCGCCGCTGACAATACGAGACTGTTTTCTGGTCTGTCATCCAGCGCTAATGGGTGGGTGGCCCGGTTCGTTACATATTTGCTTTCGTCCCGAAAGGGGCGTTATTTTTTTGTCCGTTCCTGTAGGGCGCGGATATATCCGCGCCGGGCACTACCGACAATTGTGTGTTTGGTTGCGTGGTATCTCCTGTCGATGATTGCCTTGCGCGCTGGGTAATTGTTCATTCGATGCGGCTGCCCGGGGCGGATATATCCGCCCCCTACACAGTCACTTGGGTGCCTGCGGACAAATAATGGAGTCTTTCGCCCATGATGTTCTTCATCAGGGCAAACTGCCTTTCTCCGGTGCAGTGGCCGGTATAGTAGGTGGTGGGGTAACGCAAAAGGGTTTTGGCGGCCTGTTTCAGGTAATCTTCGTCCTCGATCTTCATAAAATGGAAGCCGCCGATCAGCACATCCGGCCGGAAGTGGTCCACGATCTGCAAAATTCCCTTGTGGGAACAGCCGCTGAAGAGGATCCGTTTGCCCCCTTCCTCCACCAGCAGGTACTGCTCGTGACGGAAATCCTCAGGAAGGAAGCGGCCATTTCGCAGCACCGTCAGTCCCGCGCTGTCCATGGGCGGCAGGGGCAGGGTGTGCAGGGTCAGGCCCTCTCCGAGGGAAATTTCCCCGCTTACGGGGAAAATGCGGGAATTTCCTTCCAGTGCCGGATTCAGGCCGATGTATTTTTCCCTTCCGTTGTAGTGGGGTTCAAAGGCGAATTGGTTGACATAAATTCTTGCCTGCCGATTGACCTCCAGAAACCGGGGCAGGCCGCCGCCATGGTCATAGTGGCCATGGGACAAAACGAAGGCATCCACCTGACGCAAATCAATGCCCAGCTTCCCCGCATTTTCTGCAAAGGCCCCAGACTGCCCCGCGTCAAAGAGGAGCTTCCGCTTTCCCGTTTCGATATATAAGCTCAGCCCATGCTCGCAGGCAAATTCCGGCGAGCAGGCCGTATTTTCCATCAGGGTGGTGATTTTCATGGGGATACCTCATAAAGGAAATTGGTTGGACAACACATAATTGTAGGGCGGGGTCATGACCCCGCCGACGCAGCTTCTTCGTGGGGTTGGTTTCGTTTTTCGCAAAACATGACGCACAGCAACCAATGTAGTCCGGCAATTACCGTTACCTGATCGGCGGGGTCATGACCCCGCCCTACAGTGATTGATCTGTAAATTATATTATCATATCCCGGAAAAAAGTCAAATTTCCTCTTGACTCTCCCCTAACGTTAGGCATTATACTATTCTCAGACAGGAGGGATATCTATGAAAACCGTGAAGGAAATCGCACAGCTGGCCCATGTCAGCATCCGGACCCTGCATCATTATGACACCATCGGGCTGCTGAAACCCACCATGGTGACGGAGGCAGGCTACCGGCTGTATGATGACGCGGCGCTGGAAAAGCTGTATCTGATCCTTCTGTTCCGGGAGATCGGATTTCCCCTGAAGGACATCCAGTCTGTTCTGGATGCCCCGGACTTTGACCGGAACCGGACACTGGAACGGCAGGTGGAGCTGCTGAAGGCCAAGGTGACACACCTGCAAAACCGGATCCATCTGGCCAACGGAATCAAACTGATGGGAGTGAAATACTTGGAATTTGACAACTGGGATCCTAAAAGAATAGACGAATATCAGGCACAGGCCGAGAGCCTCTACGGAAAGAGCGAAGCATGGCAGGAATACACCCAAAAGGCAAAGGGCCGCTCCAAGCAGCAGGAGCAGGCGCTGGGCGAAGGCGTCATGGAGCTGTTCACCCGGCTGGGCGGGCTGCGCCACCTTTCCCCAGAGGCGGCAGAAGTACAGGCATGGGTGAAGGAGCTGCAAAGCTACTTTACAGAGCATTTTTACACCTGCACCCCCCAGATCCTGCTGGGCCTTTCCGAAATGTACGCAGGCGGCGGCTCCATGACGGAAAATATCGATGCCGCCGGCGGCAAGGGCACCGGAGAATTTGCAAGGGCTGCCATTGCGGCATATTGCAAGGATTTGGGTGTATAAATTGTAATGTAGGGGCGACGATTCTGTCAAGAGAAACATAGGTAACACATAGGGAAGACACATAGGTTACAGTCTTCGAATGTGTCGTTCAATGAGCTTTTGTTCGATAGCATCGACAGAAGCAATCTTATAATTTCGGTAGAGAATAGAGAAGGTATCATTTTC
>JAFSCK010000092.1 GCA_017436785.1 Oscillospiraceae bacterium | reverse complement strand
GCTCACGGCTGTCCTTGTACTTGTGGACGGCCCGAAGGATGGTAACGACTTCCTTCTTGGTGGGCAGCGGAATGGGGCCGGAGACGGAAGCACCGTTGCGCTTTGCGGTCTCCACGATCTTTGCAGCGCTGGAGTCGATCAGCTGGTGATCGTAAGCCTTCAGCCGAATGCGGATCATCTGGTTTGCCATGGTTTGTTTTCCTCCTTGAATTACGTACTCAGTTTGCGTGGTGTCTGGGTACGGTCGAACTGTTTTGTCCGCGCCGCCGTGCGTATCACTCCGAGCCATGAAAAATGGCCGACCGAGGCCGACCCATTCTTCTCAGCGCAGCGATATACGCAAGCGCTTCAAAGCAGTTCAGCCGCCCGATGACCGGACATACTCCGCGGAAGTTACCGTCTTTCGACGCAATCTCCCGCATCATCGCAGTGCGCGCATAGTGATTCCTTACACGCGCTTGAATAATATAACATGGCATTTCCAAAATGTCAAGCATTATTTCAGAAAAAATCACAAAACCTACCATAAAAATTCGTTAAAAACAGAGAATTGCTAATTTTGTATCAATTGGAAATTTTTGAGCAAAACTATTACGTTTTCGTAGCCAAACTTTCTTTTTTCCTTTCCGTCTTTCCTTTAAAGATTCTTAACACATCCGTTTCCCTTTTCGGTATAATACAATATATAATAATGTAGGAGGATACGCTTATGACGTTTGCCGCCCTTTCATTCCGCTACAATGCTTCCAAAAATGACAAGCGCCGGGATGCCGCCATCCCGCTGCCGGAGGGTGTCACCGAATGCCGCAACATTTCCTATGGCAGTCACGGGAAGGACAACCTGCTGGATGTGTACTACCCCAACGGGACCACGCAGGCACTTCCCACCATCGTCAGCATTCATGGCGGCGGGTATGTCTACGGCAGCAAGGAAGTTTACCGCCGCTACGGCATGGATATGGCCCGGCGGGGCTTTGCCTTTGTCAACTTCAATTACCGTCTGGCACCCAAATGGAAGTTCCCCACTCCCCTGGCTGATACCAACAGTGTCATGGAGTGGATCGTTCAGAATGCCCAGCGGTATCATCTGGACCCGGACCGCATTTTTCTGGTAGGCGACTCTGCCGGTGCCCAGCTTGCCAGCCAGTATGCCGCTATGGTAACCAATCCCTCCTACGGTGCCCTGTTTGGACTAAAAATACCGCATATCCGCATCCGCGCCCTTGGTCTGAACTGCGGATTGTATGACCCGGCGGCCCAGGCAACAGGCAAACGGAAAGACCTGGCTTTGGACTATCTCGGAAAAACCCTGCCCGCCAGTGATCCCCGGCTTTCCGTTCTGGACAACATCACCGGTGATTATCCTCCCGCTTTTATTACTACCGCCTGCTGTGATTTCCTCCGGGCCAACGCGCAGCCCATGTACGCATTTCTTCAGGAAAAGGGCGTGCAGGCGCAATGGAAGTGCTACGGCACAGAAGAAGATAAAACCGTGGGCCATGTGTTCCATGTAAATATCCTGCTGCCGGAAGCAGTTCAGTGCAACGATGATGCAGCAGGATTCTTCAAAAAATATGTATGACTCCGGAAAGGGAATAAGGCTTTCCCCGTCACAGCAAAAGGCTCCACGGTAAACCGTGGAGCCTTGACGTTTTCAGTTATCCGTATCAGCGGGCGGAAACATACTTGTGCAGAGTCTTGCGGACTGCGCCGGGGCCGGCATACAGTTCTGCAACCATGCCTTCGATCTTCTCACCCAGGCCCAGTTCGTAGACGTCAACACCGAACACATCGGTACGGGCGTACAGAGCCTTCAGGCAGCTGAAGTCCTGCTCGCCTTCCTTGACTTCCAGACCTGCCACGATGGGCTGCAGCTCTGCCAGCAGAGGATCGGGAGAAGGAGCAAATTCGTTGCCTGCATCGTCGATGCCGCGCAGGTAACGGGCGTAGCCAGCCAGCACCAAGGGGATCAGGACCAGGTTGTCCTTATCCAGGCCGCGCTCATGGTACTTCTTCAGGGTCTCACCGAAGCGGATAGCCAGCTTCTGGGAGGTGTCCATGGCGATACGCTGGGGAGCGTCGGGCATGAAGGGGTTGGGCAGACGGCGGTTCAGAACGGCACCGATGAACTCGTAGGGATTCAGAACACCGGGGTCGGTAACAACGGGCATAGCCTCGATGTAGCCGATCTTCTGGATGAAGCCGCGCAGATCCTCGTCCTTCATCTCAGCAGAGATCAGGTCGTAGCCCAGCATGCAGCCGTAGATGGACATAGCGGTGTGCAGGGGGTTCAGGCAGGTAGTGACCTTCATGGTCTCGACCTTATCGACGGTCTCGCGCTCAGTGTACAGAACACCGCCCAGATCCAGAGGAGGACGACCGTTGGTGTAGTGATCTTCAATGACCAGATACTGGGTCTCTTCTGCATTGACGAAGGGAGCGGTGAAGCTGTGGCGATCGGTTTCGATGGTGTAGTTGTCCTCGAAGCCATCGGCAGCCAGCATTTCCTGAACCAGGGCGTGGGGACGGGGAGTGATCTTGTCGATCATAGCCCAAGGGAAGGTAACCTTGGTTTCGTCCTGAACGTATGCAGCGAACTCAGCGGGAACCAGGCCGTCTGCAACCCACTTGTTGACATAGGTCATGACACCGGCCTTGACCTTATCGCCGTTGTGAGAGCAGTTGTCCATGGACTGAACGGTCAGGGGCAGCTGACCTGCCTGGAAGCGCTCGTACAGCAGAGCAGCAACCTTGCCCATAGCCAGGACGGGCTTCATGCCGCGCTCCAGATCGTGAGGAGCAACGCCGTAGCCCTTCTCAGTAATGGTGAAGGAGATCATCTGCAGAGAGGGCTTGCGGAAGATCTCAACCAGACGGGCCCAGTCAGCCTCGAACTGGTAGTCAGCCTTGATGCTCTCGACCACGGAAGCAATGACCTTCTTCTCAATGTCGCCGGTGGACTTCAGGGAGACCAGCAGAGACAGGTTCTCATAGGGGGCATATGCCTTATCGATGATCTCGTAGTCGAAGGTCTCAGCGACCACGATGCCGCGGTCATACTTACCGCTGTTCAGAACGTCGTTCAGGACAGCAGCGGTGAAGGCACGGAAAATGTTACCTGCGCCGAAGTGAACCCAAGTGGGCTCGTTATAGGTCTTTTCCTTAACAGCCTTCAGGTCATACTTGGGCAGCTCATAGCCCTTCTCTTCCCATTCCTGGGGGTTGAAGGAATCGCTCAGAATATCAGTAAGCTTCATGTAGCAAATACTCCTTTATCAGTTACAGTCCAGAACTCACAGGGTGGTCTTGGTGCCAGCCTTCTTGTCCAGCATGTCCCATGCGCCCAGCATGTACATGATACCCAGAGCACGGTCATACAGGCCGTAGCCGGGACGGACGGTACCGGGGCCTTCACCCCACAGGTGACGGCCGTGGTCAGGACGGATGTAGCCTTCGTAGCCGCACTCGTGGTAAGCCTTCAGGATCTCCAGAATACCGGTCTCGCCGTCGCAGTCGCGGTGGGAAGCCTCGGAGAAGTCGCCGTTATCGAAGTGCTTGACGTTACGGATGTGAGCAAAAGCGATACGGTCGCAGTGCTTACGAACAACGTTTGCAACGTTGTTGTTGGGGTCTGCGTTCAGAGAGCCGGAGCACAGGGTCAGGCAGTTGTTGGGATGGTCGACCATGGACAGGAAGCGGTCGATGTTCTCCTCGCTGATCAGCAGACGGGGCAGGCCGAAGATATCCCATGGGGGATCGTCCATGTGGATAGCCATCTTGATGCCACACTCCTCACAGGTGGGCATAATAGCCTCCAGGAAGTACTTCAGGTTGGCCCACAGCTTCTCGTGGTCAACATCAGCATACTCCTTGAACAGGCGGTCCAGCTGAGCCATACGCTCAGGCTCCCAGCCGGGGAAGGACATGTTGTACTTCTCGGTGAAGTCCAGAATGTACTTAGCCATGGCGTTGTAGTCGTCCTGGATCATGCCCTTTTCATAGAACAGAGCAGTGGAGCCGTCGCCAACGGGATGGAACAGGTCGGAGCGGGTCCAGTCGAAGATGGGCATGAAGTTGTAGCAGATGACCTTGACACCGAACTTGGACAGGTTGCGGATGCAGACCTTGTAGTTCTCGATCAGAGCGTCGCGGGTGGGCTTGCCGATCTTGATGTCGTCATGAACGTTGACGGACTCGACAACGTCACCGTTGAAGCCGTACTTGTGGAGCTGATCCATAACCTCAGCGATTTCTGCTTCTTCCCAGATCTCACCGGGCATCTTGTGGTGCAGAGCCCAAACGATGGTGCTGACACCAGGAATCTGCTTGATATAGTCCAGAGTAATCTGATCGTTACCCTCGCCATACCAACGGAAACCCATTTGCATAGGCATAGTAAATTCCTCCATTACTAAATTTTCTCGCCTCTCCTCCATAAACACAGGAGGAGGCATGATTGGCTGTATAGATTATAACACAAAACCCCCGCATCTGACAACGAAGTGTTTGCCGGAAAAATCAACAAAAAAACGAGTGAAAATTTAGGTAAGAAAACAATTGACGTATGGTTTTCCCATTTTCGGAAATTCTATTCCCGGAGGGATCTTATGACGGAAAAGGAATACGAAAAACTGGTAGAAGATCTGGCACCCAAGTCCCCGATCATGCGGGATTGCTTCAACGCCTTCTGGATCGGCGGGCTGATCTGCACGATCGGTCAAGTCTTTCTGAACTGCTACAGTGCATGGGGCCTCGACGAAGATGCCGCCGGCACGGCCACATCCATCACGCTGGTATGCTTGTCCGCCCTGCTGACCGGACTGAGCCTGTACGACAACATCGCCAAGCATGCCGGCGCCGGCACACTGGTTCCCATCACCGGCTTCGCCAATTCCATCGCCGCCCCGGCTGTAGAATTTAAGACTGAGGGCTTCATTTTGGGCGTTGGTGCAAAGATGTTCACAATAGCGGGGCCGGTGATCGTGTATGGCGTAAGTGCCAGTGTGGTGTATGGGTTTATTTACTGGATCACAACCCTGTTTTAACGGGCGGTTAATAACCGCCCCTACAAACCCCATCGTACAGATTCATAGGGGCGGATACTATGTATAGAGTAGTAACATAGGTAACAGGTAGAGAAGAGACATAGGTAACAGTTTTTGCTACAATAAAGGCATCCGACAGACAAAGAGGTGGGTCAGATGTCATGGGAGACAAAGACTGTAATGGAACAACGAAAGCAAT
>JAFSCK010000091.1 GCA_017436785.1 Oscillospiraceae bacterium | reverse complement strand
TTGCACCATTAGGGACCGCTATAACAACGCTAAGTCCGTAACGATTCCGCTACCCACCCGGGTGCGTCAAACGCCGGGAGCTCTTCCGACGGATCGAAAGCCTGGGTGCAAGCCCCTGCCACACTTGCATTGTAGCACCCGGTTTTTGGATAGTCAATAGCCTTGGAAATGCTTTGCAAAAGTTCTACTTATCTCACAAAAATGGGTTTCCCAGACTGATTTCAGGATTAAAATTCGTCATTTTCATCATCGTCAGCATCGCTGGACTCCCGGTTCTTATGATGCATCTGCATGAACACAAGCAGAGCAATTGCAATCACCAAACCGCCGACAAAAATGACGACATGGGTAACAGGGACACCGCCAATGGTAGCAATCTCAGCATCCGCTTCGGGTTCAATTGTTACAGAAGGATCCGTAGGATCTGCTTCTTCGGTGGCAGAAGAAGTGTTTTCGGTAGAGACAGAGCTGTCAGAGGCGACATCTTCTGTCGCTGCGGTATCGGTCTCCTCGGCGACAGTCTCTTCGGGATTCTCGATGTCCTCAGGTGTGGGAACTTCAACCTGAGATGCCAGACAGGTCAGCAGATAGTTTTCGCTGCCGCCAATTTCCACACGCAGCACACCATCTTCACCCACGGGGATGGGATCAGGATACTTGCCGGCATCCGTCCGAAGCTGGAACTCAACACCGGTCCAAGCCTGACCAAGCTGGATCTCCAGCTGCTGTGCCTGAACTACTTCCAGTTCCGTACCATCGGTACCCTGCTGAGAGGTGGCAGATGCTTTTACAGGGAAACAGAGAACACAGGCCAGTGCAGCTACCAGACTGACGGCTTTAATCATTTTGGTTTTCATTTCATTTTCCTCCAATAGAATAAAATAGTTAGTTTTCCCGGAAATAATTGATGATGTCATGGATGACCATTCTGCTCTCCGGCAGTTCCGGTTCAAAGACACAGAAAGCATGATATAAATTGGGATCATCTCCGTAGTTTTTCAGTGTGTGAGGTGTGCCACAACGATGTAGTGCCTGCGAGAGATCTTTGGTGTAGTTAAAGAGCTTATCTCTTTTGCTTGTGATCAGCATACACGGCGGTAGCGATAGACCGACAGCAGGAACGGAAGGATCCAGATAGGGATAGAATGCATGGCTCTTATAGCCCTCGCCATACAGCGCTTTCGGAAGGAACAGACCGATACTGTCCTTTCGGGTCGTGTAAAACATGCCGCTGATTAATGCCATGGATTGAATTTCCAGATAAGAGGGGCGCACACCAGACGCTCTGGCCAGCATGGGGTTACGCTGAATAGCAGCGGTGTAAAGGGCAAGGAATGCTCCGGCACTATCCCCAACCATATGAACGATTCCCGGTGTGCCTCGGAATTTGGGAATCATTTTATCTATGTAGTTCATGGCTGCTGCAATGTCCTGAAGCTGGCCAAAGACGGTGGTTTCTGGGCACAGTCGGTACTCAATGGAAAAAACGAGATATCCATGGTTGCATAGCCTCAGGCAGAAGTGGCGGTTGAATTCTTTGCTCCCCATGATCAGGCCTCCGCCGTGAATATTGACAATGACAGGCACCTGCTCTTCATGACTGGTGGGACAATACATATCCAGCATATGGGCGCGGTCTCCATCTTTGATGTAGGGGACATCCAGAAACTCAGTGACACCATCCAAAATGCCCTTGGGAATCGTTCTTCCGGTGCTCGCTGCGCAGAATTCTTTTCTCTTTTTATTGATCGATGACTTCAGTATCAGATTCATTTTCTATCCTTTCACAAATAACCAAATATCTTTGCTTGCCTCCGGAACCGGGAGGATGGCAGCTGAGCAGTGTCACAAGATCTCTGTCCGGCTGAATATGGATCTTTTCCACTTCATAGGGCATGATAATCTGAATCTCACTTACCTCGTAAGTTAACGTTTCCCAGAGGTTAGTGATTGTGATCTGGTCGCCTTCTTTCAGCTTGTTGATGTACAGGAAATAATGGGCTCCGTTCCACCCTCTGTGACCGGCTATGACTGCGTTGGTATTTTCTCCGCCGATAGGAATACTGGTTTGGCTCATGACGGCTGCACCATCTGCCATGTGCTTGCTTGTGGCGCCTAAGTAAACTGGCATTTCGATTTCCAAAACCGGTATGGAGAGAACGGCAAAAATCTCATCCTCCAGGCCATACTCAGATAGAATAAAACTCGGTTCCTCGTAAGCGCTCTTTCCATCAAGCGCTATCTGGACGGTGCGGTAGATATTCTGGTTATAAGCCTGCATATCCAGCCATAGCTCAGGGTACTGATCAGGAATAAAAACTTCTTCGGTTTCCAGAATAACCTGACTTTCAGATGGATCTGGGATATACTGCTCTGTCTCTACCCAACTCAGAAAATTCTGAGCATTGATTTTTATCCTGTGGTCTACCAGCATTCCGTTCACAAATGGATATGCGAATACACTTAAACCGGCAAAGAATACCATCACAGTGAGAAATACAATTAAGGTTCTAATCTTCCTCATATTTTCCTCTCTTTTTGAAACGATAAACCAGGTAGAGGATTCCGGCCACAAGGACCACCCCACTGCCATAGAACAGGCCCAGTAAATACTGCTCCATCCAGGTTGATGTCGGCTTTTCCTCAAACTGAATCTGCTCTTCTACAATTTCTTCAGCTTCTTCGTAAGGAATCCGTGTACCCCGCACCAGCAGCCTGTGGGTATTGATCCCGAATGGAGTGCAGGTTACAAGCGTACAATAGTCCTCATCTTCAACAATTTCCAGAAGAGAAGACTCATGCGGCAAAACGGTATTGATGTCGTCCACCTGATAGGCAAGATCCTCATCCAGAACCCTCAAATAGAAAACGTCTCCCTTTTCGAGTTTATCCAGATCAGAAAAAAGCTTCTGATTAGCCATTCCGGAATGTGCGGTAAGAACTGTGTGGGTGCTACTTCCACCTACGGGGAGAGAAGTGCCAAGAAGATGTCCGATTCCTGCATCAAGTGTTTCGGAATCAGTACCGTGATAGATGGGAAGATTCACATTGATCAGTGGGATTTCGACATATCCCATGATTCCGTCGCCTCCCAGATTCAATTGGTCATCATAGTCTTCTGCAGCGGCGAGCATGGCTTCCTGCGTAAAGGATTCTTCAATCATGGCACCCGGGACGATGGATGCGTTATACTCATTTGCCAGTCGCCGTGCTTTGGTGATCTCAGTTTTATCTGTTTGGGCTACAACCTCAACATAATGTGTATGGATCTCGGATTGATGCCTTTCGTTGTACCAGGTGCTGATCAGGGGGTAGAGCATGATACCAAGAGCAAGAATAAACATGAGTGCAGCACCGGAAATGGTCAATACCTTTTTGTTCGTAAAGCTTCCTCCTTCCGGGAAAAGCCCCGGGGATGTAACACGACCCCGGGGCTATGCAATTAGCGGCGGTTGGTATTCTTCTTGCGAGTCACGGTGAACAGGATGACTGCAGCACCGGCCATCAGGACGATACCGATAACGCTGAACATCCAGGTGCCGTGGTCACCGGTCTGAGGCAGGTCGAACCCTCTGGTATTGACCACCTTCAGGGGCACGGAAGCATTGACGCTGCCATCATCGGCCAGCATATTGACATCATTGCTATCGACAGTAGCGGATGCGGTCAGCAGATGGTGCTCCAGATGAGTCTGGGGCATATTCTTCAGATCGCCGGTGTCGTTGATGATGGTTGCGTAACGGGGATCG
Source organism: Oscillospiraceae bacterium (assembly GCA_017436785.1). GTDB lineage: Bacteria > Bacillota > Clostridia > Oscillospirales > Oscillospiraceae > Faecousia. The sequence goes on along the minus strand of JAFSCK010000091.1, from coordinate 545 downwards.
TTCTGGATCAGGCCCAGGACATCATCTTCGTAGATATCACAGATGTGAGAGGTCTCAACCTGGGTGATTTCAATTTCGATGGAGTCCTTCAGCAGAGTGTAACCGTTGTCGGTCTTGACCTCAGTGATCAGATAGGTGTCATCCTCCAGGCCCTTGACGATAACCAGGCCCTGGGTCTTGTCAGCATTGGCAACAGGGATAAAGTGGGTAGCATCAGCCTTGTCAGCAACATGGTCGACAACGTAGTAGACGCCCTCTTCCTCATTCAGCTCAGCCTTAACGTAGTAGCCGTCGTTGGCATTCTGCATGAGGAACTCAACATTCTCGAACTTGCCCTGGCCGTCGGAGAACAGCTTGGTCAGCTCAACAGCATAGGTAAAGACGTGTGCGTCGTCGATCAGAGTGTCGTAGTATTCATCGGAGGAACGCTTCCAGGTCAGGACGACCTTGTTGGGGTTGCCGGAATCTCCGTAAACAACAGAATCATCGGAGTTCATGGTTGCAGCGTAGGTGATGCGGTTGGTGCAGTCGGAGTAACCGGAGTT
>JAFSCK010000090.1 GCA_017436785.1 Oscillospiraceae bacterium | reverse complement strand
TACCTGGATTACTATAACAACAGACGCAGCAAGGCAAAGTTAAAGGGCTTGCCGCCTGCTTTGCACAGACAACAAGCCCTTTTGGTTGCTTGAACAATTTGAGTTAGAAATATTTGTCTAACTTTTTGGGGTCACTTCACAGATAGTATGCGGTTTTCTTGTGTGTATCATAAAGCTCCATCAAAGCAGGGCGGCTTCCTTTGATAGCTTTTTGAATGATCGTTTCCATTGTGAAAATCCTTTCTTGAAGTAATGATACAGCAATGGGGGCAGAATCATCTGCCCCCTTATTTTTTATGCTTGGCTCAAAACAATGGTCTGTACAGCTTCCACAAGCTCCATAACGGATGCTCTGGGAACGAGGGATACACTTTCGCCGTCTACGACGGCCAGACATTCTGTGCCGCTGTAACGGTACAGCACAATCTCCACTGTCGGGAAGGATTCATTATCCAGGTGCAGAGTGAACCGGATCTCTTCCTTTTCGGTAGGTATTTCTGCGGTGAAGCTGTTGGCGGAAAGGGCGTTGAGGGAATCTTCAAAGTCTGTCAGATCCAGTGTTTCCGGTTCTTCGATGGCTTCGGTTTCGGTAGTTTCCTCGGCATCTTCCGTTGTTTCCTCCGTAGCTTCTGCCAGTATCTCTTCTGTCTGATAATACCAGACCCGTTCCTCATCGTCATCCAGCTCAGAAATCAGAGTGTGTTCGGTATCTTCCAGCGTAATGTCGATTTGGGTCACATCCGCAAAGTCAGCCCAGAAGACCTCCTGATGCCGCAGATCGTCATAGGACGCATCGGAGAGAATGCCATAATCCACACTGTCCAAATCATAGACGATCTGAGAATCGCCAACACGGACATACATGGAAACAGCTTCTGCATTTTCTCCCTTAGCCTCTGCTTCTTCCGCAGCGGCCAACTCTTCCGGGTTGCGACTAATGTGGATAACGCAGGTACCAGGGATCTGCTCCTGATCTTCGGATGCCTGATCCATCTGGGTGTAGTTGACGGTGACGGTCAGCTCCGGTTCGTCCAGACCATACTCCGTCAGTTCTTCCTCGGTGGCATTATAGGTCACATAGGTCAGCAGATCCAGGGATGTGATGGTATTCAGATACTGGGTAACGGCAGACTTGTCCAGGGGCAGGTATTCGCCATTCTTCTGGGTAAAATATACATCGTCATCGCTGTAAGAATAATTGGTATCCTCCAGACGCTGAATCATATAATTCTCAGTTCCCTCAAAGCGGATATCCACCACATTTTCAAAGCCGGGGGTATCGTCGTCCAGAATCATGTCGGACAGAGATGCGCTTACATAGTCCATGGGGTCTTCGCTGACAAGGTATACATTGCCATCGCTAATGTCGATGTAGCGCTGCTGGTCCATGGTGCTGAAAGCACCCAGTTTGATATCATAGCTGGTTTCTTCCGTGCCGATGTGAAAGGTCATTTCCGGTTCATCCAGGCCGTACTGGCTGTAGTCGGTCACATTCTCGATGATGAAGGTCACACCAAAGGCTTCAAACTCGGACAGAATATCATTGACTTTTTCCTCGCTGACAGGGAAGTATTCGTCCTCGTCATAAAGCCAGCCATCTTCCCCTTTATGGAAGGCAAGGTTGCCTTCTTCTGCGTATTCCCATGACAGACTGATTACGGTATCCGCAGGGATTTGCAGAATAATCTCATCGCTGTTTTTGATTTGTTCCTGCTCTTCTTCATAATGGGTCAGGGCAAAGGTGGCAATGCAGACTACCACCAGAATGCCAAGCAGGACACCCAGTTTCTTAAACCGCTTCATTTTGCACCTTCCTCTTACTGATAATTACGAAAATGCCCATAGCCAGATACATCAGGGGGAATACACCAATCATCAGGAATTTTAAGGTAGATGCGGTGGATTCATTGATGGTCAGGTAGTTATAGTTCAAAGATTTACTACGGATGGCAATGGCTTCCCGCTCGCCCATAAGTGCGGACATGGCGTTCATAGCCAAATCAACATTTGCGCCGGAGGAATAGGCGTTGTACATATCACCCAGGAAGTCGGAAGCTGAGAACCATACGATCTGCCCCTCATTTTCTGTTGCAATGGACACACCCAGAGTAAAGGGACCTTCTATATCGCCGTCCTCGTATTCGTAGGTATCCAGTTCAAACCCTGCAACCTTGCTGAAGGAGAAAGAAGAGGTTCCCAGCAGCTCTGTGACTTCAGCGGTGGCACCACTTACATCCAGACCCTGGGCAATGGGGAAGATGGGGTAGTATCTGTCCTCAATCAGCGGATCGGTGATGGCGTGGCTTGCCATATCGGGCATCAGCACGTAGGGATAACCGAAAGCATAATAGTTACGATCGTTTTCCACAACGATACCTTCCGTAACGGTGACACCGTAATGGTTCAGAACACTGTGAAGGTTCGTCAGCTCGGCACCCTCCACAGGACCTGCCATTACCAGCAGCTTGCCGCCGTTATCTGCATAGTCTGTCAGCATATCTGCTTCTTCTGTGGTAATGTCGCTCTGGGGTGCATAGATCAGCAGTGCATCTGCATCCTCCGGAATTTCATCCACGGCAAGCAATGACAGGGCAACGGTTTCGATGTTTTCCTTCTCAATAGCATCGGCAAAGGTGGCAGGCAGATCTGCTTCGCCATGGCCCTGGAGGACATACAGCTGGGGCAGATCCTCGGTCACAACATAGTCGATGGCAGAGGTGATGGCACCCTCACCGTCGAAATCCGTGGCATAATAGGAATAGGCATCCTCGCTGAGATAAATGTCGTTGACACTGATGTAGCGGTACCGCTCACCGGACTCCACGATCAGGGAGTTATTGGGTACGGTTTCATCGGTATAGCTTTGGGTGAAGGTGGGGAACACATCGGGATTCTTCTTCACTACTTCAATATGGTCAGACAGACTTTCGTATTTACTCAGAAGATTTTCAATGATGGAATCCTCCATATCCGCCTGGACAATCCAATAAATAGTCACATCCTGCTGAAGATTATTTACCACAGCTTTTGTATTGCTGGTGATGGAGTAGAGCTTGGAAGAGCTGATGTCCAGCTTGGTTATGCTGGAGGGCAGCGTGGAGGCAAAAATATTGACAACAATTAAGATCGCCAGCACCACAGCCGTAACAGCGAGGGAATAGGAGCCGCCTTTCAAGGCGAGGCTAACAGGTTTCTTCATTAGTTGTACCTCCGCTTTTCAAGGGACTGTACTGACAGGAACAGGAAGAGCACAATGACGGAGCCGAAATAAACCAATGCGGTCAAATCAAATACACCGTTTACAAAGGTTTCAAAACGGTCAAACAGACTCAGCTTCTTCATAATGTCAGGCAGCAGTCCTTCAAATTTCTCGCTGTCAACGATATAGAAAATCGCTGTGGTAAACATCAGAGCCAGACCGGTGCCATAGCCGATGGTCTCGTTGCGGGTAATGTTCTTAATTACCCAACCAATCAGGGCAGAAAAAACAAACAGTGCCACGGCACTGCCAAAAGCGGTGGCAGAGGTGTATTCTGCCAGAGAAACGCTGAAATAGTTAAAGAGGATCACCGCAACGCCGATACCGGCTGCAAAACCCTGGTTCTCTGTCAGGGAGGAAATAAACACACCCACGGCGATCAGAGCTGCACCCATGACGAAGAAGGCAAACAGAGAGCCATAGGAGGTCAGTAAGTAAACTTCACCGTACTGGGAGAAGATCAGCGGATAAATGGAGATGAAGATAAGCGGAACCAAATATACCAGAAGCAGCGCCAGATACTTGCCCATTACCACAGCAGTGGTGGAAATGGGCAGAGAATATAATAGCTGGTCAGTTTTCTGTTTCCGCTCCTCGGCAATGACACGCATAGTCAGAATAGGAACGATGACTACGAAAACCATGCTGGAAAAACTCAGAACATACTCAAAATTACTGACAGCTGCCTGCAGATTATACAGCATGGCACCGATGCCCACCACCAGCAGCAGGAAGGCACCGAAAACGTAGGCAGTCAGGGACTGAAAATAGAGCCGCAGCTCATGCTTTAATACTGCGATCATGCTTCATCCTCCTCGTCATCGAAATCCAATTCCAAATCAGAATCCGCAGGAAGATTATCTGTTAGCTCCAGGAATACATCTTCCAGATTGCCCTTCCGCAAGGTCATTTCGAAGATAATCCAGCGGCTTTTTGCAAAAGTTCGGAAGAGATCAGCTGAGAGCGCATAAATATCCTCCTGATCGGTTTTGATCTGCACCTGTGTGAATTTACCGGAGCTTTCTGCAACCAGTTCCGTAATATGGGGGACGTCCGTGAAAAACTGTGCTATCTCATTTGCAGGGGCATCGGTGGTCAGCAGAATTTCATGGGAAGAAAGAAGCTGCTTTTGCAGGTCCTCCGGTGCGCCCAGTGCCACCAGTCGGCCCTTGGCAATCATCACAATCTGGTCACAGATGGCCTGTACCTCCGACAGAATATGGGAACTGAAAATGACGGTATGGGTCTTGCCCAGGTCCCGGATCAGGTCACGAATTTCGATGATCTGGATGGGATCAAGACCGACGGTTGGCTCGTCCAGAATGATGACCTTGGGGTTTCCAAGCAATGCCTGGGCGATGCCAACACGCTGCTTGTAGCCCTTGGAAAGCTGGGAAATACGGCGATGCTTCACGCTTTCAATACCCGTTTTGCGAATGACATCATCAAGCTGCTGCTTCAGCTCCGCACCTCGCAGCCCCTTAGCTTCTGCGACAAAAATAAGATATTCCAGTGCGGATTCATTCATGTACAGGGGCGGGTGTTCCGGGAGATAGCCGATACACCTTTTCGCTGCATCCGGTTCCTCAAAAATATCATGGCCGTCGATCAGAACGGTGCCGTCTGTTGCAGAGAGACATCCTGTGATGATGTTCATGGTGGTGGATTTACCGGCACCATTGGGACCCAGGAAACCGTAAACATGACCGCTTTCAATCTCAAAGGAGATGTCGTCCACGGCCAGATGGTCTCCATAATATTTCGTCAGATGTTTAACAGATATCATGGTAGACCTCCTTGACATGTTTATTGCTCAATTTTCATCCTTCCTTTTCTTAGTGAAATGTACGAAAAACTGCTTCGAACAGATTTTTTCATGCTTAATATCGTAGTCCCAGAACCTTAAGCCTACTTAAAAATGCTTGTTAACGATATGTGAAGGATAATTCATAGTTTTGTTACACGGATTTTATGGCTCAATTAAGGTTCTTTTGGTAAGGTATTGGTAATCCTTGAAGCCCGTGATTCCTGGATTTTTACATACTTTTCTCTTTGTAATACATCCTCATTCTTTTCTGTAATACTACGGATAATCAACACCTCCTGCGCACGGGCGCAGAAAAATAACCCTTGTCTCTCTGCCACGACAAGGGTTATTTCGGGTTCTATAAAAAACGGTCGATACCATAAGGGGATAGAGATATGAAAATTTTGATGATTGAAGAAGAACGTATGCTGGCTGACTCTTTGAAAGCCTTGCTTGTAACAAAAGGCTTTGATGTTGATGTGGTTTACGATAAACAGACCGGTATTGAGTGTGCTATGTTGGGGCTGTTTGACCTGCTGATTCTGGATGCAGAAGGGATCCAAATTGCTGAGAGAATCCGTGAAAAGCATTTTCCGGCTCCCATTATTATGCTGGCTGCAAAAAGTGAGGTAGAGGACCGAATCAATGGCCTGAATGCCGGAGCGGATTATTATCTGGAAAAGCCCTTTGATTCCAGAGAACTTCTTGCCTGCATCAATGCGTTGCTACGCAGACAGGAAAATCGGGCTGAAGGACTGATCTGCGGAAATACAACGCTAGATCTGGAAACCTGTATGCTGGTATGTGGTGGGAAAACGATACGGCTTTCCGCAAAGGAATTTGATGTCATGCGCTTTATGTTCCAATCTCAAAACAGGGTGATCTCTAAAGAGATGATTCTCGCCCGGGTCTGGGGCTTTGAATCCAATGCAGTGGAAAACCATGTGGAGGTTTATGTGGGATTTCTCCGCAAGAAACTGGTAAGCATTGGTTCCAATGTTCGTATCGTAGCGATTCGCAGGCTGGGATACCATTTGGAAGTAGACGAATGAGTGCGTCATGAATATATAAAGCCCATCGAACCGTTTTGGTTCGATGGGCTATCTTTCGGCTTGCTATCACTTTAAGAGATTCTATATGAAATCTAGGCTGGGGAAGTATTCCAGCAGCCTTTTTGGATAGGTGTGTATAGCAGGCGATAAGATTTTATCGCCTGCCGCCAAAACCTCCGAAGGGGTTGCCACCCTGATTTCCGGGCTGCATGAATTGTCCCTGACTGCTCTGCTGGGACTGAGCGGCTTCTTTATTTGCCAGTGCGGACTGAATCTGTTCTCCTACGGTAACTGTGACCGTTATGGTTTCACCCTGACGGTAGAGATCCAATGTGATCTGATCGCCAATAGAAGAACTGCCGACGAAATCTACCAGTGTGCTGCTGTCCATTGCAGCGCCGTTAACGGCGGTAATCACATCGCCGGTCTGTAAGTCTGCGGCTGCGGAAGGGGAACCTTCGGTAACAGCTTGGATCGCAACGCCAGCGGGAATGCCATACATCTGCATTTCTTCTGAAACATCCAGAACAGAAATGCCAATATAGGGACTTGCAATATAGCCTTTTTCAATGATGCTTTCCACGATGGAGCGAATGGAATTGACAGGGATAGCAAAGCCAATATTGTCAATGGATGCTTCGGAGCTGGAGGAACTGGAATACTTGGCGTTGGTGATTCCGATGACCTCGCCATACATATTAAACAGCGCACCGCCGGAATTGCCGGAATTGATGGCGCAGTCTGTCTGAATCAGATTCATGGAGACACTGCTGGACAGGGTCACTTCCCGATCCATGGCACTGACCAAACCGGAGGTCAGAGAGAAGGTCAGCTCACCCAGAGGATTGCCAATAGCGAGAACCTGGTCACCTACATTCAGATTGTCAGAATCGCCCAGAATCACAGGCGGGAGATTATCTGCGTCCACTTTCAATACGGCAATGTCGTTGCTTTCATCGTAGCCGATCAAAACAGCATCATAGGTAGTACCGTCAAACAGAGAAACGGTGATGCTGTCTGCGTCGTCGATTACATGGTAATTTGTCAGAATATAACCATCGGTGGAGATGATAAAGCCGGAGCCGGAGGCTGCGGAAGTGGTCTGAAATCCCCAGATATTCGTTGTAACAGAGGTGGTGATACCAACGGTAGAATTGACATTGACAGCATAAACCTCTGCAGCGGTCAGTTCTTTGCTGGTATCGATCTGGATGGTTTCAATCTCGACCTGTTCACGGATTCCCTCTACCATGACCGTCAACTGCTGTGTCTGGTCTGCTTCGGGTTCTTCCTGATTTGCATAATGGTTTACAAGAATGGCACCACCGGCACCAAGAGTGATTCCTAACAGGGAAAAGCATAGCGCAATGATGAGAAAACGGGCGGTGCCTGTTTTCTGCTTTTTCTTTTTCACAGGATCAGAAACAAGATAGGCAGGGATATGGACCGGTCTGGGGGGTTCGGGAATGGCTTCCCGGTGAAATTCTGGTTCTGTTTCATAATCTGAGGGTTTGTTCTCATAGATTTCTTCATTGTCGTTCATTTCAAATCCTCCTGTTTGTTCTCTTCTATGGACGTTCGGATGATATCCCGGATGGTTTGCATGGAAAGATCCACAGAGGCGATTTCATCGGCGCACCGTTTCAGTTCACTGCGGATCAGTTCCTCGTGGGGAATATCCTTTTTGTATTTCAGTTGATGTTCCAGGGTCGCCCAGAAATCCGTGGCAATGGTGCGAACCTGAATTTCCGCAGGGATCTCCAAGTCCGGAAGCCAGACTTGGAGATGATAGCTGCGATAGCCGTTTGGCTTCGGATAGGTAATATAGTCCTTTTCACGCAGAATGTGTAACTCTTTCCTTGCTTTCAACCAGGAAACGATCGTATAGACATCTTCTGTAAAGGCGCAGATGATCCGCAGGCCTACCGCATCAAAGGTGTTTTCCAGTGCGGTCCTGCAATCTGTTGGCAGCTCCAGACATTCCATTTTGTGGATCATGCTTTCCGGAGATTTGATCCGGGAGCAGTAATAGACAATGGGTTTCAGATTCTCCGGAAGTTGCTTTGGAAATAGTTCCATCATATCCCGAAGCTGTTTTTCCGCATAACGCAGAATTTCCAGGGTAGGACCGTAGTATTCTTCGTGTGTCAAAATGCCCTCCTTATACGGGGAACTGAACCGAGATTTGCAGAGAGTGACCATCCTCAGTTGTAGCAGAAATCCTGCCATTGTGTGCTGCTACGATAGCTTTTGCAACAGAAAGACCAATGCCGTATCCGCCGGTCTGAGAATTTCGGGAAGCATCCATACGGTAGAACCGCTCAAAAATATGACTCAGGTCTTTCTTTTCAACAGGAACGATCGTGGTGTTTTGTACGGATAGGCTCAAATACCGGCCCTGCCTCCCGGCAGAAAGGGATACAAAGCCCCCTTCCGGAGAGTATTTCATGGCATTATCCAGCAGGATGTTCACGAGCTGCCGGATAGATTTTTCATTGCCGTTCAGAGAAAGCATAGGCTGTACAGAACATTGGAAAATTTTTCCCTTTGCCTGAGCAACTGCGTCAAAGGAATGGGCGGTTTCGCAGATCACGTCGGAAAATGGAAAGTCGATCATCTGCATAGTGTCCTCTGTTTCTTCCATCCGGGACAGATAAACCAGATCATTGGTCAGGTCAGACAGACGCTTTACCTGGCTCTGGATGGCAGACAGCCATTCGTTTTCTCCATATTCCATTTCGAGAACATCTACGTCGGCCTTGATGATAGCCAACGGGGTTTTGATCTCGTGTCCTGCATCGGTAATGAAGCGCTTCTGCTTTTCGTAGCTCTCCGTAATGGGTCGCAGAAAGCGATTGGAGAAGAACAGGAGCACAAAGAAAAATGCCGCATATCCGGCCAGAGCCATACAAATGCTGATCATCAGGAAGCTCCGGAAGGAAGAAATCTCTCTGGTGCAATCCAGAAAGGAGATGCGGACAGCATTTCCTTCCGAGGAAACCAAAAACCGGTAATGGTCGATAAAGTCGCTGATATGATTGGTCTGAATCGCCTGATTTGCGTATTGGACGGCGGAGGTTGAGTCGATTGCCTTAATGCGGCTGGTGTCTGTATGGATGACCTCTCCGGCAGAAGAGAACAAGATGGAAAAATACCGGGACTCATAAGGCGTTTCCATAGTCATATTGGGTGGCATCGGCCATTTTTTATCGGAACCGAATTCTGGGAAGATACCCTGATTTTTGGAGAGCAGTTCCAGTTTCGTGTCTGCATCGGAAACGATGGTATTATAGTTGACGATATTCATGCCGGTTACGATGGCACAAAGGAGGATAAACAGGGCGATCATAGCCAGAGAAATGAAGCGTATCTTTATCTTCTGGATCATGTGATTTCCTCCAGTGTGTAACCGGCATTTCGGGTGGACTTAATCTGAATATCGGCGTGAAGGGCATTCAACTTCTTACGAAGATAGGAAATGTATACCCAAACCACATTGATTTCGGCATTTGCATCATAACCCCAAATCTTTTCCATGAACTGTTCGGAGGAAATCAGAATTTTGGGATTGGACATGAGAATTTCCATCATTTGAAATTCTTTGTTGGCGAGACGAAAACTGCCGGAGGGAGAGGACAGAGCAAAGGTTGTACGATCCAGGGATATATTGCCAAACTGAATGGTAGAGTCTACCGGCCTCTGCCCTCTGGTCAGCACCCGGATTCTGGCAAGCAGCTCTTTGGTATCAAAGGGCTTGGTCAAATAATCATTGGCTCCGCTGTCAAGACCCAGAACTTTGTCGTCGATTTCCGTTTTCGCCGTCAGCATAATGATCGGGATGGTGATCCCTGTGGTACGCAGCCTTCGCAGCAGCGTAATTCCATCCATCTTTGGCATCATGATGTCCAGAATTGCAATGTCATAATTTCCGTTTTGCAGATAGTCCAGGGCATCCAGACCATTGTGTACAACATCGACGGTGTAGTTATTCTTTTCCAGTATTTTTGCAACGGCTCTGGCCAGAGCAACTTCATCTTCCGCATAAAGAATACGCATAAAGACACCTCACAGTTCCTTTTGTATGCGTTTATTATAGAAGATGTACTTTAATTAAGGCTTAAATAGAAAAGAGAAATCTTGTTAACTTTTTGTGTATTTTAAGTTCAATTATGGTTTGCTCATTATACTGTTCCTGCAAGGAGGTAACAGATATGGCATACCAAAGTGTATTTCAGAGATACGAATTAAAATATATGCTCACTCAGGAGCAGAAACGAATGGTACTGGAAGCAATGGTACCTTATATGGAATTAGACAAATATGGACGAACGACCATTCGGAATCTTTACTATGATACGGACAGCTTCCGGCTCATCCGACATTCCATTGAAAAACCGGCTTATAAGGAAAAACTGCGTATCCGCAGTTACAGCAAGGCTGATCCATACAGTCCTGTGTTTGTGGAATTGAAGAAAAAGTATGACTCTGTTGTTTATAAGCGCCGACTGGCAATGGCAGAAACAGAGGCGATTGACTGGGTTTCGGGAAAGATGCCCTGTCTCCGGGAAGAACAGATCGTAGAGGAAATCGAATATTTTCTGGACTACTACCATGGGCTGCATCCGGTTGTGTTTCTGTCCTATGAGCGGGAAGCTTATTACGAAAAGAACGGCGGCGATTTCCGTGTAACATTTGATGACCATATTCTCTGCCGTCAGGAGGATCTTTCTCTGGAAGCAGATGTCTGGGGTACACCTCTGCTGGAGGAAGGAAAAGTCCTTATGGAAATCAAATGCTCCGGAGGAATTCCGCTCTGGATGACCCACGTACTTTCTCAGGAGCATATTTACAAAACTTCTTTTTCTAAGTATGGAACCGCATACGAAACCATGATATATCCTAAAACAAAAGGAGGCTATTTACTTGCTTAATGCTATCTTCAAAGGTTTATTTGATTCAGATATGACAACGGTGATCGGGGTTGGCGACTTTTTGCTTTGCATGGGTTGCTCGCTGATCATTGGATTAATCCTGGCTGCTGGGTATATGTACCGCAGCCGCTATACCAAGAGTTTTATTCTGACTCTGGCACTGCTGCCTACTGTGGTGTGCGTGGTCATTATGATGGTCAATGGTAATGTCGGTGCCGGTGTAGCGGTAGCTGGTGCATTCAGTCTGGTTCGTTTCCGGAGTGTTCCGGGTTCTGCAAAAGAGATAACTATGCTATTTCTTGCAATGACTGCCGGACTAATGGTGGGCATGGGATATCTGGGGTTTGCGCTGCTGTTCACAATTCTCATGTGCCTGCTGAGTGTGCTGTATAACCAGATGGATTTTGGTATAAGCAAAAATATGGCATCTTATAAGACATTGAATATCACCATTCCGGAGGATCTGGACTATACCGGTGTCTTTGACGGTATTCTGAACTACTATGCAAGCTCCTATGAGCTGGTTCGTGTGAAAACCACCAATATGGGCAGTATGTTCCGTCTGACCTACAATCTGACGCTGCGGGATGTTGCCAAGGAAAAGGAAATGATCGACAAGCTCCGCTGCCGGAATGGCAATCTGGAGATCACGGTTTCTAAGCAGGAAACGTCCCCGGCAGAACTGTAATGGAGGGATGAATATGAAATGGATTTCCTGGATTCTGGTGCTGTCATTGATGCTGACAGGATGCGGCAGCAGCCAGAAAGCAGATAGTATAGGAAATACGCAGACACCGGAAACCCCTGCGTTGGCAGACACTTCCGGCATGGACTTCGGCTTTTCGGAGGCGGATACAGCTGCTGCGGATGCAACGGATGGGGACGTACTGAATATTTCCGAAGATACGGTTGTTACGACCGATGCAAATATTCAGCTATATCAGATTACATCCGGAGGAACTTATACTCTGTCCGGTGAGATCGAAGACATTATGGTGACGGTAGATGCGGATAATTCCGATGTAATCCTGATTCTGGACGGTGCAACGATCAGCAACAGCGGCGGCCCTGCTATTTATATTCGTTCGGCAGACAAGGTGACCCTTACTCTCGCAGAGGGATCAACGAACACACTTTCTGACGGATACAATTATATGATTACCGACAGCGATTCCACTTTGGACGCAGCTATTTTCAGCAAGGCGGATCTGACGATCAATGGCAGCGGCACACTGAACCTGACCGGCAACTATAAGCATGGCATTGTGTCCAAGGATGATTTGATCATTTCTTCCGGCAACTTGAATATTACAGCAGCCAATGTTGGTCTGAACGGAAAGGACTGCGTGAAGATCGGCAGCGGTAATATGACGATTTCGGCTGGCAGCGATGGTATTCGATCCGACAATGACGAAGATACATCCCATGGATATGTTTATCTGTATGGCGGATGTATTCAAATTGTGGCAGGAAATGATGGCATCCAGGCGGAAACGGTCATCAATGTGGAAGATGTCGATCTGTCAATTACGGCTGGCGGCGGCAGCAGTGCCAGTTTGATGACTTCGGATGAATCCTACAAGGGAATGAAGGCCGGCTCTGATATTTATATCACCGGAGGAAGCTTTAACATTGATTCTCTGGACGATTGCATTCACTCAAACGGGACGATTACCATTGCAGACGGTTTTTATGTGTTGTCCTCTGGCGATGATGGAGTCCATGCGGATACAGACCTTGCTGTTTCCGGTTCCGAAACCATCATCAGTATCCTAAAGAGCTATGAAGGCATGGAAGCCACAAATTTGATGATTTCGGATGGCAGAATGGAAATTACTGCTTCGGACGATGGGTTAAATGCCGCAGGCGGTAATGATGCGTCTGGTATGGGCAACCGTCCCGGTATGGGTGGTTTCAGTTCTTCCACAGGTAGAATTGTAATTTCTGGTGGTACGGTCACCCTCTATGCCTCCGGTGATGGTTTGGATGCCAATGGCACTTTGTCCATCACGGGCGGCAATGTAACTGTTGTTGGTCCCATCAACGGCGATACTGCGATCCTCGATTTTAATACGACAGGTACGATTACCGGCGGCACATTTATCGGTGTTGGCTCTGCCAATATGGCACAGAATTTCAGCAGTTCCTCCTCTCAAGGGGCCATGCTGGTAAAAACAGGTACACAGTCGGAGGGAACAACAATCAGATTGGCGGATTCCTCTGGAAAGGAACTACTTTCCTATACTGCACAACAGTCCTTTTCCTGTGTGATCCTCAGCCATCCGTCTATCGTTCAAGGAAACACATATATACTGACTGTTGGATCGTCCAGTACGACCGTTACCATGAGCAGTACCGTATACGGCAGCTCCGGAAATGGCGGTGGAATGGATCGAGGCATGGGCGGAAAGAATATGGGCGGAATGGATGACCATCAGGGTGGCGGGCAGATGCCTGACATGGGTGGAAATCGTTCCGGTAATGGTATGGGCGGCAGAAACGGCGGAATGGGCCGGAATCCATAAGAAAGAAAATAACAAAAAAGGTCAGCATCAGTAAAAAAGGATGCTGACCTTTTTTGGACTTTTTAAGTAGATTTTAGGTTGATGTTCTACAATACCTATGAAATAACGGAAAAAGCGAGTTTCAGAGTAATGAAAAACAGACAGATTCTTTACTGGTTATTTTTGCTGATTGCCCTGCTTCTGTTGAGTTTGGTGATACCCATTCGTTCCGATGCAAGCAGTATTTCCGAATTGCAGAGCGAGATCGATGCGCTGGAAGAAAAGAACAGTGCCTTGCAGGCAGAGATTGATGCAATACAATCCCAGTATGATACGACATACGGTGAGATGTCTGATCTCGTGGCAAAAAAGAACACCATTGATCAGGAAATATCTTTACTGAACGAGAAAATCGCTACCACCAATGAGCAGATCACCGCATATAAGCAGCTGATCGCAGATACCCAGGACGAACTGGACATTGCACAGTTTACATTGAATGGACTTAGCGAGATGCACCGGGTGCGCATCCGTGCAATGGAAGAAAACGGAAGCATCAGCTATTGGGAAGTGATATTCAAGGCAAATAGCTTTACGGATTTGCTGGACAGAATGAACATTATGCAGGAAATCAGCGAAGCTGACCAAAAACGAATGGAAGAACTTCGGGTAGCCGCAGATTTGGTGACAGCATATCGGTTGAATCTGGAAGATGAAAAAGGTGCCTTGGAGGAAATTCTGGAAGAGCTGACTGCGGATGAGGAAATTCTGGAACAGCGGCGTACAGAATCGGATGATCTTCTTCGGGAGCTGGCTGAGGAAGCAGAAGAATTCGAATTGCTGCTGGAAGAATCGGAAAACCTTCAGGAAGAACTGATGCAGGAGATTGCGGCTAAAGAGACGGAACTGGAAACAGCTCAGTATAATGCGTATCTTGCAGAATTGGCAAAATCAGGTGATAATCCGCCCTCGGATGCAACCTGGATCACACCGGTTTCCGGATATACCCTGACAAGTCCCTTTGGTATGCGAGTCCATCCGGTTTTAGGCTATGAAAAGATGCACAACGGCATCGATATGGCCTGTGCGGAGGGAACACCCATTTATGCAACCAGAGCAGGCACGGTGACAACGGCTTCTTATCAGGCCAGCGGTGCCGGATATTATGTAAGCATCAACCCTTTGGACGGCTTTGCTTCCATTTATATGCACATGACCCATTATGTGGTTTCTGCTGGGCAAAGCGTATCTCAGGGACAATTGATTGGATATGTAGGAAGCACCGGACTATCCACCGGAGCGCATTTGCATTTTGGCATTTCCTACGCAGGAACGTATGTAAACCCACTGGCATATATCGCATAACAAGCCCCACGCAAAGGAGAATCCCATGAAAAAAAGAAAAATCGGAGTATTTGTACTAGCTTTCCTGATGACCATTTCTTTTGGATTGCCCACACCAGCCAATGCGGCATCCTCCAGTGAGATCCGAAAACAGATCAATGTACTGAAAGAGGAAAAGGAGGCTATACAGGAAAAAATTGAGGAGGTCCAGGCACAGTACGAAGAAAATGAAAATGAGATCGCCAACATCATTGCAAAAAAGAATGTGATCGATCAGGAGGTCCAGCTGCTTTACGAACAGATCCGCAATATCAATGAACAGATTTCCTCTTTTAATGTGCTGATCGCAGATAAGCAGGACGAGCTGGACAATGCGGAGGCAAACTATGCACAGTTAAGTGAAGCAAACAAAAGCAGGATTCGCACTATGGAGGAAGAGGGAGAGGTTTCCTACTGGGAAGTCATATTTAAGGCCAACAGTTTTACAGATCTTCTGGATCGGCTGAACATGATGGAAGAAATTGCGTCCGCAGACAGGCGACACTTGCAGGAACTGAGCGATGCGGCAGAGAATGTAGAACTGGCGCAAGCGGCTCTGGAAACAGAGAAGGAGGACCTGGAAGTGACAAAGCTGGAACTGGATGCCACAGAATTGGAACTGGATGCCAAGCGGGAAGAAGCAGATGCCTTGATCCAGGAGCTTCTTGAAAAAGCAGATGATTTAGAAGCTCTGGAGGCAGAATTTGAAGCCCAAGAGCAGGCATTTCTGGAAGAAATCGCCGCCAAGGAGATCGAGTATGATGCCGCAAAGCAGGCGGAATGGGAAGCCTATATGGCAACCTACGTGCCGCCGACTACGGTACCTGCAGCGACCTCAACCAATAACGGAACCACAACTTCCAGTGGAAGTACAACAACGACTACCACTACCACAACGACAGCCTCCAGTGCCACTTGGCTTGTCCCTTGCTCTTATACATCCATTACCAGTCCCTTTGGATACCGGACAGCACCTACCACAGGCGCTTCTACTTATCATCAGGGTGTTGACCTGGATACCGGAACCGGCTGGCCTGTGTATGCGACAAGAGCTGGTATTGCTTATACCGCTTATAGTAGTTCCGCTGGCAATTATGTTACGATTGACCACCAGGACGGCTTCAAATCCGTATATATGCACCTTAGCGGATTCAGTATCAGCAACGGCACCATCGTCAGTGCGGGGCAGCAGATCGGTCTTACCGGAAGCACTGGTGTTTCCACTGGCGACCATCTGCATTTTGGAATTTCCTTGAATGGTGTCTACGTAAATCCCTGCCTGTATGTCAGTCTCTAATTCAGAATTCCCTCATCCGAAAGGGTGAGGGAAAGTTAATTTATTATGAACATCCAAAATCTTAAGTCCAATTAAGCCAAGGAGTATAAAATTATTTGCGAAAGAAAAACAGAGGTGTTACCTCTCACTTTTCGATACACGAAAGGAGTCCTTATGTTTAAGAAGAAGCAAGCAAATGTGCCTGAAAAGGTGCCCAATGGGATGGCACCGCTGCAATCCAGAGACGATGCTCTGTTTGAGACACTGAACAGAAACAAAAAGGCAAAAAAGAGAAAGCTGATCCGCACCGTAGTCACCATTGTGGTGGTTTTGGCGGTGATTCTGGTGGCAGCTGTGGTGATCCTGCGGCGGCAGGTACGGGAGCAATTCGGTGGGGAAGCCCAGGAGGTTCTTAGTGAGCAGGCCCAGCGAGGTACCATCAGCACCGTAGTCTCCGGTTCCGGTATGCTGCTGAATGTGGATACGGAAACCATTTCCATTCCTGCCGGTGTGGAGGTGACGGATATTCTGGTTGCCTATGGCGATGCCGTGGCAGAAGGGGACCTTCTGGCCGTGGTGGACATGGCAACAGTGAGAACCGCCATGTCGGAGTTACAGGAGGAAATCGAGAATCTGGATGACCAAATCACGGATGCCGAGGGCGATACCGTCAGCAGCTATGTGACCTCCGGCGTTCCGGGCCGTGTAAAAATAATCTACGGTGAAGCGGATATGCTGGTGGAGGATGCCATGGTGGACCACGGCGGTCTGGCAGCGATCTCTCTGGACGGCTATATGGCAGTACAGATCGAGACAGATGCCCTAAAAGAAGGAGAATCTGTGACCGTGATCCTCTCTGACGGTGAGGAAGAAGAGGGAACGGTCAAATCCGTAGTGGGCAAAATCGCAACCATCCTTGTAACCGACAATGGCCCGGAATATGACGAGGAAGTGACCGTTAAGACAGAGGATGGCGCAGAAGTTGGTTCCGGAAAGCTCTACATACACAATCCCTTAATGGTCACAGGCTATGCCGGCACCATCAAGACCGTCAACGCCACAGTGAACCAGCAGATCTATGTGGGAACCACCCTGTTCACCCTGACGGACACCTCCTCCACTGCCAGCTATGATGCCCTGCTTCGCAGCCGCAGCGAAAAGGAGGAAACCCTGCTGGAACTGCTGAAGATCCAACGCTACGGCGGCATGGTCTCTCCCATTTCCGGCAGCATCTATTCCGTTGTGGATCTGGACGAGGAAACGGAGGAGGAAACCGAGGAGATCACCGATATCATTACCATCTCTGCCGATGTGAGTATGTCTGTCACCATCAGCGTGGATGAAGGGGATATCCTTTCTCTGGAGCTGGGACAGGAAGCGGATGTGAACGTCAGCTCCGTCAGTGAGGATACCTTAAAGGGTACCGTTACAGAGATCGACAAGACCGACAGCAGCGGCGCTTACACCGCCGTGGTGACGCTGGACAAGGTGGAGGGCATGATCCCAGGCATGACCGCCAGTGTGGATGTGCGGATCGAGGGCGTGGACGATGCCATCATTATCCCCGTGGAAGCCCTGCACCAGACCAGCACCGGTTATTATGTCTATACTTCTTACGATGAAGAAACCGAAGAATTTGGTGGTCGTGTAGATGTGATCCCCGGTATCAGCAACAGTAATTTCGTGGAGATCAAGTCCGGCTTAAGCGAGGGCGATACGGTTTACTATACCGAGGAACAGAATCCCTTCGGCAATATGGGCTTTGGCAACATGGGTGCTATGCCCAACATGGGTGGAAACCAGTCTGGCGGACAAATGCCTGGTGGTGATCGCAATAATGGTGGTTCCCGTAACAATGGCGGCGGTATGCCCAGCGGTGGCGGTATGCCCGGTAACCGTGGCTAAGAGGTAACGCTATGATCGATATTCAAGACCTCTGTAAATATTATATCGTGGGCGATGAACGGGTCCGTGCCTTAGACCATGCCACATTGCACATCTATCCCCATGAGTTTGTCAGTATCATCGGACCCTCCGGCAGCGGCAAATCCACCCTGATGAATATTATTGGCTGCCTGGACATTGCCGATGCGGGAAGCTATCACCTGGATAACCTGCCCATTGAAGCCTATTCCGAAAACGAACTGGCCCGAATCCGAAATGAAAAGATCGGCTTTGTGTTCCAGCAGTATAACCTGATCCAGAAGCTCACCGCTGAGGAAAATGTGGAGCTGCCTTTGATCTATCAGAAAGTGCCCAAGGCCCAGCGGCAGAAACGGGTAAAGAAAGCCCTGGAAAAGGTGAACATGCTTCAACGGGCCAAGCATTTGCCCACGGAGCTGTCCGGCGGTCAGCAGCAGCGGGTGTCCATAGCCCGGGCCATTGTTACAAATCCCAAGCTGATTTTAGCGGACGAACCCACCGGCGCACTGGATTCCAAAACCAGCCGGGAGATCATCGACATTTTCCATGAGCTTCATGCCCAGGGCAATACCATCGTAGTCATCACCCATGATAACGATATTGCCAAACAGGCACAGCGGGCCATCCATATTCTGGATGGTAAGATTACGGAGGTGACACTATGATCCTTTCCTTAAAAATGGCCCTTCGCTCCATCGGCTCCAACAAAATGCGTGCCGTGCTGACCATGCTGGGCATTATCATCGGCGTGGTGGCATTGGTGGTGCTGGTGAGTTTGGTGGATGGAGCCACATCCTCCGTCACAGATACCCTGTCCAGTCTGGGCAGTAACCTGCTCACCGTGACCATTGAGGACGATAAGGGTTCTCCCATTACCATGGATACCTTAAATGAATGGACACAAAAGCAGGATACCATCGGCAGGACGGCTCCCTATATCAGTGATTCCATTACCGGCAGCGCAGAGGGAGAAAGCGGCAGCTTTACTGTCTATGGCACCGTGCCGGAATACTACGACATTCAAGGTCTGGAACTGGTCATGGGTCGGTTTCTGAAAACCGCCGACATTCAAAACAGCAGCTATGTGTGCATCATCAACGAGGCGGCGGCAGAGGAGATCATCGGCTATGCCGACTGCGTGGGACAGGCCATTTCTCTGAACAATGTAAAATACACCATCGTGGGCGTTTTAAGTGACGGGGACGACAGTCTGACCAATATGTTCTCTTCCAGCTCCATGGTGGCCTATGTCCCTTACGAATCTCTGGTGCGGCTGTCTACCACGGCTTCCTCGGAAATTACGGAATTTTATGTCAGTGCCGCAGAAAACTTCACCGTGGAAGATGCGGAAAACACCATGACCCAGCTTCTTATGGAGCGGTTTGAGCAGGATGAGGATGCCTTCTCTGTTACCTCTCAGGATGCTCTGGAGGATGCCACCAGCTCTATTACCTCTGTGCTGACCGTCATGCTGGGCGGCATCGCCGCCATTTCCCTGGTGGTTGGCGGCATCGGCATTATGAATATTATGATGGTCACCGTTACGGAACGCACAAGAGAAATCGGCATCCGCAAGGCCATCGGTGCCAGCCGGGGGACCATTCTGATGCAGTTTTTGATGGAAGCGGTGGTCCAGTGTATGATGGGCTGCTGTCTGGGTATCTTTATCAGCTGGGCGATTTTGCAGATCGTCAATACCGTTGTGGCATCCCTGGGCATGACCTTTGCTTTGAATATCCCCGTGGTGTGCATTGCGGTGGTGTTCTGCTTCTTCATCGGCATCGTGTTTGGTATGTACCCTGCCAACAAGGCGGCAAAGATGAAGCCCATCGATGCCCTGCATTACGGAGGATAAACCATGGGAAAATTTCAAAAACCAAAAGAGAAAAAGCAGTCTGAACAGAAGACACAGACAAGAAAATACCTTCGCCTGACGATGATCGGGATCCTCGTGGTGTTGTTGGCGGTGATGCCTATGCTTGCTACCCGAAATGCGGAAGCAGAGGCTTCCCAGGCCAGCATCCTGTCCGTAACGGTGGAGGAAAAAACCATTGACACCCAGATCATCGGCGGCGGACAGCTTTCCAGTGAAGCCTCCTTGAATGTCCGGATCCCGGAAAATGTGAAGCTGACGAAGTATCTGGTGGGCAACGGCGATACCGTCAAGGAAGGGGACCCCATCGCCACGGTGGACAAGGTCAGTGTTATGACCGCCATTACCCAGGTGCAGGAGACTCTGGACTATCTGGCAGAGGAAATTGCCGATGTCAGTGACGATACCGCATCCACCAGTGTCAAGGCTCTGGCTGGCGGCACCGTGAAGGTGATCTATGCAAACGAGGGAGAAGCCGTTCAGGATGTGATGTTAGATCACGGCGCACTGGCAGTCCTTTCTCTGGATGATACCATGGCGGTAAAGATCGAGAAGGAAACCAATTTGGATGTAGGTGACACCGTCGTGGTCACTTTGCCGGATGGAACGGAAGCAGATGGCCGGGTGAAAACCAACCTGGAAGGAGTTCTCACCATAACCATGGACGATGATGACTATTCCGTAGGGGCCAAAGTCACAGTCGCCACGGAATCCGGCGACGAGCTGGGAACCGGAGAACTGTATGTATTCAGCCCCTGGAGTGCCACCGCCTATTCCGGCACGATTTCTGATGTTCTGGTTGCGGAAAATGATACGGTTGCCATTGGCAGAGTCCTGTTCACTTTGGAGGACACCGGAAACTCTGCCCAGTTCCAGCGGCTCATTGACCAGCGGCAGGAATACGAGGAACTGATGCAGGAGCTGTTTACTATGTACCGCACGGAAACCATTACCGCACCCTGCGACGGTATCGTTACCGGCGTGGATGAGGATGGAGCATATCTTCTGGCGGACGATGGTGACGGCTGGTTTGTGAGTCTGCTGTCCTTCTTTGATGCTGAAAAAGATGGATTCCGAGCTTACAAAGTAGCCGTCACAGAAGTGACCAACGGCGGCATGACAATGCGGATTGACCCGAGGGCTACATACATCGAAGATCTGGCGGCTGCTTCCAGGCTTTCTGCTGACATAGATGACATGACGGAAAGCTGGACTTATCAGGGGGAAATCCCCGTATACACCCAGGAGGGAAACGGCCTGCTCCGCAGCACCGGGACAGCCAAAGCAGGAGATCTTCTGCTTGCCATTGGCGATGAAGAACAGGTCCATTGGTTTGTGAAGCTGGATGAAAGTGGAAATACCGAACAAATTGCGCAGACCGAAAACAACAGAAGCGGATTCTTTGCGTTCCTGCTTTCAGACACAGATACCCCGGAGAATGTGTGTACAATGGACGAAAACTGCACAGCGGATATCCACAATGATGGCTGTGTAAAAACCATCATAGAGCCTGCGGCTTGTACCGGTGATGATAGCTGTACGGCTGAAACGCATAATGAAGGGTGTCCCAGAAATCCAATACATCCCGACGCTTGTACAGGTATGGAAGGGTGCAGCGCAAGCACACACAATGAGGGATGTCCGGCTTTGCGTGTCAATTCTGAAATTATGACTGTAACGAAGGAAGAACCGGAGCCGCCGACAGTGCAGATTACGACAACAGAATTGCCCAGCGGCACGGTTGGTTCCGGCTACAATGCGACATTACAGGCTTCCGCAGGTGGCACATGGACAATGACAGGGCTTCCGGATGGCCTTACATACGATACTTCCACAGGAGAGATCAGCGGCACACCGGTGTCGGCAGGTTCCTACTCCGTTGCGGCTACCTTTACCTACGGGGACAACCAGACGGTGACAGCATCCTTTACCCTGACAATTTCAGAGGCATCTTCTGATTTGCCGGAAGAGGATCCTGTCATCCAGATCACGACTACGACTTTGGGAACCGGTGTTGTTGGAAAAGCCTATACCTATCCCGTGCAGGTATCCGGAAGCACGTCAGGCACCTGGAGTGCTGCGAATCTGCCCAGCGGGTTGGTCATCAATGAACAGACCGGTGTGATCTCCGGCACACCCACCTATGAGGGAACATTTACTGTCACAATTACCTATACCGATACGGCAACGCAAACTTCTGCATCACAGGCATATACATTAACCATCGTGACGGCAGAAACGGTTGTTTACACCGGCTATGTGGCCCAGGTGGTGGAAATCAAGGACGGTTGGGCAAAGGTCAAGCAGACCCTATATGGATATACCATTGCGGACCTGTCCAATCCTCCGAAGGTCTCTGCCTCCGAAACAGATCTGACGGTGGAAAAGGAGTATACAAGCGATTTGTTCAAGACCAGTGAGCTGGCTGTGGGAGATACTTTCCTGATCGTGGTAAACAACAGGGGAACGGTGAAACTGGTGTCAAAAGACGCCATCCAGGAATCCCAGGCAACAGGCACGCCCGGACAACAGGGCGTCACGAATGCAGGCGGAGCTGCATCCTCCGGAGGGGGAAATGCTTCCGGTGGAGGAATGGGTGGTACGGGACAGGTGCAGACCTTTGAAACCTATTCTCTGGACAAACTCACCGTAGCATCCGTAACCTCTCAGGAACACATGACGGTTTCCATCACCATTGACGAACTGGACATTACCAGGATCTATGTGGGTCAGCCGGCAATGGTTTCCGTGGATGCCCTGGGCGGCGAACAGTTCGAAGCGGAAATTACGGGAATTTCCAACAGCGGCGAGAATGAAGGCGGCAACAGCAAATTTACTGTGGAAGTCACCCTTGGCAAGAGTGGCGAGATGCTCCCCGGTATGTATTCCTCTGCCTTCATCACCCTGGAAACCAGGGAAAATGTCCCCTGTGTTCCCGTAGCGGCGCTGGGGAAGGATGGCGTGGATTCCATCCTCTATACCAGCTATGATGCGGAGACCGGCACCCTGGGTGATCCTGTGGTAGTCACCATTGGTGTTTCTGACGGGGAAAATGTGCAGATTTTAGAGGGATTTGCCGCCGGAGAAACCTGTTACTATGAATACTTTGATACCTATGTTGGTTCCGATGCACCCCAGCAGCAGGGCGGAAACCTTAATCTTGGCAGGATGCTGGGCGGACGATAATCAGAAAGGAATGTATTATGAAGAACGCAATGCAAAAATGGATATCTATTATTACAATTCTCTGCCTGCTTTTAGCAGCATTAACCGGATGCGGCAATTCTGAGATCACAGAAGTGTCAGCATCCACATCGAATGCCCAGCAGGAGAACCATGCACAAAAGGGTGAGGATCAAAAACAGGAGAACAAGCCGATGGATGCACCCGAAATGGCATCGGTGCAGGTTCCGGAGGAAGATGTGCAGGCACTGATCCAAGCCGGACTGGATGCGGCAGCGGAAGAAAGTGGCTTATGGGAAATTACCGAAATTACAGATACGGACATCCTGATGCAGCTTATGCAGGGGCAGAGCGGCGGAAGAGAGCGCCCGGAGGGCGAAAACTTTGACGGCGAACGGCCTGAGATGCCAGATGGAGAAAGCAAAGAAAGACCGGACGGCGATATGCCCGAGGGTGGAAGCCACCCCATGGACGGTGAAAATCCGCCTGAGAACATGGAAGGCACCTTCCCGGAGGGAGAAATGCCGGAAGGCGATCCGGGCCGTGGCGAAGGCGGTAGCAGACAGCACGGTAACCGGGGCGGCGGAAAGACGGTTACTGCTCTTGTGATCTCCAGTACCGAAGCTGCGGAGCTGGCGGCAGATGAAATTCTGGCACAGATCCAGCTTACTGCCGAGGCGATGGGTTATCAGACCAGCAGCATGGAGCTGACGGAAGAGCAACAGTCTGTAATCGAGGTTCCCGATGGACATTCTGTAAAACTGGTTGTTCTGGTCAATACACAGATGCCGGAAATGGAATTGGGTGAAGCTGAAGGCTAACCGAATCCGCAAAAACTTTAGAGGTACAATATGAAAATAAAAACGATTTTGATTCTGGCGGTTTTATTGATCCTTGGATGGGCAATATGTTCCCGATTTGATCGTGAAATACTTCCAGAAAAGGGAAAAGAAATTCAAATGATTGATGAGATTGTTTTAGGTTCGATTCCTGCAACGGAAGAAAGTATACCCGCTGGCGTTTTCCCAGTTGAGAATCGAATCGTTGAACAGTTCTCAAAGGATGAATTGGTCACGGTTTCCTATATTGAGGAACCTGCGTCTGACATAGCAGAAGCCTTTATTCAGACCCAGTTTGAAGGATATGACACCTGTTTGCCTGTATCTGATGGAATCGCCTATGATATTTCGGAAGGTGAATCCCTAAATTTGGAAATTGTGCGGTGTATCTGGACACCGGTGGACAATTTAATGTATATCGGTGTCTACAATCTGGAAACGGAAACAGGATATGTGTATGCCTATGTAGACGGAAACATCCAGGTGTCAGTTACTTTTAATGATCTGCCTGCGGGTGAGTATGTTGTATATGTTAAAAATATGGGAGATCGAATGATCACGGATGGCACACTGCGATACCGAGTCAGCTAACAGGAAAATGTGGATTTACAATACTGCATGATACCTGCCTGATCAGCAGATCATGATAGAACCCTTTAAGTCATGTACTTGTGCACGGTTATATGATTTCCGCAAGGCTGCTGTATGTCACCAACAGCAGGAAGAACAAGTTGGTGGCGCAATGAACCTATGAAAGGATGTGCAAGTATGAAGAAAATCCTGAGTCTAACATTGGCTCTGCTGATGGTTCTGGCAATTCCATGCACAGCATCGGCTACGGAAGCTCCCTCGGAGCTGATCATCGAATCCTTCTCTCTGGATGAAGTTATCAAGGCACCGTCTATTACTATAGAGGATGACGAACTGGTAACAACTGCTTCTGAAGGGAACCAGGAGATGATCATTGAGAGTTTCTCTCTGGAGGAGATCACACAGGCTCCATCTCTGGCAGTATACGATGGTTCGACCCTCGCTTTTAATCAGTTCACCTTTGACGGTTGTACATATAATGCGATCTGGTCGGATATGATCGAGTATACCATGTCTGAGGGAGAGACAGGTGTTTTGAAAATTACCACATGTATCTGGACACCTACCACAAATACGCTCTATATTGGATTTTATAATGTAGACACCGCAACGGGTTATGCTTACCCCTTCGCCGGTGGCAGTGCCAGCGGAACCTACAGCTGGCCTGATTTGCCTGCCGGACAGTATATTGTCTATGTCAGGAATATGAGCAGCCGGACTATCACGGATGGTACGATGCGGTATAACGTAGGATAACAAAAAAACAACGGGAGGGGCACGGCCCCCTCCTAATTCTTATTTTCAGAATCTGGCAAGCAATGCATCTGTGGCCACAAATACCACAAACCACCCATTTCCGCCAAAGCGGAAGCGGGTGGTTTTCTGCTTGTTGAGGCATAGCCCCAATCCCCAAAAACACAGGATAAATCCTGTGGCCACGCGATTTTATAAATCGCTCTATACGGTCAGCTTACCGCTGCTCCGCTTCTTTTTCTTTTTCAGATTCCGGAATTTCCATATTCAGAATCCTATCGACGTTGGCTTTTGCAGTCTGTAATTCCCGCATCTTCTCCTGGGCTTTTTTATAGTCTGAATACATGGATTTCTTCTGGGTC